>NZ_JAWIRT010000012.1:99878-105208 GCF_036320045.1 Stenotrophomonas sp. SMYL20 | reverse complement strand
TTGTAGAGTCGAGCTTGCTCGACTGCCGTTCGCGCAAAGCAGTCGAGCAAGCTCGACTCTACAATCAGCGTCGCCCTTCCACCGCCATGCGTACCGCCAGCCCGGCCAGCACCGTGCCCATCAGCCAGCGCTGCACCACCTGCCAGGTCGGGCGCGCGGCCAGGAAACCGGCGATGCTGCCAGCGGTCAGCGCAATCATGCCGTTCACGGTCACACTCACCGCGATCTGGGTGGAGCCCAGCACGATCGACTGCATCAGCACACTGCCCTCGCCGTCCGGATGCAGGAACTGCGGCAGCAGCGACAGGTACATCACCGCCACTTTCGGGTTCAACAGATTGGTCAGGAAGCCCATCGTGAACAGTTTGCGCGGGCTGTCCTGCGGCAGTTCGCGCACCGCGAACGGCGAACGGCCGCCGGGCTTGAGCGCCTGCCAGGCCAGGTACAGCAGGTACAGCGCGCCGCCGATGCGCAGCGCGTCGTAGGCGAACGGCACGGTCATCAGCAGGGCGGTGATGCCCAGTGCCGCACACAGCATGTAGAACACGAAGCCCAGCGCCACCCCGCCCAGCGAGATCAGGCCTGCCATCGGCCCCTGGCAGATCGAGCGTGAGATCAGGTAGATCATGTTCGGTCCGGGCGTGAGCACCATGGCCAGTGAAACCAGCGCGAAGGCCAGCAGGTCGGAAGTGGCGGGCATGGGCGGTCCTGGCAGTGGGCGTGGCGCAGTGTAACGCCTGCCGCAGGCGCGGCCTGCGCAGGCACCGCTGCCGGGTGACCGTTGCACGTGCATTCCGATGGCCATCACGCCGGTCGCTTAGAATCCGCAGCACCCCACACCGAAGCCCCTCCATGACTCCCATCCCCGAGACCGTGCCGCCCACCGAAGTGCGCATGGCCGAAATCGTCTTTCCCAACCACACCAACCACCTTGGCACCCTGTTCGGTGGCCAGGCGCTGGCGTGGATGGACAAGGCCGCCTTCCTGGCCGCCGCCCGTTACTCGCGCCGCACCGTGGTGACCGCGCGCAGCGACCAGGTCGACTTCAAGCTGCCGATCCGCATCGGCCAGATGGTGGAAACCATCGGCCGCATCGTCGAAGTCGGCCGCAGCTCGATGAAGGTGGAGGTGGAACTGGTCGCCGAAGACCTGCACAGCGGCGAGCGCAAGCTGTGCACCCGCGGCCACTTCGTGATGATCGCGCTGGACGAGGAAGGCCACCCGATCGCGGTACCGCCGCTGCCGGCGGCCTGACCCGGCCAACGGACCGGCGCTTGCGGGGGCGCCACCGCGCCCCCATCTGGCAGCCATGACCCTGCCACTGACCGACTTCATCGACCGTGCCCAGCGCCTGTTCGTGCTGACCGGCGCCGGCTGCAGCACCGCCTCGGGCATTCCCGATTACCGGGATGCCGACGGCCAGTGGAAACGCACGCCGCCGGTGACCTACCAGGCCTTCATGGGCGAGGCGGCCACCCGCCAGCGCTACTGGGCGCGCAGCCTGCTCGGCTGGCCGCGCTTCGGCCTGGCCCGGCCCAACGGCACCCACCAGGCCCTGGCCGCGCTGGAAAGCCGAGGCAAGCTGCAGGTGCTGCTGACCCAGAACGTGGACGGCCTGCACCAGCGTGCCGGCAGCCACAACGTGATCGACCTGCATGGCCGCTTGGATCTGGTGCGCTGCATGGGTTGCGAGCGTCGCAGCGGCCGCGAGGAGTTCCAGCAGCGCCTGCTGGACGCCAATCCCGGCTGGGACGCGCTGGAGGCAGGCATCGCGCCCGATGGTGATGCCGATCTGGAGACCGATTTCTCCGCGTTCGTGGTGCCCGAGTGCCCGCATTGCGGCAGCGTGTTGAAGCCGGATGTGGTGTTCTTCGGCGAAAACGTGCCGCGGGAGCGCGTGCAGGCGGTGCAGGAGCACCTGCAGCAGGCCGACGCCGTGCTGGTGGTGGGTTCATCGCTGATGGTCTATTCCGGCTTCCGCTTCGTGCAGGCGGCGGCCAGGGCAGGGCTGCCGGTGGCGGCGTTGAACCGTGGCCGCACCCGCGCCGACGACCTGCTGCAGTTCAAGGATGAACGGGACTGCGCCGAGGCGCTGGCCGCGTGGGCTTCGTCCTGAGCCGAGCACACGCTCGGCTGCACGCCCACCGCGAAACAGCGATCCATCCAGACGGTTGATTCGCAGGCCGTGCGGCGGTGCAATACGCACCCCCTACGTCGTTCATCACCGTCTTGAGCCAGCTGTTTTCGCCGATCTCGTTCGGCCCCCTGACCCTGTCCAACCGCATCGTCATCGCGCCGATGTGCCAGTACTCCGCCGAAGACGGCCGCGCCAGCGACTGGCATGCCATGCACCTGGGCAACCTGGCGCAGTCCGGCGCCGGCCTGCTGATCTTGGAAGCCACTGCCGTCGAACCGCGCGGCCGCATCAGCTGGGCCGACCTGGGCCTGTGGGACGACGGCACCGAGGCCGCACTGGCACAGGTGCTGGCCAGCGTCCGCCGCTGGTCGCCGATGCCGCTGGGCATCCAGCTGGGCCATGCCGGCCGCAAGGCCTCGGTGAGGCGTCCGTGGGACGGTGGTGGCCAGTTGCCGGCCGACGATGCGCGGGGTTGGGCCACCGTGGCGCCGTCGCCGCTGCCGTTCCATGCCGCCGATCCGGCACCGCAGGAACTGGACGAGGCCGGCATCGCCGAGGTCATCGCCGCCTTCGCCGCCAGTGCGGTGCGCGCCGAGCGCCTGGGCTTCGAGCTGATCGAGCTGCATGCCGCGCACGGTTATCTGCTGCACCAGTTCCTGTCGCCGCTGAGCAACCGCCGCACCGATGGCTACGGTGGCTCGCTGCCGAACCGCCTGCGCCTGCTGGTGGAGGTGTTCGATGCGGTGCGTGCGGCAGTGTCCGACAAGGTCGCGGTGGGCGTGCGCATCTCCGCCAGCGACTGGGTCGATGGCGGCTGGGATCTGGTGCAGAGCGAGGCGCTGGCGCAGGTGATGGACGCGCGCGGCTGCAACTTCCTGCATGTCTCCAGCGGTGGCCTGGACGAGCGCCAGAAGATCACCGTCGGCCCGGGCTATCAGGTGCCGTTCGCGGCGGCGATCAAGGCCAAGGTGCGCATGCCGGTCATCGCCGTGGGCATGATCACCGAACCGGAGCAGGCCGAATCGATCCTGCGCCATCGCCACGCCGATGCGGTAGCCCTGGCGCGCGGCATCCTCTACGACCCGCGCTGGCCGTGGCATGCCGCCGCCGCATTGCGCGACAGCGTGGAACCGGCGCCGCAGTACCTGCGCTGCGAGCCGCGCGATGCGCGCGGCGTGTTCAAGGCGCGCTGAGGCTCACACCCGCCAGGCCGGCGCCATGCCGGCCTGCAGGTGCTCGAACAGTGCGCGGATCTTGGCAGTGAAATCGCGGCGGTCGCTGACGCAGAAATAGACTTCCATCGGTTCGGGGCGCCATGCAGTGTCGGCGCCGAACACCGCCTGCAGGCGGCCATCGCGCAGGTACGGCTCGGCCACGAATGCGGCCAGCCGGGTGATGCCGGCACCGGCTGCGGCCAGCGTCGCCAGGGCATCGATGTCATCGCAGACCATGCTCGGCGGCAGTGCGGCGTCCACGCGCTGGCTATCCTTCAACAGGCCCCATCGCAGCGGCCGGCCATCGGTGGGGAAGCGGTGCAGCAGCCCGCGATGGCCGCTCAGCTCGGAGGGTTGCTGCGGGGTGCCGTGTGCCTTCAGGTAGGCCGGCGAGGCACAGAACACGAACGGCACGCGCGCCAGCTGCCGTGCGACGACACCGTCCTCCAGCTGTGCACCGATGCGGATGCTGGCATCCACCGCTTCCGGGCCGTGTTGCACGGCGCGATCGGTCAGGCGCAGCTCCAGCTGCAGCTGCGGGTAGCGTTGCTGCAGTGACGGCAGCAACGGTGCCAGCACGTGGCGGCCGAACGCGCTGCTGCTGGCGATGCGCAGCGGCCCGGCCGGTTCGATGTCACCGGAGGTGACCATCGCCTGTGCACGCGCCAGGTCGGCTTCGATGTGGCGCACCTGCGCCAGGTACAGCGCGCCGGCCTCGCTGAGCGCCAGCTGCCGCGTACTTCGGTTCAGCAACCGTACGCCCAGATGCGCCTCCAGCCGGTTGATGTTCTGGCCGACTGCGGTGGCGCTGATGCCAAGGATGCGGGCCGCGGCGGCAATGCTGCCGGTCTCTGCGGTGCGGGTGAAGCTGCGGATCAGTTGCAACAGGTTCATGACCGACCAGCTTGCCATGGAGAAACCCAAGTATCGCTTGGGACTGAACCAAGCAGGTCGGTTGCATCGGTGACCATCGATCCCGAGGGCAGGTCGCTGCCCTACACTCGTGCGATGCGCCCCGATTCCATCCTCACCCTGTCCTGCCCCGACCGTACCGGCATCGTCTACCGCGTTTCCGGCCTGCTGTTCGACCACGGCTGCAACATTCTCGACGCCCAGCAGTTCGGCGACGAGGAGAGCGGCCGCTTCTTCCTGCGCGTGCATTTCGATCGCGATGCCGGCCTGCCGCTGGAGACCGTGCACGCCGCCATGGCTACGCTCGCCGCCGGCTTCGGCATGGACTGGCAGCTGCATGATGGCCGCCGCCGTGCACGCCTGCTGGTGCTGGTCAGCAAGCAGGGGCACTGCCTCAACGACCTGCTGTTCCGTGCCCACAGCGGCCAGCTGAAGGTGGACATTGCCGCAGTAGCGTCCAACCACGCCGACTTCGCGCCGCTGGCGGCGTCCTACCAGGTGCCGTTCCACCACCTGCCGGTGACCGCTGATACGCGCGTGGTGCAGGAGCAGCAGATCATCGACCTGGTCGAGCGCGAACGCATCGATCTGGTGGTGCTGGCGCGCTACATGCAGATCCTGTCACCCACGCTGTGCCGCGCGCTGGCCGGCCGTGCGATCAACATCCACCACAGCTTCCTGCCCAGCTTCAAGGGCGCGCAGCCGTACCACCAGGCACACGCGCGCGGGGTCAAGATCATCGGCGCCACCGCGCACTACGTCACCGAGGATCTGGACGAAGGCCCGATCATCGAACAGGACGTGGCCCGCGTGGACCATGCGATGGCGCCGCGCGAGCTGGTGCGGCTGGGCAGCGATACCGAATCGCTGGTGCTGGCGCGCGCCGTTCGGCGCCATGTGGAGCACCGCATCCTGCTCAACGGGCACCGAACGGTGGTGTTCCGGTAATCGCCCATCCCGCGTCCGCCGGGCATGGCCCGGCGCTACCACGGGTGCTATCCGGTAGTGCCGGCCGCTGGCCGGCAACTGCAGAGATCCCGAGGTTGCCGGCCAGCGGCCGGCACTAC
>NZ_JAWIRT010000012.1:63983-99868 GCF_036320045.1 Stenotrophomonas sp. SMYL20 | reverse complement strand
CGCCCGGGCGCCCCCGGGGCGTGCGGGGGGTGCGCCGCATCGGCCCGCGCGCCGGGGCCCCCCCCCCGGCCCCCGCCACTACCGAATCCTGATTTCATCCAATGAAAAGCCCCCGGTTCGGCCGTCCCGCGATCTGTAGGGGGGCGTAGTTAGGGGGCTGGATGAATCGATTGTGTTGTCGTGGGCAGGAGCGCGCAAGCGGCATAAGCGACGTGTGCGGTAGCGCCGGGCCATGCCCGGCGGTCACGCCTCAGGCGATCGCGATCCCCGCCTTGCCCAGCGCCTCGCGCACCATCGCGTCGTTGGCGTCGGTCACCGGCTTGGTCAGCTCCCACAGGAATTTCACCCGGAAGCCGGACTTCACCGCGTCCTGCGCGCTCCACAGCACGCAGTAGTCGCGGGCCAGGCCGCATACGTGCACTTCGCGGATGCGGCGTTCGTGCAGCCAGCCGGCCAGGCCGGTGGCCGGGCGCTCGCCATCGGGGCCATGGTTCTCGCGGAAGGCGCTGTATGAATCCACCTGTTGGCGCGTGCCCTTGCGCAGGATCAGGTCGGCCACGGTCCAGTCCACGCCCGGATGCAGCGCGGCACCGGCGCTGCCCTGCACGCAGTGGTCCGGCCACAGGGTCTGCGGCTGCGCGTGCAGCAGGATGGTCTCGAAGGGGCGTTGGCCGGGGTGCTGGCTGGCGAACGAGGCATGGTCGGCCGAGTGCCAGTCCTGTGTTGCCACCACGGTGCGGTAGCGGCGCTGTGCCAGCAGATCGGCGATCGGTGCCACCAGCGCATCGCCTTGGTCGCAGGCCAGCGCGCCACCGGGCATGAAGTCCGGCTGCAGGTCGATCACCAGCAGGGCGACATCGGCGGGCAGGGCGGTCATGGCAGTTCCGGTACAGCAGAAGGGGCGACCAGCGTGGCCGCCCCATGCCCACACGTCAATCGCCCTGCGGCGTCTCAGCGTCCTGCCCGTAGTACAGCAGGCCGATCTTGATTCGTTCGCGGCCATTCTCGCGGCGGTGGCGGTTGGCATCGCGCAGCGAGTACACGCAGCCGCAGTATTCCTGCTGGTAGAACTGCTCGCGCTTGCTGATCTCGATCATGCGGCTGGCACCGCCGCCCTTGCGCCAGTTGTAGTCCCAGTACTGCAGGCCTTCATAGCGCGACGCGGCACGGTTGCCGCAGTCGTTGATCTGCGCCATGTTCTTCCAGCGCGAGATGCCCAGCGACGAACTGATGGTGTCGTAGCCGTGCTCGTGCGCGTACAGCGCAGTGCGCTCGAAGCGCATGTCGAAGCACATCGTGCAGCGGATGCCGCGCTCGGGCTCGTTTTCCATGCCGCGTGCACGGCTGAACCAATTGTCGGTGTCGTAGTCGCAGTCGATGAACGGGATGTCGTGCTGTTCGGCGAAGCGGATGTTCTCCTGCTTGCGCAGCTCGTATTCCTTCACCGGGTGGATGTTGGGGTTGTAGAAAAAGATCGCGTAGTCGATCCCGGAGGCGGTGATCGCCTCCATCACTTCGCCGGAGCAGGGTGCGCAGCACGAGTGCAGCAGCAGGCGCTGGCCGTTTTCGGGCAGGGACAGGGTGGGGCGTTGGAGCTCGGTCATCGTCAGGTACCGCATGGACCGCCGGCAACGGCGGTGGCCCATGCATCAGCGCGTGGGTGAACAGGTCTGGCCGGAAACCGTGAACAGGACGCACGCGGCCGCACCGCCTGCACGCGCAGGACAACGACGGCCCCGGCAACCTCCCCGCGGAGATTCCAGGTCGAGTCAGGGGACGGTCGTGTCCCCCGGCCGGGGCCGGTATTCGGGCTGATGGACACGGGCCGCAGCCCACCTACTACCTGCCGCTTCCCAGGCGTGAGCCCAGTGCTGTTGGCAGGATTCGTTTCCATTCACCGCTGCGGGGCAGCTCCGGAATGGGCGCGCAAGGCGCCTTCACCGGATTCCCGTTCAAATCCCTGCCGCCATCAATGCCACGGCAAGGATACCTTCGGCGTGCCCACGGTGGACGCGTCGGGGCCAATGGTCAAGGGCCAATGAAAGCGCAGGGCTGTGGCTCGCTTCTCAGGCTGTGAGAGCGCCTCTTGCCATACTGGGCACCGACAGACGGGAGGTGGCTCGTGGCGGCGAAGTACTGCGATCTGGTCATGAAAGGCGGCATCACCAGCGGCATCGTGTACCCCAATGCGGTACTGGCGCTGGCGCGCGAGTATCGCTTCAAGAGCATCGGCGGCACCTCAGCCGGCGCCATCGCTGCAGCCGTAGCGGCCGCGGCGGCATGCGGTGATCGCCGCCAGCAGGCCGGCGAGCACCTGCCCGGCGATGCCGGCTACGGCGGGCTGTCGGCGGTGTCGGCGCAGCTGTCGCGGCGCGGCTTCATCTACAGCCTGTTCCAGCCGGCACGGGGCGCGCGCGCCGCCTATCGGTTGCTGGTGGTGCTGACCGGCAATGCCGGCCTGCCACACAAGCTGCTGTGCCTGGCCATCGCGGTGTTCGAGATTGCGCCACTGGAGGTGCTGGTGTCGCTGGCGCTGCTGCTCGGCCTGGGCTGGTGGGGCGGCGGTTGGAGCGGCGTGGCCGCCACGCTGCTGCCATCACTGCTGTGCGCGTATGGTGCCGGCGTGGCCGGTGCCGCGCTGCGGGTGGCGCGGGTGGCGCGCCGTAACCTGCTGGGCCTGTGCAGCGGCCTCGGCCGCGATGCACGCACGCCGGCGTTGACCGAGTGGCTGCATGAATGCCTGCAGCAGCTGTCCGGCAAGCCGCTGGATGCACCGCTCACGTTCGCCGACCTGCACGATGCGCCGCGCTATGCCGGCGAGCCGGACAGCCCGCATGCGATCAGCCTGCAGATGATCACCACCTGTGTGTCGCACAACGAGCCGCGCACGCTGCCGCTGGGCGGCGCGCAGTTCTGGTTCCTGCGCGAGGAGTTCGAGCAGCTGTTCCCGGCCAGCGTGGTGCAGTGGCTGGTGACGCAGGCCGGCCCGCCACTGGAGGTGGAAGGGCGCCGGTACTACCACCTGCCGCAGGGCCCGAAGCTGCCGGTGCTGGTGGCCACGCGCATGAGCCTGAGCTTCCCGCTGCTGATCAGCGCGGTGCCGTTGCATGAGCCCTCACGCCGCGAGCGTCGCTGCGAACCGACCGCACCTGCGGCCGACCAGGAGCACAACGTGGCCGACAGCATGGAAGGGCTGACCAGTGCCGGGCAGACCTGCGGACCGGTGATCACCGCGTTCCGCATCTGCTGGTTCTCCGATGGTGGCATCAGCAGCAACTTCCCGATCCACCTGTTCGATGCCGCGTTGCCGCGCTGGCCAACCTTCGCCATCAATCTGGTCTACCCGCAGCACGCCGAAGACGTGAGCCACGGCAGCAGTGGCCGCCAGGCGCTGGAACACGCCGTGTTCCTGCCCACCGAAAACCGCCACGGCTGGCAGCGTACCTACCAGTCGATCGCCACACCGCTGGCCGCTGCGGAGCTGGGCCGTTTCCTGTTCGCGGTGGTGGCGACCATGCAGAACTGGCGCGACCTGCTGCAGGCGCGCGCGCCGGGTTACCGCGACCGCATCGTGCATGTGAGCCTGCAGGGCGACGAAGGCGGCATGAACCTGGACATGCCACAGGAGGTGCTGACCCGCATCGCCGACAAGGGCAGCCTGGCCGGTGCGCGCTTCTGTTCGTTCTCGTTCGAGAACCACTATTGGATCCGCTGGCGCAACCTGGCCTCGGCCTACCAGCGCTACACGCTGGAAGTGGCGCGCACCGACGACCTGGCGCAGCAGGTACTGGCCTACCGTTCAGCTTATTCGATGGTTGCCAGTGGCCAGCCGACGCCACCGTCGTACAAGCTGGGCTCGGAAGACAAGCGGCTGGCATCGCAGCAGTTGTGGGGGCTGATGGTCGAGCAGGGACGTACCTGGGAGGACCTCGGCCCGGACCTCACCGACGGCGCACCGCGCCCGCTGCCGCAGATGAAGGTGACGCCGATCTACTGATCTCCGCCGCGGCCGATTGAACTGTTCTTGTGGGTGCCGACCTTGGTCGGCATGATCTGCTCCCTGCGGTGCTTCATCGCCAGGGTGCAACCACCGCATCACCCTGCAAGGGTGCATACAACGGCAGCGCCAGCTCCTGCTTCACCCAGCCCGGATTGAGCGCACGCAGGCCGGCCAGGTATTCGCGGGCCAGCGCGAAATCACCTTGCCGCATGGCCAGGCGCGCAGCGCGCGCCCAGGTACGGTCCCAGCCGTGGGCCAGTGACAACGAGGACGCCAGCGCAGCGCGCGCACCTGCCACATCGCCGTTCTCCCAACGCTGCTCGGCCTGGATGATCGCCTCGTTGGACAGGCGCATGTCGTACAGCTCGCGCAGCCTCGCGACCGCACGCGGGTCGGCGTCCACGCGCAGGTCGGTGTCCTGCCAGTCGCCTCCTGGCGTGCGCACCAGCAGCGCGGCCGACCACTGCCCACTGCGCTGGCCGCCCGCGGCCTGGCCGGCTTCCAGCGCCGCCAGCAGGCGTGTGGCCAGCGCTCCGTGCGAAGCCGTAAAGGTACGTTGCATTGCCGCCAGCACGTCCGGTCCGGCCAGGCCATTGCCCTGCACGCTCAACATGCCGTCGCCGTGCGCACCGGCCCAGCTGGCCTGCTGCGCGGTGGCGCCGGTGTACTGCGCATTGCCGCCGCGCGCACTGACCAGCCCCACCTGGCGCTCGGCGAGGGTGGTGCCATCGAAGTTGCCGTCTTCATCCAACAGCTGCTTCAGCACCTGCGAAGGCGTGCGACCTTTGGCCAGTAGTTCAAGGCCTTTCGACCCATAGGTCGGGTTGGTCTCGAACTGGCTGGCGACCGCGCCCACTTTGGCCTGTGCCCACGGCACACCCACGCCCCCGACCGCCAGGTTGTGCGTGGCCACCGCCACCCCGCAGTCGCCGGCCTCGTTGCAGGCGGCAATGGAAAAGGTCGCCCACGCCGGCGCGGCGGTGGCAGTGAGCAGCAGGGCCAGGCAAGAGCGCAACAGGGATATAGGTGTCTCCATGGGCGGGCATTGCAATGGGATGCAGCCTACGCACGAAAGGTTTAGTAGATCCACGCCATGCGTGGATGGAATCCGATCGAGATCGAATATTTCGAACCTTCATCGAAACGCATCCACGCATGGCGTGGATCTACCGTGTCGACCAAGGTCGACACCCACCAACAGCAGCGTGCCGACCAACGGTCAGCACCCACCAACAGCCGCGGGAAACTGTCGAAGGCGGGGTGGGTCCGGTTGCGGGGGCGTGAGCCGCATGGGCCCGAGGCATGCCTCGGGCGGGTTGGGCAGGACGCCCAACCCCGGTCTTGCCGTGTGCGCAGGACTGCGCACACGAGCAAGCGGCGACCGAGCTTACATGGGTGAGGGCGCTTTGCTTGCGAAGCATTGCTTCGCAAGCGCCCGAACGCACAGCCGCCAGCGGCTGGGCCGGGCCCCGGAGGGGGACTTGCAGCGTCCCCCGCAACCGGATCCACCCCGCCATCCCACGGAAAGCCCGCTGTTGCTTTTGCTGTTGCCTTGGATTGAAGCAGGTGCAGGGCGCAGCCCTGCCGAACCAACCCTACCGCCCCGGCAACTGCGCGAACGCGCGCTGCATGCAGTCCTCGCGCGGACACACCCGGCAACCTGGCCCAATCGACACCGAATTTCCCGGGCTCTGCACATCCAGCCCCAGCGAATAGACCAGCCGCTCGGCATGCTGCAGGTCGCAGCCCAGCGCCACCGCGAAGGTCTTGCGCGGCTGGCCATGGCCCACCGGGCCACTGCTGACCTGCCGTGCCAGCCAGAAGTGGCGCCGGCCATCGGGCATGCGCGCGGTCTGCGTCAGGATCCGCCCCGGCTGGTTGAACGCCTCGTAGACGATCCACAGCGGGCACGAGCCACCCACCTGCGAGAAGTGGAAATCGGTGGCGGAGTGGCGCTTGGATACGTTGCCGGCGCGGTCCACCCGGATGAAGAAAAACGGCAGCCCGGGCGCACTGCGCCGCGCCAGCGTGCTCAGCCGGTGGCAGACCGCTTCGAAGCCGACGCCGAACTGGTGCGCCAGCAGTTCGATGTCGTAGCTGCTGGCTTCGGCCGCACGCAGGAAGCGCATGTACGGCATCACCAGCGCGCCGGCGAAATAGTTGGAGAGACCGATCCGCGCCTGCGCGATGCGTGCCTCATCGGTGAACCCGGCGCGCGCCACCACCGCATCGATCTGCGGCAGGTAGCCGTGCAGCGCCAGCTCGGCGGCCATCTGGAACGCCTGCTGGCCGGGCTCCAGGTAATCGGGCAGCCACAGCCGCCGCGCACCGGCATCGTATTGCCGCTTTTCGCGCCCGGCCTGCAGTGCGGCCACCTCCACCAGCACGCCATGGCGGTCGGCCAGCAGCTGGCGCAGCCGCGGTGCCACGTGCCCGGGGGACAACCCCCACTCGGCGAACAGCTGCTCGGCCAGCTCGTCCAGCTCGGGAATGTGGTTGTGCATGCGGTTGAAGAACTCGCGTACCTGGTCGCCGGCCGGCAGGGTGCTGCCGGCACCGGGCTCGCCCAGCTGGAATTCCAGCGCGGCGGCATGCTCGCGCAGCGCCAGGTGGCGGCGGTGCAGGTCCAGCAGCGCGCGGCTGACCTGCGGCAGGTTGCCAGCGAGGGCGCGCAGCTCGGTCGCGCTGACCTCGGCCAGGCCTAGGTCGCGCAGGGTTTCGCCCAGCGCTTCCTGCAATGCCGCAGGCTCATCTTCGTCGAACAGCGCCGAAACATCGCCGAGTACCTGACCCAGCTTCTTCTGCACCGCCGGCGTCAGTGGACGTTTGTTGCGCTCGATCTGGTTCAGGTAGCTGGCCGACAGCCCCAGCGCCCGTGCCAGATCCGCTTGGCTGTAGCCGCGCTGCTCGCGCAGCCGCAGCAGGCGCAGGCCAAGTTGTCGCTGGGGGGCTGAATAATTCACAGAATTAACATGAATCGTCTGGCGTGTTGGCCAGATTAAGCGGATTCAGCCCGGAAATCGAGGTGGGTGCTGTGAATAATGCCAAGCATCTTTCGCACCCTGTGGGATTGTCGTCATGACTGTTGCAGCGCCCCGTATCCGCATGCTGATCGATGGCCAGTTCGTTGAATCGGCCACCTCCCACTGGCAGGACGTGATCAATCCGGCCACCCAGGACGTGCTGGCCAAGGTGCCGTTCGCCACCACCGGCGAAGTGGACGCCGCCGTTGCCGCTGCCAAGGAAGCCTTCAAGACCTGGCGCAAGACCCCGATCGGCACCCGTGCGCGCATCTTCCTGAAGTACCAGCAGCTGATCCGCGAGAACATGAGCGAGCTGGCCCACATCCTCACCGCCGAACAGGGCAAGACCCTGCCCGACGCCGAAGGCGATGTGTTCCGCGGCCTGGAAGTGGTCGAGCACGCCGCCGCCATCGGCAACCTGCAGCTGGGCGAACTGGCCAACAACGTGGCCAATGGCGTGGACACCTACACGATCATGCAGCCGCTGGGCGTGTGCGCCGGCATCACCCCGTTCAACTTCCCGGCGATGATCCCGCTGTGGATGTTCCCGATGGCCATTGCCACCGGCAACACCTTCATCCTCAAGCCGTCCGAGCAGGACCCGATGGTCACCATGCGCCTGGTCGAGCTTGCGCTGGAAGCAGGCATTCCGAACGGCGTGCTGAACGTCGTCCACGGCGGCGAGGAAGTGGTCAACGCGATCTGCGACCACCCGGACATCAAGGCCGTGTCGTTCGTCGGTTCCACCCGCGTCGGCACCCACGTCTACAACCGTGCCTCGCTGGCCGGCAAGCGCGTGCAGTGCATGATGGGCGCCAAGAACCACGCCGTGGTGCTGCCGGACGCCAACAAGGAACAGACCCTCAATGCGATGGTCGGCGCCGCCTTCGGTGCCGCGGGCCAGCGCTGCATGGCCGCCTCCACCCTGGTGCTGGTCGGTGAAGCACGCAACTGGGTGCAGGACCTGGTCACCAAGGCCAAGACCCTGAAGGTCAGCGGTGGCACCGTCGCCGGCACCGACGTCGGTCCGGTCATTTCCTGCAGCGCCCGCGAGCGCGTGGAAGGCCTGATCGCCTCGGGCGTGGAGCAGGGCGCCAAGCTGGTGCTCGATGGCCGCAAGCCGCAGGTCGATGGTTTCGAGAAGGGCAACTTCGTCGGCCCGACCATCTTTGCCGGTGTCACCACCGACATGCGCATCTACCAGGAAGAAATCTTCGGGCCGGTGCTGGTCATCCTCGAAGCAGAGACGCTGGAGGAAGCCATCGCGATGGTCAACAGCAACCCGAACGGCAACGGCACCGCACTGTTCACCCAGTCCGGCGCCGCCGCGCGCAAGTTCCAGGAAGACATCGACGTCGGCCAGGTCGGCATCAACGTGCCGATCCCGGTGCCGGTGCCGCTGTTCTCGTTCACCGGTTCGCGCGCCTCCAAGCTGGGCGACCTGGGCCCGTACGGCAAGCAGGTGGTGCTGTTCTACACCCAGACCAAGACGGTCACCGCGCGCTGGTTCGATGACGAGACGCTCAGCCATGGCGTCAACACCACGATCAGCCTGAAGTAACGGCAGGAGCAGCCATGAGCCACTCGATGACGACGGAACTGGAAGAAGCGCAGCAGGCGTACCGCGAGGCGGCGCGCGACTTCGCACAGGCCGAACTGGCGCCGCACGCCGCGCGATGGGATGCGGAGGGCATCTTTCCGCGCGAGGCGATCGCCAAGGCCGGTGAACTGGGCTTCTGCGGCCTGTACATGGACCCGGAAGTGGGCGGCAGCGGCCTGAGCCGACTGGACGCCGCCGTCGTCATCGAGGAGCTCGCCAACGTGGATCCGTCGACCGCGGCGTACATCAGCATCCACAACATGGCTTCGTGGATGGTGTCCACGTGGGGCCAGCCGGCGCTGCGCGATGCGTGGGGCCAGGATCTGGCCGCCGGCCTCAAGCTGGCCTCGTACTGCCTGACCGAACCCGGTGCCGGTTCCGACGCGGCCTCGCTGAAGACCACCGCCGTGCGCGATGGCGACTTCTATGTGCTGAACGGCTCGAAGGCCTTCATTTCCGGCGCCGGTGCCACCGAGCTGCTAGTGGTGATGGCGCGTACCGGTGGTGCCGGTGCCGGCGGTGTCAGCGCCATTGCGGTGCCGGCCGACCTGCCGGGCATCAGCTTCGGCCGCAAGGAAGAGAAGATGGGCTGGAACAGCCAGCCCACCCGTGGCATCACCTTCGAAAACGTCCGCGTACCGGTCAGCCACCTTCTGGGAGAGGAAGGCGGCGGCTTCAAGCTGGCGATGAAGGGGCTCGATGGCGGCCGCATCAACATCGCCGCCTGCTCGCTGGGCGCTGCGCAGGGTGCGCTGGACGCTGCACGCCGCTACATGGGCGAGCGCCGCCAGTTCGGCAAGGCACTGGCCGAGTTCCAGGCGCTGCAGTTCAAGCTGGCCGACATGGTCACCCAGCTGGTGGCCGCCCGGCAGATGGTGCACACCGCTGCGCGCAAGCTCGATGCCGGTGCCAGCGACGCCAACGTGTGGTGCGCGATGGCCAAGCGCTTCGCCACCGATGCCGGTTTCAACGTCTGCAACGAAGCACTGCAGATCCACGGTGGCTACGGCTACATCCGCGAATACCCGATCGAGCGCCTGCTGCGTGACTGCCGCGTGCACCAGATCCTGGAAGGCACCAACGAGATCATGCGGGTGATCGTTGCCCGTCACCTGCTCAACACCGAAGAGGAACTGCGATGAAGGATTGGCGTACCCAGGAGCACGTGGGCCTGAAGGTCGAGGTGGATGGCCACACCGCCGTGGTCACCCTGAACAACCCGCCGGCGCATACCTGGACCGTGCACAGCCTGTCGGCGCTGCGCGACCTGGTGGGCGCGCTCAACGCAGACCGCGACATCTACGCGCTGGTGATCACCGGTGACGGCGAGAAATTCTTCTCCGCCGGTGCCGACCTCAACCAGTTCGCCTCCGGCGACAAGGCCGCTGCACGTGAAGCCGCGCGCCGCTTCGGTGAAGCCTTCGAGGCGCTGTCCGGTTTCCGTGGCGTGTCGATCGCCGCGATCAACGGCTACGCCATGGGCGGTGGCCTGGAATGCGCGCTGGCCTGCGACCTGCGCATCATTGAAGACCATGCCCAGGTTGCGCTGCCAGAGGCCACCGTCGGCCTGCTGCCCTGCGCCGGTGGCACCCAGAACCTGCCGCGCTTGGTTGGCGAGGGCTGGGCCAAGCGCATGATCCTGCTGGGCGAGCGCATCAACGCCGAGACCGCGCTGCGCATTGGCCTGGCCGAAGAAAAGGTCGGCAAGGGTGAAGCCAAGGCGCTGGCGCTGGAATGGGCGAAGAAGGCCGGCAAGCAGAGCCCGACCAGCATCGCCGCCTGCAAGACCCTGGTGCAGGCCACCCGCACCGGCACCCACGCTTCGGCGCTGGTGGCCGAACGCGAAGCCTTCGTCGATCTGTTCGACACCGCCGACCAGGTCGAGGGCGTGACCGCCTTCCTGGAAAAGCGCGCTGCGCAGTGGAAGAACGCATGAGCACCGACACCGCTGCCGACGACGCACCGGTGCTGTTCGAAGAGCGCGCAGCCGGCAACGGCACGCGCATCGGCATCGCCACGCTCAATGCGCCGCGTACGCTCAACGGTTTCTCGCTGCCGATGGCACACCTGCTGCTGAAGCAGTTGAATGCCTGGGCCGACGACGATGGCATCGCCATGGTGGTGCTGCAGGGTGCCGGCGAAAAGGCGTTCTGCGCCGGCGGTGACCTGCACAGCCTGTACAAGAGCATGGTCGACTTCCGCGAGGCCGGCCGCAGCGACATCCGCGAGAACGACTACGCGGCCGAGTTCTTCGACGTTGAATACCGCGTCGATTACCTCATCCACACCTACGCCAAGCCGATCCTGTGCTGGGGCCACGGCATCGTGATGGGCGGCGGCATCGGCCTGATGTCCGGCGCCAGCCACCGCGTGGTCAGTGAGCGCTCCAAGCTGGCCTTCCCGGAAATCACCGTCGGCCTGTTCCCCGATGTGGGTGGCAGCTGGCTGCTGCCGCGCGTGCCGGGCAAGGGCGGCCTGTTCCTGGCCCTGACCGGCGCGCTGCTGAACCCGGGCGACGCCATCTACGCCGGCCTGGCCGATGTGCACGTGGCCGAAGAACGCCGCAGCGCGGTGTTCGACGCGCTGCTGCAGGTCGCGTGGTCCAGCAACGCCGCACACAACCACGAACGGCTCAGCCATCTGCTGCAGTCGCATGCCAGCGATGCTGCCACCGGCCCGCTGCTGGCCAATGCGGCGCAGGTTGATGCGTTGTGCGAAGGCGATGACCTGCAGGCCATCATTGCGCGCATTGCCGGTCTGCAGACCGACGATGCCTGGCTGCAGGCAGCACAGAAGACCCTCGCCGCCGGTGCACCCGGTTCGGCACGGCTGTCGTACGAACTGCAGCGCCGCAGTGCCGGTCAGGACCTGGCCGCGATCTACCGCCTGGAGTACATCGTCGCCCTGCATTGCGCCGCCCACGGTGATTTCGCCGAAGGCATCCGCGCGCTGCTGATCGACAAGGACCGCAATCCGCAGTGGAACCCGGCCACCCTGGCCGAGGCCACCGGCGCGTGGGCCGACACCTTCTTCGCTTCCCCCTGGGCCGATGCCGCGCATCCGCTGGCCGACCTGGGCACTCCCCTTGTTGAAAGGAGCCTTGCATGAGCCGCATTGCATTCATCGGGTTGGGCAACATGGGTGGCCCGATGGCCGCCAATCTGGTCAAGAACGGCCATACCGTGCGCGTGTTCGATCTGGTCCCGGCCGCGGTGCAGGCCGCCGTCGATGCCGGTGCCAGCGCGGCCGCGTCGGCGCGCGAAACCCTGGCCGATGCCGAGGTGGTGATCTCGATGCTGCCGGCCAGCCGCCACGTCGAAGGCGTGTACCTGGGCGACGACGGCATCCTCGCCGCGATCCCGGCCGGTGCGCTGGTCATCGACTGCAGCACGATCGCCCCGGCCAGCGCCCGCAAGGTCTCCGAAGCCGCTGCCGCACGTGGCCTGCAGATGATCGACGCGCCGGTATCCGGCGGTACCGCCGGTGCCCAGGCCGGCACCCTGACCTTCATCGTCGGTGGCGAGGAGGATGCGCTGGAGCGCGCTCGCCCGGTGCTGCAGGCGATGGGCAAGAACATCTTCCATGTCGGCGCCAGCGGTGCCGGCCAGGTCGCCAAGCTGTGCAACAACATGGCGCTGGGCGTGATCATGGCGGTCACCGGCGAAGCCATCGCCCTCGGCGTGGCGCATGGGCTGGACCCGAAGGTGCTGTCGCAGATGATGGCGGTCAGCACCGGCCGCAGCTGGGCCACCGAAGTGTGCAACCCGTGGCCGGGCGTGCTGGAAAACGCCCCGGCCTCGCGCGGCTACAGCGGCGGCTTCGGCAGCGATCTGATGCTGAAGGACATGGGCCTGGCGGTGGAAGCGGCGATGAGTGTCGGCGCTTCGATTCCGCTGGGCGAAGTGGCCCGCAACCTGTACTCGATGAACCACCAGGCCGGCCGCGGCAAGCTGGATTTCTCCAGCGTCGTGCAGCTCATCACGAGCGAGAAGTGACCTGGTAGCGCCGGCCGCTGGCCGGCAACCTCATGCCCCCGTGCGGGACAACGAAGGTGGGATGGGCGGATGTTCGGTTTCGACCGGCATCCGCCCATTTTTTTCTGCAGTGGTAGTGCCGGCCGCTGGCCGGCATCACCGCATCAGGCAACGATCAGCGTCACGTCGATGTTGCCGCGGGTGGCGTTGGAGTACGGGCACACGATGTGCGCCTTCTGCACCAGATCTTCCACCTGCTCGCGCGGCACGCCCGGCACGTTGATGGTCAGCTCGGCTTCGATGCCGAAACCGGTCGGGATCTGGCCGATGCCGACCTTGCCGGTGACGGTGGTCTCTGCCGGCAGCGCGACCTTGGCCTGGCCGGCCACGAACTTCAGCGCGCCCAGGAAGCAGGCCGAGTAGCCGGCGGCGAACAGCTGTTCCGGGTTGGTGCCCGGGCCGCCGGCGCCGCCCAGCTCGCGCGGGGTCGACAGCTGGATATCCAGCACGTTGTCGGAGGAGACGGAACGGCCTTCACGGCCGCCGGTGGAGGTGGCCTGGGCGGTGTACAGAACCTTTTCGATGGACATCGGGATGCTCCTGGTCGGTGGGTGGGTGTTGCGATGGAGCCTACTTTGCCCGGTTTCCGCGTACGTTGGGTTGCAATGCGTACGAAAAATTTGATTGATCGTCCTGCCAGCCTAGATCGTCCATTCGCGGTCGGTGGTGAACATGATGGTCAGCCAGCGGTCCGGCGAGGCCTCGCCCAGTGCATCGCCGATCTCGTCGCGCAGCTGGTCCCATTCCACCAGGGGCCGCGGCGGGTCGTTTTCCGGTACCACGAAGAACAGCTCGATCTGCTCGCCACGCCCCACCTGGGCCACGTAGCTGCGGTGCTCGACGAAGCCGTGCTTGGCCACGATCCCGCGTGCCACTGCATCCACATGGGCTTGCAGTTCCGGCGGGGTGACCAGCAGGATGCCGGCCAGCGCCCGCCTCACTGTGCCGAGCGGGGCGATCATCACCAGCACGCAGACGAAGGCGAGGATGGCCGGGTCGATGTACGGCCCGACCCACGCCAGCGACGTGCCCTGCACCAGTACGCCGCCGAGGAAAGCCAGCAGGTAGCAGGCCGACATGCTGGCCGCGATCACCCAGTTCTTCGCGTCCAATGCGATGAACTCCGAGCCGATGCGGCGGTTGGCGCGCAGGATGAACCAGGCCAGTGCGCCTTCGCCCACGATCGACAGCCCGGCGAAGGCAATGGCCGGGCCGAGGGCGATGTGGCGGCCCCCGGACATCAACGCGTCCACCGCATTGACCAGCGCATACAGCGCCGCACCGATCATCAGTGTGCCGCTCACCCCCAGCACGATCGGCTCCAGGTGCCAGAAGCCCATGGTGAAGCGCTGGTTGAGCCGCGATTGCAGCGCATCGGTCTGTGTGGACAGCGCGATCAGGCGCGCCACCAGCAGCGACAGCCAGGTCATCACCACGTCGATCAGGCCGTAGATGCCGTCGAAGATGATCAGCGAAGAATTGGCCAGCAGGCCGAACACCACTGCGGCGGCGGCCAGCAGCAGCGAGGCGGCGATCGACAGGCGCAGCACGCCCTGTTCGGTGGCGGGGTCGAAGAACTGCGGGCGGTTGGCGGCCATGGTTCAATTGTAGAGCGGAGCCAGGCTCCGCTGCCTTTCGCTGCCTTCGCCGGCCAACCGCTCTACCCCCGTAGGGCCGCTTCCCGTAGACTGCGCCCCTCCCACGTACCGACGCCCGCCTGCAGTGATCACGCCACCCTGACCCTTGCCGCACATCGGCAGCCGGCCCGCCCGGCTCAGGAACCCGTGTCTTTCCACTGCAGCGCCATGCGGCTACGCCCGCCTGCGCGCGGAGCTTTCCCATGCAAACGTCCTACCCCCTGCGCCAGCAATGGCTCGGCAACATCCGTGGCGACCTGCTGTCCGGCATCGTCGTCGCCCTGGCCCTGATTCCCGAGGCCATCGCGTTCTCGCTCATTGCCGGCGTCGACCCCAAGGTTGGCCTGTACGCCGCGTTCTCGATTGCCGTCATCACTGCCATTGCTGGCGGCCGCCCTGGCATGATCTCCGCCGCCACCGGTGCGATGGCGCTGGTGATGGTCGACCTGGTCAAGGACCATGGCCTGCAGTACCTGTTCGCCGCCAGCATCCTGGCCGGCCTGCTGCAGGTGCTGGCCGGCGTGTTCAAGCTCGGCTCGTTGATGCGCTTCGTCTCGCGCTCGGTCATCACCGGCTTCGTCAACGCGCTGGCGATCCTGATCTTCCTGGCGCAGATGCCCGAGCTGATCGGTCGCGGTCCTACGGTCTACGTGCTGTGCGCCGCCGCGTTGGCGATCATCTACCTGCTGCCACGGATTACCCGCGCGGTGCCGTCGCCTCTGGTGGCCATTGTGGTGCTGACCGCCGTGGTGATCGGCTTCGGCGTGGACGTACGCAGCGTCGGCGACATGGGCCAGCTGCCCGACAGCCTGCCGCATTTCCTGCTGCCCGATGTGCCGCTCACCTGGGAGACGCTGCGCATCCTGCTGCCGGTGTCGGCCACGCTGGCCGTGGTCGGCCTGCTCGAATCGATGATGACCCTGCAGATCGTCGAGGACATCACCGAGACGCCCAGCGAGCGCAACCGCGAATGTGTCGGCCAGGGCGTGGCGAACACGGTCACCGGCTTCCTCGGTGGCATGGCCGGTTGCGCGATGATCGGCCAGTCGGTGATCAACGTGACCTCCGGTGGCCGCGGCCGCCTGTCCTGCCTGGTGGCTGGCGTGTTCCTGCTGGTGCTGGTGGTGTACGGCAGCGAACTGGTACGGCAGATCCCAATGGCGGCGCTGGTGGCGGTGATGATCATGGTCAGCATCGGCACCTTCAGCTGGCGCTCGCTGCGCGACCTGCGCACGCATCCGCGCAGTTCCTCTGCGGTGATGCTGCTGACCGTGGTGGTCACCGTGGCTACCCACGATCTGGCCAAGGGCGTGCTCAGCGGTGTGCTGCTGTCGGCCCTGTTCTTCGCGCGCAAGGTTGGCCGCATGCTGGACGTGCAGCGCGACGATGCCGGTGACACCCAGGTCTACCGCGTGCGTGGGCAGGTGTTCTTTGCCTCGGCAGGGCAGCTGGGTGCGGCGTTCGATTACCAGCACGTGGCGCCGAAGGTGCAGATCGATCTGCGCGATGCCCACCTGTGGGATCTGACTGCCGTGGCCGCGCTGGAGCGGGCGCAGGAAAAGCTGGCCGCGCATGGGGCGGAGGTGACGGTGGTGGGGCTCAATGCGGCCAGCCAGACCCTCATTGAACAGGTGGGTGGCAAAGGCGCTGCTGGCAGCGCGCATTGACGCTATCGGCTCTCGTGGAGCAACTGCAACGCCATGGCCGCTGTTGCGGTTGCTGCATCTTCAGCCTGTGAACCCCACCCAGGGTGGAAGAATCGCCGCGATCGTGCTCCGTTGTGATCCTCACGACGGAGTACTTCTGCCGGAATGGATTCGCTCTTCAACAACGCCACCACGCTGCTGACCTTTCTGCTGCCGGGTTTCCTGTCTGCATGGGTGTTCTATGGGCTGACATCCCATCCCAAGCCGCCGCAGTTCGAACGGACCGTGGAAGCGTTGGTGTTCACCTTCGCGGTCCAGGTGCTGGTCAAGTTCACCGAACTGATGCTCCTGCTGGCGGGTCGCTGCTTTGTGCTGGGGACCTGGACCGAGACCAGCAGCCTGCTATGGGGTTTTGTCCTCGCCGCACTGCTGGGGGCAGGATTGGCCCTCGCTGCGAACAAGGATTCCCTCCACAGGGTTCTCCGTCGTGCAGGCTTCACCACGAGGACATCCCACCCGAGCGAGTGGTACCGCGTGCTCGGTACGCGTCCTGCCTTCGTGGTGCTGCAATTGAAGGATGGCCGTCGATTGACCGGCTATCCCAAGGAGTGGCCGATCAGCCCCGCTGCGGGACAGTTCTACATGCAGATGCCGGCCTGGCTGGTGGATGCGGATCCACCCGATGAAGGTGCCGATCCAGCAGCGGATCCCGTGGCCAGCCCCGCCGTGGTCGAGCTTCCGCAGCTCGATGGCATACTGATTCACGCAGTGGATGTGCACTGGGTCGAGATTCTCCAGGAGACAGACGATGGCTAAGTTGAGGAAGGGTTCCAACCCACCACTGGACCAGTTGGTCGTATCCATGGAGAACGCGAACCCCAAGCTCCCCGAGGGCAGGAAGCGTCCGCCGCCACCGCCCAGCCCGCCCCGGCCGCCAGCCGGAGCCGGGCCCAACCGGCGCTCGCAGCGCGGCTGACCGGGCGCATTCAGCCGCGCGGTGTAAACTATTGATCTCACTGGCAATGCCAGTCTCCACGATCAATGCCCCGATGACGTCCGCCACCGCCCGTTACGCCGATTCCCTGCGCCTGTCCGTTGCCCCGATGATGGACTGGACGGACCGCCATTGCCGCGTGTTCCATCGCGTGCTGGCGCCGGGCGCGCGCCTGTACACGGAAATGGTGCACGCCAACGCGGTCATCCACGGCGACCGCGAGCGCCTGCTCGGCTTCGACCGCAGCGAACAGCCGCTGGCGCTGCAGCTGGGTGGCAGTGATCCGATGCTGCTGGCGCAGGCCGCGCGCATCGCCGCCGAGTGGGGCTATGACGAGGTCAACCTCAACTGCGGCTGCCCGTCCGACCGCGTGCAGGCCGGGCGTTTTGGCGCCTGCCTGATGCGCGAGCCGGCGCTGGTGGCCGAATGCGTCGCGGCGATGGTCGACGCGGTTGATATCCCGGTGACGGTGAAGTGCCGCCTGGGCGTGGACGAGGACAACGACTACGACGTGTTCGCCGCCTTCGTCGACCGCCAGGTCGCCGCCGGTGCGGCGATGGTGGTGGTGCATGCGCGCAACGCGTGGCTGAAGGGCCTGTCGCCGAAGGAGAACCGCGAGGTTCCCCCGCTCAAATACGACTGGGCCTACCGCCTGAAGCAGGAGCGCCCGGCACTGCCGGTGGTGATCAACGGTGGACTGGCCAGCCTCGAGGCGGTGCAGGCGCAGGCCGCGCACGTCGATGGCGTGATGCTGGGCCGGGCGGCCTATCACGACCCCTACCTGCTGCATCAACTGGAGGCGCTGCATACCGGCGCCCCGCTGCAGGCCCGTGGCGACCTGCTGCGCGCGATGCGCCCCTACATCGAGGCGCGGCTGGGCGAAGGCCTGGCGCTGAAGCACATCACCCGCCACCTGCTCGGCCTGTTCCACGGCCAACCCGGCGGGCGCGCATTCCGCCAGGTGCTGAGCGAGGGCGCACACCGCCCCGGCGCCGGCTGGAGCCTGATCGAACAGGCCTTGGCGGTCACCGACCGCGAAGCTGATCGCGCCGCAGCGTGACCGCAGTCACATTCCTGACTTGACAAGAGACGGCGATTCGTCCCGAATGTTCACTTAGCTGAACAACTCGGGCGCAGGGCCGGAAAAGTTCAGACCGGATTCACCGCTGTAAACCAAGAATTTGCAAAAGATTTGTAAAACGCTGGGTTTCGAACCCGGCCCCGGATTTACGACTTTTGAACGAATCGCCGTGCTCGGCTAGGATCGCATCGATGTCTTCCGCTCCCTTCCATCGCCGCATTGCCCTGGCCACCTGCGTGGTCCTGTCGGCTGTGCCGCTGTCTTCGGCGCTGGCGCAACAGCCGCCGCGCGGCGACCAGGGGCGGGCGGAGATGATGGAGCGGGGCGAGCGCGGTGGCCGTGGCGACGAGCGGTCGCTGTCCGATGCCGTGCGCCGCGTGCAGCGCACCACCGGCGGCCACATCCTCGGCGCCGAGCGCGTGCCGTTCGATGGTCGTGATATCAACCGGGTGAAGTACATGGACGATCGGGGCCGGGTCCGCTACATGGACGACCCCGCCCCGTCGCGTTCACAGCCGCGCACGCCGCGGTCGGATATGTCATCACTACGCGGCGATAACCCCTGAACAGGGATAGTCGTCGCTATCAACCCGTACCCCACAGGCCTCCGGGCCACACCCAGGACACTAGGGAGAGTTCATGCGTATCCTTCTGGTCGAAGACGAAGCCCCGCTGCGTGAGACCCTGGCAGCCCGGCTCAAGCGCGAAGGCTTTGCCGTCGATGCTGCGCAGGACGGCGAGGAAGGCCTCTACATGGGGCGCGAAGTTCCGTTCGATGTCGGCATCATCGACCTCGGCC
This sequence comes from Stenotrophomonas sp. SMYL20, assembly GCF_036320045.1. NCBI lineage: Bacteria > Pseudomonadati > Pseudomonadota > Gammaproteobacteria > Lysobacterales > Lysobacteraceae > Stenotrophomonas > Stenotrophomonas sp. SMYL20. The sequence continues at coordinate 81,054 of NZ_JAWIRT010000012.1, read as the reverse complement.
TGCCCAAGATGTCGGGCATGGAGCTGATCAAGGCCCTGCGTGACGAAGGCAAGAAGTTCCCGGTGCTGATCCTGACCGCGCGTTCGAGCTGGCAGGACAAGGTCGAGGGCCTGAAGCAGGGCGCCGACGATTACCTGGTCAAGCCGTTCCACGTCGAAGAACTGCTGGCCCGCGTCAACGCGCTGCTGCGCCGCGCCGCTGGCTGGAGCAAGCCGACGCTGGAATGCGGCCCGGTTGCGCTGGATCTCGCCGCCCAGACCGTCAGCGTGGCCGGCAGCAATGTCGACCTCACCAGCTACGAGTACAAGGTGCTGGAGTACCTGATGATGCATGCCGGTGAACTGGTCTCGAAGGCCGATCTCACCGAGCACATCTACCAGCAGGACTTCGACCGCGACTCGAACGTGCTGGAAGTGTTCATCGGCCGCCTGCGCAAGAAGCTGGACCCGGATGGCGAACTGAAGCCGATCGAGACCGTGCGCGGTCGCGGCTACCGTTTCGCGATCCCGCGCAACGAGGGCTGAGCCGGCTCACCCTGGCGATACCATGATGTCCGGCCGTCTGTGGTTCTTCCGACGCTGGCGGCCGCGCTCACTGCAGGCGCGCCAGATGCTCGCCGCGTCCGTGGGCCTGGTCGCGTTCCTGGCACTGGCCGGTTACGCGCTCGACGCCGCCTTCGCCGATACGGCGAAGGCGAACCTGCGTGAGCGCCTGAAGAACTACGCCACCGCCTATGCGGCCGGCATCGACTTCACCCGCGACCGCTCGCTGTACATCCGCGAGCAGCCACCGGATTCGCGCTTCGACGTACCCGGCAGCGGCCTGTACCTGCAGGTGGTGATGCCGCACGGCAAGGGCAATTCGATGTCCGCCGAAGGCCCGATGCTGCCCACCGTCGGCGGTGGCCTGCTGGCGCCGCGCCAGGAAGTGTTCGAAGGCCCGCTGCCGATGATCCAGATCGACGGCAGCCAGGGCTCGGTGTACCGCTATGGCCTGGGCCTGGTGTGGGACGCCGACGCCGATCCCGCCACCGAATTCCCGTACACCATCTACGTGATGGAAGACTCGCGCGCGCTGGGTGCGCAGCTGCGGGTGTTCCGTGGCCGGGTGTGGTTCTACCTGGGCGGTATCGGCCTGATCCTGCTGCTGCTGCAGACCGTCATTCTGCAGTGGAGCCTGCGCCCGCTGCGCCGCGTGATCACCGAGCTGACCAAGGTGCAGCGTGGCGAGACCGCGCGCATGAGCGAGCGCCACCCGCGCGAGCTGGAACCGCTGACCGACAGCATCAACGCCTTCATTGAAAGCGAGCGCGAAAATCTCGAGCGCCAGCGCAACACCCTGGCCGATCTGGCACACAGCCTGAAGACGCCCATTGCGGTGCTGCGCACGCAGATGGACAGTGGCGCGGGCGATGGCGCGCTGCGCGAGGAGCTGGACGTGCAGCTGCAGCGCATGAACAACCTGGTCTCCTATCAGCTGGCACGTGCTGCGTCGTCGGGCCACAAGCTGTTCTCCGCGCCGCTGCCGATCGAATCCAACGCCGAGGAAATCGTGCGTGGCCTGGAAAAGGTCTACGCCTCGAAGGGCGTGCTGTGCGAGTTCGACATCGACCCGGCCGCGCGCTTCCATGGCGAACCGGGTGACCTGCAGGAACTGCTGGGCAACCTGCTGGAGAATGCCTTCAAGTGGGCCAACCGCCGCGTGCTGCTGACCGCGCAGCCGCTGCCGGCACCGAACGCGCGCCGCGCCGGCCTGCTGCTGGCGGTGGACGACGATGGCCCGGGCATCGCCCCGGATGACATCGGCAAGGTGCTGCAGCGTGGCGTGCGTGGCGACGAGCGCGTGCAGGGCCACGGCATCGGCCTGTCGATCGTGCAGGACCTGATCAAGGACTACCGCGGTGAACTGGCTGTAGGCCGCTCCGAGGAACTGGGCGGCGCCCGTTTCGAAGTGCGCCTGCCACCGGGGCCGTAATCCGCGCGTTCCCGTCCGCCGGCCATCGCCTGGCGCAACAACGCGTGGCGTTCCGGTGGTAGTGCCGGCCGCTGGCCGGCAACCCCATGATCTTCGGTGGCATTGCCAGGTTGCCGGTCAGCGGCCGGCACTACCGTGTTTCGATCGCCGGCGGCTTGCCATAGAACCGCCGCAGCTGCGCGGCCACCTCCGGCAACGCCTGCTGCAGCAGATCCGGCGCGGAGAAGTGGTACTCGCTGGTCACCGCGAAGAACTCTTCCGGCGCTTCGGCCGCATACGGATCGATCAACGTCTCTTCGCCGGCATCCACCCGCACGCAGAAGGCATCGTAAGCCTGCTGGAACGTGGCCGCCCACTCGCGCTGCCATGCGCGCGGCAGCGGCGGCGTGCCGTCCATCGCACCGTCCAGTGCATCCAGCTTGTGCACCATTTCGTGCACCGCCACGCAGTAGCCCTCGTGCGGCGCCGCCAGGTCGGCCTGCACATCGGCCCAGGACAGGATCAACGGACCGCTGTCCCACGATTCGCCAATCAGTTCGTCATCCCACTCGTGCAGCACGCCGGCCGCATCCATGTGGCTGCGGTGCACGCGGAACGCATCCGGGTAGACGATCAGCTGCGACCAGCCTTCCAGTCCCACCTCGCCGAATTCCAGCAGCGGCAGGCAGCACAGCGCGGCCAGCAGCACGCCATCGCCGGCCTGCAGCTGCAGCTCACCAATCGGGGTAATGGTCTTCTCATGCAGGAAGCGCGTGGTCAGCACACGCAGGCGCGTGCGGCGTTCGTCGTCCAGTCCGTGCAGCCACGCCGCGCGGCGGCAGGCGTCATCCCAAAGTGCATCGTCGATCGGCCGCGGCGCAGGCCGCAGCCACTGCAGCAACGACTTGATCAGCGGAACATTCCCGGCAGGTAGCTGTGCCACTTCGGCGCGCGGATGCGCGGCAGCATGTCGTCGTCGCTGCCACCGCCACCGGTGGTGGTGCTGGCTGCCGGGCGTACCGGCGCCGCCTTGGTACTGGCGGCCGATGCGCTGGCGGTGGGCGCGCGCTGCGAGGCGGCATCGCCATTGGAGGACACGCAGGCCCCACGGCTGTCGTCCAGCGCTGCCGTCGCAGACGCCGCGAAGGGCATCGTCAGCAGGATCAGGCAATGGGCGTAACGGCGCATTGACGACATCCACGTTAAGGGAGGGTGAGTTCCCGATTCTAGCCCGAACCCGGCGCGCCGTTGGAAGCCCCCGCGAAACCCAGCGTGGCGGGCGTCGCTGGCGGCTTTCCCGCATAATTCCTTCCTGACTTCGTGGAAGCTGCCGTGGACGATCGCCAATTGCTGGCCAAACTCGCTGCCGGTCGCCTGTCCGGCGATGCCCTGGCCCGTGAGCTGGGCCAGACCCGGGCGGCCATTTGGAAGCGTATTCAAGGACTTAGGGCCGCCGGTGTGGACGTCGAGGGCCGCGCTGGCGAAGGCTACGGCCTGACCCGCCCGGTCGATCTGCTGGACCCGGACGCGATCCGCGCCGGCCTGCCGGCCGGGGTTCTGCCGCTGCTGCACGACCTGCAGGTGGCCTGGACGGTGGACTCGACCAACGCCGAATTGCTGCGTTGCAGCGCGCCCCAGCGCGGGGTGAACGTTCTGCTGGCCGAACGCCAGACCGGCGGCCGTGGCCGTCGCGGCCGTGCCTGGGCCTCGCCGCTGGCCGCGCATATCTACCTGTCGGTGCTGCGCCTGTACTCCGGTGGCCTCGGCCGCCTGGCCGGGCTGAGCCTGGTGGCCGGTATCGCCGTGGCCGAAGCGCTGCACGACCTGGGCTACACCCAGGCGCAGCTGAAGTGGCCGAACGACCTGATCGTCGATGGCAAGCGCAAGCTGGTCGGCCTGCTCGCAGAAGGCGGTGGCGAGTACGCCGGCCCGGCGCGCGCGGTGATCGGCATCGGCATCAACACGCATATGCCACCGTCGTTCGCCGAGCAGATCACCCAGCCGTGGGTGGATCTGGACACGCTGGCCGGCAAGCCGGTGGACCGCAACGTGGTCGTTGCTGCCGTGCTGACGCGCCTGCTGCCGGCGCTGGAAGAATTCGATCGCGAAGGACTGGCCCCGTTCCTGCCGCGCTATGCCGCGTTCGACATGCTGGCCGGCCGCGAAGTGCGCGTGGAACTGGAAGGACAGTGGCAGCACGGCACCGCACTTGGCCTGGCTGACGACGGCGCGCTGCGCGTGCGCATCGATGGCCAGGAACGCCTGCTGCACGCCGGCGAAGTCAGCGTGAGGGCGGCATGAGCGATTGGTTGTTCGACCTGGGCAACTCGCGCTTCAAGTTCGCGCCGTTGCAGGGGGACCGTGCCGGCGACGTGCAGGCCTGGGCGCACGGCGCCGAAGGCATGGCCGGGCAGCCGCCGCACAGCCTGCCCAGCGGCACCACCGCGTTCGTGGCCAGCGTGGCCGCGCCGTCGCTGACCAGCGCCATGCTGGACCAGCTGCAGCGCCGCTTCGAGCATGTGCATGTGGTGCGCACCAGCGCCGAATGCGCGGGCGTGCGCATTGCCTATGCCAAACCGGAAAAGTTCGGCGTCGACCGCTTCCTGGCCCTGCTGGCCGCCGCCAAGGCGCAGCGCCCGGTGCTGGTGGTCGGCGTGGGCACCGCACTGACGATTGATCTGCTCGACGCCAATGGCCAGCATCACGGCGGGCGCATTTCCGCATCGCCCACCACCATGCGCGAAGCGCTGCACGCGCGTGCCGTGCAGTTGCCGGCCACCGGGGGTGACTACAGCGAGTTCGCCAACGACACCGCCGATGCGCTGGCCTCCGGCTGCGATGGCGCCGCCGTGGCGCTGATCGAACGCAGCGCGCAGCAGGCGCATGCGCTGCTGGGCGTGGCACCGTCGCTGCTGGTGCACGGTGGCGGCGCACCGGCGCTGATGCCGTTGCTGCCCGGCGCCGACTACCACCCCTCGCTGGTGCTGGATGGCCTCGCCCGCTGGGCGGTGCACCAGCCCGCAGGCTAGTATCCGCGCATGCTGACCCGTGCCCTGATCGTCGTACTGGCCATCCTCAATCTTGGCGTCGCCTGCTGGTGGCTGCTGCGCGATGCACCGCAACCGCCCGCGCCGCCGCCGCAACCGGCTGGCGTAGCCGAGCTGCGGTGGGTGCCCGGTGGCGTGGATGCCGCTGCGGCCGCCGAAGCCACGGCTGCCGCGCCGACCGCGCCGTTGATGGAGCGCGAACCGGCGGAGAAGACGGCCGTGGCTGTAACGCCGGCGCCCGCCGCCCCGGCCAAGCCGGAGATTGCCAAGCCGCGGGCGGCTGAGGCTACGCCGGTTGCTGCCGCTGCCAAGCCGGCAACACCGCCTGCACCGACCCCGACCCCGGCGCCGGAAAAGCCCGTAACCCCGCCCGTGGCTGCCGAACCGCCGCGCTGCGTCGCGCTGGGCCCGTTCGCCGATCGCGCTGCTGCGACCAGTGCGCAAGGCAAGGCCGGCAACGTCATCAGTCAGGTGCGCCTGCGCGAACAGCCTGCTGCCAGCGGCAGCGCACGTTTCCGGGTGATGCTGTCGGCCGCCGCCAGCCGCGAAGAAGCCCAGGCCACGGTGAAGCGTATCGTCGCCGCCGGCCTGAGCGACTACTACATCATCAGCCAGGGCGAGGACATCAACGCCGTGGCGCTGGGCCAGTACCGCAACCGTGAAGGCGCCGAGCGCCGCATGGCGGCGGTGCAGGCCGCTGGCTTCCAGCCGCGCCTGATCGCCAGCGGCGACGCCGGCCAGTGGTGGCTGGAAGGGCAGCTGGCGGCGGGCACGCAGCTGGCCCAGGCCCAGCAGCGCAGCGGGGCGGCACAGAGCCGGTCGCTGGAATGCACACGGTTGCGCTAGAATCCCCGGACCGAGGCGCTGCCGCCGGTGCACCACCCATGCCGCTTTAGCTCAGTTGGTAGAGCAACTGTCTTGTAAACAGTAGGTCATCCGTTCGATTCGGATAAGCGGCACCACATGAGAAGCGCCGAAACGCGTTGGAAATGGCGGTTTCAGTAAAAAAGGCCAGAGCGGCGCGCTGGCCCATTCGCGATGATCGGGGAAACGACCCTTGGGCTCAGGTTCTGGACGGGGCCAATGAGGCTACCGAAGCCGATTCATCTCGCGTCTGATCTGCTGACAACGATGCAGCATCAACTTGCCGGGTGGAGTTCCAAGCCGGATGCCTCCGCCCGCCAGCAACGGATAGATTTCCAGCCGCACGCGATAGGCTTCCTGCGAGGAGTAGCGTACGGCCTGATCGCCGGACGCGAGAGGGGCCCCCGGCAAACCTTCTTCCGTGATGAAGCCGTTGATCTGAAGTTGCGCGCATAGGCCCGCGTAGTAGGCGCTTCTTTCGTCCAGCGCTCGGGGATGCTTTGTAGCATGGCCCAATGCATGAACGCTCTCGTGCGCAACCAGATCAACGAGATTTGCGAAGGTCCGGTGTTGATCGCCGTAGACCGGTGACACAAGCGCGAGCGTCCTGCCCGTGGCAAAGCGGCCAAGCGACCTTGCCCGCGCTACCGCAGAAGTGCCTTCCTGTACAAGAAGGATCCGATAGCTATTCGATGCTGCCGGTATCCATGACTCGGATGAGGCAGCCGCCGCATCGACACGTGCACAAGCCTCTTCGGCGTCAATCGTAAGCCCATCCGCGATCTGTAGGTTGATCGTCCGCTCGGTGTTCGCGCAGCGGACGAGATAAGTCGTGCCTACGGCGTTCTGACCAGGAAGCATGGAAGCCGTGTAGAAGTAGCGAAGAGGGCCTAGAGGGACGGAAACAACTTCAGTATATCCAGCTGAGGCAACCCCTTTCGGAAGTGCGGTAGTCGCGCAGCCTGAAAGAACAATGGTGCAGACGCTGACCAGGAAGATTGCGATTGTGTGCATCTTGTCCCCATGCGAAAACGGGGCTGATGCCCTCGCTCCAGCCAACAGCGTCAGTTGTTCCACGGCAACCAGGTCATCCGTTCGATTCGGATAAGCGGTCCCCCATGTGTCGGCGCCACTTTGCAATGCTACAGGCGCTTGCCGGGTGGTTCGAAAGGCGGCACACCCAGCGCCTCGGCAGTCTTACCTTGAGAACGATGGCCCATCCTGCGCATGAACCTGCTGCGCTGATGGCTGTTCAAGATTTACTGCCAAGGCCTCAGCGCGATGAAGTGATTCTGCTTCAGATGTGCGAAGCGCGTCCATCGTATTCATGGTTCCACGGCGTTGGGCAGGATCGTCCATCGCTCCCTCGACGATGAATACCTTCTCGCCACGTGCAAGGGACTCTGTCGGGTTGTTCAATACAACGTGGTCAACTCTTGCAAGCCCTTGCTCCTTCGCGAGTACCAACAGACTCGCGGACATGCGCTGGCTCGACTCATCCCACTGCTTCCCGCTCTCGGCGTCCAGGCGTTCCACACCCGCTCTTATCTGCATGTAGAGAAAGCGGTCAGCGTTGCCGAGTTCAGCTACTGAGGAAGCTGTTCGCTGCACTGGGAGTGAGTCGTCGGCGACCACGGCGTCTCTTTCCGCAGCCGAAGTGCGCTCGGCGTCAAATTCTGGCTCGGGCCTACGTCGACGCTGCGTGGGTGCTATGTGCTGATCATAGTGCGCGCCATAGTAAAGCTCGTATGTCGCATGAGGACCAACAGAAGGAGCCTCCGTCTTGAACACGTCAGCGATCTGACTTAGTGCTTGGTTACGGTTGATCTGCCCTGCCTCGAGTTTCGCGGCAATGGCTCCATACTGCTGGGGGCGATCGCCTGTGCCCGACACGCCAATGTTCGGTCCTCCGGCTGCGGTGATTTCACGCTGGACCTGGACATTGCTGAGCGTGGCAGCTGCTTCTCCTCGCAGCGAGGCGTTCACAAAGGACTGCTTAGACGCCCGATCTGGTTGCTCGGTGAAGAGATGATGCCCAACTTCATGAGAAAGAGAACGTGCGATTCTGGAGCCTTGCCCGATGGCGTTCTCGTCAATGACGATCTTCACACCGGGAACAAGATAGGTGCCGCCACCGGCTGGCCCCCATTCGACACCCAGGTTGTCGTGATCAGCCTGTGCAAGACCCGCTCGAAGTGTTGGGGATTTGGTCAGAAGCGGTACCAGCGAAGGATCAACCAAAGGCGAAGCCGGACGATGTGTGGCCCCTGGTCGGCCACTCTCCTGCGGCTGTGACAGTGCAAATTCTTCAGCACGCTCCATGGTGCGGCTCCTTCGCAATGACAGGGATCAGCGCTGACTGATCGATACGTAGGTCAGCGTCTCGTGGTCAAGGGAGAGCCCGAGTACAACCTTGGCACTGTTCACCTGAGCAGACCAGTAAGGGCGGGAATCAGGCGCATCCGGATGGGGTGGATATATGGCGGATTCCTCCCAGATGATTTCCCCGAGCGCGATGCTCGGTGGGGCGACCTCAAAGACCAAGGTCGCGTGCGTAGGATCGTCGGCAGGACTTCTCAGCGTGATGTTCTGGATCTCAAGTCCGCCCAGCATGCCGCGTTCTGCGGTCCGCTCGTCCCTCAAGCCTTGTCGAGTCGGTTCTCCCAGGTGTGTGTGGAGCTGTTCATTCAATGCGTCGACATCATCAAAACGCACCTTGGTCAAACGCTCGATGTCGTTCTTGAATCGCTCCATACCAGTTTCACTCCCTGATTCGACGGACTGTCTTTGATTCGGATGATCTGATGGGGTCGGCGGCGCGGCACTCGAACATGCTGCCAGCACAAGCGCCGGAATAGCGATCGCGAGGCGACGACGCGCTGCGATCCAGAGGCGGCGCTGAAGTCCGCGTTTTGATGAAGAAGCGCATTTCTCGACCCATGCATTCATGAAAGCATCTCGCGCGCCAATGTCACACTCTTGAATCTAGCACAGCATTTTGTGAGTGCGGATCGGGTCCGCGTGAACAATGAGCTACTGAAAACGCACCCGGTTCCACTTTCCAATTTGAAAAGACGGGGCGTCGGCTGCGAGGGAGGGAGTGCCAGATGGGAGACCGAGCACAGTTCCATGTGTGCATTCCCGATAGTTGAAAGACTGTAGCCAGTAGGCTACAGTCCTCCATGAAGATCCAGCGTACCCGTCAGTTCGCGACATGGATTGACGCTCTCAAGGACGTAACCGCACGCGCTCGCATCCTGGCCCGTATCGGTCGGCTCGCTGAAGGCCATCCCGGAGATCACCGCTATCTGGCGGATGGCGTTTCTGAATTGCGTATCGATGCAGGACCGGGTTACCGCGTGTACTACACCCAGCGCGGCAGGCAGTTGGTGATTCTCCTGGTTGGAGGCGACAAGGGTTCACAGCAGCGCGATATCGAGAAGGCCAGGGAGATTGCGCGTGCCCTGTGAGCATCGAACTGGCTGTAGGCGAAATGACTCAATACTGAAGTACCGGAGCTGTCCCATCATGGCCATCAAGAGAAAAGTCGAACTCAAATCATTTGATGTGGCCGAGCATCTTCGGACGCCGGAGGAGATGGCGGCTTATCTCGACGCCTGCATCGAAGAAAGCGACGGTGATTCTGCATTTATCGCCAAGGCGCTCGGCGATATCGCTCGCGCTCAGGGCATGAGCAAGGTTGCGCGTGCGGCGGGCTTGTCGCGTGAGAGTCTGTATCGCGCACTGTCGGGCGAGCGCAGCCCGGATTTCGCGACCATCCTGAAGGTGACCCGGGCCCTGGGTGTGCGATTGCACGCCAGCGCTGTGTAAAGCATCAGGGCATTTCGCTCAAGCTCGGCGATCTCAGAAAGTCTGGCGCGAACAGGTTCAATCAAACCGGATGATGCGGATCAAGCCTCTTGTCGACGATCCGTCTCCGAAGGCGGCCAATGTGCCACAGGGGAACGCCTCCTTCGCACCTTCGTAATTGATGAATGAGATCGTGCAGTTTGTCCGCGTGCCGGGACGGATTTGGGTGATGGCTCTGTCATTCAAGACGAAGCTATACCACATGAGTTCAGGACTCATGGAACGCGCCATGGGGCGTGCGGTGGACGCGATCATCTCGGCAACAGCACCGCCGCGCGAATCCACTTCGTCCAGCCGCAGCTCAACGAGAACAGGTTTCAGGTTTGGATAAGGTGTGCTCATTCCAGCAGCGGGTATGCTCGATTCGATAGCTGGGGCAGTGACGTTGTGAACCTGTGCAATTGGGATCTCAATGTTCCGCATTATTGAGCCCCACCCACCTGTAACGCGACATACTCCGCCAGCCCCCGACAGGCCAGTATCAGCCCTTCGCGCGTGCCATCGCCGATATCGTCTTTCTCTTCCCCGTCTACGCGCACGCGCTCAGCGGCGTGATACAGCTCCAGCAGCGACACCAGGCCAACCGCAGCGCGATCCCTGCGTGCGGCGGCCACGGCGTCGCCAGGTGCGCCTGCCGGTCCCGGCCACGGCTGTCCATCGGCGGCGTCACCCGCCTGGATGCGCTGCAGGCAGCCGGGCAGATTGATCGGCGCGGGCGCTTCGTTCGCAGCGGCGAATGCCGCTTCCAACGGCTGCACCAGTTCGGGCGGCAGGCGCAGGGCAGCCTCGCCCAGGGTTGCGGTCAGGTAGGGGTGATGGGCGTTGGACATGCGGGCATCCTCGTCAGGAACAGAGGTGCCACCCGAAGAGGGTGGCGGGCGATGCGTGGCTTCCAAGACCGGAAATCGATGAGCCGGCGGGCACAGGGCCCCCACGCACCGCCCGCCGTCGATCGGCGAACGGATTGCCAGCCGGCGCCGCACCTGGAAGGACGACGCCGGCTGGCAAGCGTATACAGCTTCGATTAAACGGGCTTGGAAGTCCCGGCCACCTTTGCAGGTGGCGATTCATCATGCGCATGTGAAATCACCGCCTGCCAGTCGTTTGTTTCGATGGCATCGGGCGATCTGAAAGGAAAAATGAATTATCGCGTTTGGCTTGTTCTGCGCACTTGCATGGCAAAAGCGACATATCGCGCAGCGCTGGAACATGCGGGCAAATGGCCCATCGCCGCGCAGCCACCTGCGCGCAGGGCGAAGCGACGCGTAAAGCCAACTTAACTGACCGCACAGTTCACCCACCCGATCATCATAAGCGGCCAACGGCATCGGTGCTTCACATCGGCACAAAGTGGCCCCGGCGTTGCGACGGCACTAAGCTACCGGGCCTGTGCCAACCCCACGGAAGCCCCCCATGTCCCACCTCCTGGCCAAGGCGGCCGAACAACAGGATCTCGACCGCATCGACGCACTGCTGGATGCCGGCGCGGACATCGAGTGGCGGCACAAAGGCACCGGACGCACGCCGTTGTTGTCGGCGGTGATCGCCGGAAAGGCTGACGCGGTGGCGCGGCTGCTGGACCGCGGTGCCAACATCGAGCATGCCTGTGCGGCCGTGGGCTTTACCGCACTGGGATGGGCGGCCGAGCGCGACGACGCAGACATCGGACGCCTGCTGATCGCGCGCGGCGCCTCGCTGAACGTGGCCTCGCCGGAACTGCATCGCACACCGCTGATGGTGGCGGCGCAGGGCGGTCATCTGCCGATGGTCGAGCTGTTGCTGGCTGGCGGTGCTGATGTCGCACGCGTGGATTTCGAAGGACGCAATGCGCTGTCGCTGGCCGAAGCGCGCGGGCATGCGGCTGTGGTGCAGTGCCTGCAGGCAGCGGGCGCACAGATGCCACCGGTGTTGGAGGAGGCGTCGCCGCTTGCGTGGCCTGAACCGGCCGCAGAAGGGGAACCGGCAGCCGTGGTGCGTGGCTATATGCTGGCCTGCCATGCGTGGGAAACGCGTGGTTACCGTGATGCCAAGGCCGGTGGAGACCTGCTCGGTAGTCCAGCATTCCAACAGGAGCGCGCGAACATCCTTGCGGCCTGGTGTACCGACCGGAAGCGGGTGTATTCCACGGGCATGTCGGTGGGCAATCCGCCGGTGCACGTGCCGGAGGATCTGCTGGCCGCCGTCGGTCAGCCGACGGCCTCCAAGGCCGAAGTGCTGGTACGTGACCATGCACAGAAATCCCGCGCTCTACGTTACGAACGGCTGTTCGTGCTCAAGCGCGTGGCAGGGCAATGGCGGATCGACGTGCTGAAGAAGCGCCTGTTCCGCACCGAAGCGTGGTCGTCGGCGATTCTCTGAGCGCGACCCGCCGCGCGTCAACCACACGTCTTCCGCAGCAATACCCACGTCAGCATCAGGGCGAACGTTCCGACCAAGGTCAGCCCGAACCACAGCGCGGCCACTTTTACGTTGCCGATCAACGCCGACAGCATACGGTGCAGTTCGCTCTTCAGGATTGGATATTCGGCGTGTGCCTTGCGCAGACGCTGCCAGCCAAGCCCAAGGAACACCAGGATGGAGAACGGCACCAGCAGGAGCGCCATCTGGATCAACCAACCGTTCGGCGTCGCATCGACCGTGCTGTTCAACAGAACCGCAAAAAGGGCGATGGGCAGTGCCACGATGAAAAAGCGCGGCCAGGCAGTGTTGATGAAGGGCGACATCGCAATCTTCCATGAAGGGCGGTTGGGTCCGCGCGGCATCATGCCATGCCAATGCCCTGCTGCACCGCCGCGAGTGGTGTCACACAGCTCTGGCTAGACTGTGCTTCTTTTTCCCCACCGCAGGAGGCACCCATGGCCCATCCCATTTCCGTATCCCTGATTGGCGTTCCCACCGATGTCGGTGCGGGCCATCGTGGTGCCCGGCTTGGCCCGGAAGCGCTGCGCGTGGCGGGCCTGCCGGAGGCGCTGGAGGCACGCGGCGTGGACGTGCGCGACCTGGGCAACCTGGATGGCCCGCGCAACCCGTGGACCGCGCCGGTGGAAGGCTACCGCCACCTGGATGAAGTGGTGGCGTGGAACCATGCGCTGATGGAAGCCAGCTATGCCGAACTGCAGGCTGGCCGCATGCCGATCATGCTCGGCGGCGACCACTGCCTGGGCATCGGTTCGATCACCGCCGTGGCGCGCTGGTGCCGCGAGCAGGGCAAGACCCTGCGCGTGCTGTGGCTGGATGCCCATTCGGATTTCAACACCAGCGACGTGACCCCGTCGGGCAACATCCACGGCATGCCGGTGGCCTGCCTGTGCGGCCTCGGCCCGGATGCGTTGACCCGCCTCGGCGGCACCGTGCCGGCGATCACCCCGGCGCAGATGCACCAGATCGGCATCCGTTCGGTGGACCCGGACGAGAAGCGCCTGATCAAGACCCACAAGGTGGATGTCTATGACATGCGCTACATCGATGAGAACGGCATGAAGCGCACCGTAGAAGCAGCGCTGGCAGGCATCGACGAGAACACCCATCTGCATGTCAGCTTCGATGTGGACTTCCTCGACCCCAGCATCGCGCCGGGCGTGGGCACCACTGTGCCGGGCGGGGTGAACTACCGCGAGGCGCAACTGGTGATGGAGATGATCGCCGACACCGGGCGCATGGGTTCGCTGGACATCGTCGAGCTCAACCCCTTGCTGGACAAGCAGAATGCCACCGCCGAACTGGCCGTGGACCTGGTCGAAAGCCTGTTCGGCAAGTCCACCCTGATGCGTGACTGACGGCGCCGCCTGAACGGATCTGTGATCCGTTCACGCCCGCTCCACGCCACTGCCGCCAGATTGCACTTCACGCGGCGGTGGTGGGCGTTGGCCTTCTCCCGCCGAGCGAAACAATCCCATCCGCGAATGAAGCGGTGTAGCGGCAAACCCAAGGAGAAGCCCATGAAGCGCGTAGTTGCCCTGATGCTGTTGTCGATGTTCTCGGTGGCCCTGCTGGCCGGCTGCAACACCATTGCCGGTGCCGGCAAGGACGTGCAGAAGGCGGGCGAGAAGGTCGAGGACACCGCGAAGGGCCGTTGAGCCCTGCACGGAACGGAAAGAGAAAAGGCCGAGGATTTCCCCGGCCTTTTTTTGCGCGTGCTTTTCGCTGCGTGCTGTCGAAGCGGAGTGAACCATTCAAGCAGGTGAGCATCTATTTCATTGCCGGTTGACCGGTATTCAACAGCCGCTGCGCGAAGCTGGAGCCACGGTAAGAACGCCGTTGCAACCAAGGACTCCCAGCAATGAACAAAGACATCATTTCCGGCAAGTGGTCGCAGCTGAAGGGCAAGGCCCAGGCCAAGTGGGGCGATCTGACCAACGACGACTTCGATGTGGCCGAAGGCAATGCCGAGTATCTGGCCGGTCGCCTGCAGGAACGTTATGGCTGGGCCAAGGACCGCGCGGAGAAGGAAGTGCGTGAGTTCCAGGACGCCGTGAGCAAGGACTACCCGGACTACAAGTAAGCACTTCGGTTTCCCCCACAGCACAACGCCCGCACCGAGAGGTTGCGGGCGTTGTGTTGTCTGGGCGGGACGATCAGCGCGCCGGCGGGTCCGGCACGTAGCGGTTGGGGAAGGCCTGTGGTTCGCGCGGCAGGCGCGACGGCGAATCCACCAGGATGCCGCGTGCGCGCAGGTTGCGGGCGCTGTCGTAACGCAGCTGCAGTACCTGTGCGGGGCTGCGGCTGGCGCGTTCGAAATCGGTATCGCGCACCGAAGACTGCTCGCGTGCACCGTGGCCGGTGCCCAGCGCTGGCGCCTGCGACTTGTTGGCGTAGCCCTCGATGCGGCTGCTGCTCGCGCTGGCATCGGCCGACGCTTCCGCCGCCGGGGCTGGCAGCGGCAGGCCACGGCGCAGGATCGGTTGCGGACGCCAGCGGCGCGCTTCCTCGAACACCGCCACGCCCACCAAGCCGATGTTGTCCGGGCGGCCGGTGCGGCTGGCGTAGCTGCCGCTGGGGCTGCTGAACACGAACTGCGCCACTTCATCCTGGCTCTTGCGCCAGCCGGTGATGTCGGCGCGCTGGCCGGGATTGAGCACGTAGCCGGTCTGTGAGGGATCGGCATCCTCGCCGGAGATGGCATTGACGCCGTCCACCGACAGCACCACCAGCACCCGGCGCGGGCTGTCGTTGTACAGGCGCACGGCGTAGCGGTGGCCGCGTTCGCCGGCCACCCAGCGCTGGCCTTCGGCCGGGTAGCTGCGCAGTTCGGTGCCGCGGTCGCGGTCGACCAGGGCCATGCGCACGGGGCCGCCCTCGTACGCCGGCGGCGGCATCGGGGCCGGGCGGAAGCCGGCCAGGGGCAGGATCAGCAGCAGGGGCAGCAGGCGTTTCATCGGGCGTCTCCAGCGGGGTTGCGTGAATGAACGCGCCGCAGGCCCTGACGGGGTTGGTGGCGTGCAAGGTAAACTGGCCCCGTTCATCGAAGGTTACCCCACGCAGTCATGACGACCCGAGTCCTTACCGGCATCACCCCCTCCGGCACGCCCCACCTGGGCAACTACGTTGGCGCCATCCGTCCGGCCATCGCGGCCAGCCGCGCGCCGGGGATCGAGAGCTTCTTCTTCCTGGCCGACCTGCACAGCCTGATCAAGTCGCAGGACCCGCAGCGCACCCAGCGCGCGACCCTGGAGATCGCGGCCAGCTGGCTGGCCTGCGGCCTGGACCCGGAACACGTGTGGTTCTACCGCCAGAGCGACATCCGCGAGACCACCGAGCTGATGTGGTTCCTGACCGCCATCGCCAGCAAGGGCATCCTCAACCGCGCGCATGCCTACAAGGCGGCCGTGGACAAGAACCGCGAGGAAGGTGTGGACGAGGACGCAGGCGTCAGCGCCGGCCTGTTCATGTACCCGGTGCTGATGGCCGCCGACATCCTGATCTTCAAGGCCAACCAGGTGCCGGTGGGCCGTGACCAGATCCAGCACATCGAGATGGCGCGCGACTTCGCCCAGCGCTTCAACCATGTGTACGGCAAGGAGTACTTCCCGCTGCCGGACGTGGTGATCGACGAGCAGGTGGCGACGCTGGCGGGCCTGGATGGCCGCAAGATGAGCAAGAGCTACCACAACACCATTCCGCTGTTCGTGCCGCGCGAGGAGCTGAAGAAGCTGGTGTTCTCGATCCTGACCGACTCGCGCGCACCCGGCGAGCCGAAGGACACCGAGGGCTCGGCGCTGTTCCAGATGTACCAGGCGTTCGCCACCCCGGAACAGACCGCGGAATTCGCCAAGGCGTTCGCCGCCGGCATCAGCTGGGGCGATGCCAAGCAGCAGCTGTTCGAGCGCATCGACAGCGAGCTCTCGCCGCTGCGCGAGCGCTACAACGCGCTGATGGCCGAGCCGGAGAAGATCGAGGCGCTGCTCAAGCGCCGTGGCCAGCAGCTGCGCGAGCAGCTGGCGGCACCGCTGCTGGACGAGCTGCGCCATGCGGTCGGCCTGCGTGATCTGTCCAGCGCGGGTGATATCGCCAGCGAGGATGCCGGCGTGGCCCGCGTGGCACCGCCGCTGTTCAAGCAGTACCGCGAAAAGGATGGCCGCTTCTACTTCAAGCTGACCGCTGGTGACGGCACCCTGCTGATCCAGAGCGAAGGCTTCGATTCGCCGCGCGATGCGGGGCAGTTGATTGCCGTGATCAAGCAGGCCGAGCAGGGTGACCAGTTGCAGAGCGAGCTGTTCAAGCTGGAAGCGGAAGTGGATGTAGTGCTGGCTGCCCTGGCCGTGCTGCGCGCCGCGTATGGGGCAGGCCCGGCCGCGGGCCGGCAACTGCACGTTCCCCAGGCTCCCGGAAATGCCGGCCAGCGGCCGGCACTACCACGGCATTTGCATAGGAAATACCGGCCAGCGGCCGGCACTACCCGTGAACGAAGGTCATGGCATGATGTCCGCGCGCCTCCGGCGCGATGACATGGAGTCTGCGATGGCCTGGTTGTCGCTGCTGCTGTTCCTGCCCTGGTTCCTGCTGCTGGGCAGCCTGTACTGGCTGTTCCCGCGCCAGCCGCGCACCGCGCGGCGGCGCCTGTTCGATACCACCACCCTGGTGCTCGCATTCGCGCTGAGCATCGTGTCGATGCTGTGGGGCTACCGCATTGGCGTGGTGCAGCCCGGCGCCGGCCCGATCTGGCCGCAGGTGCTGGCGGTGCTGTACGCCTACGGCGCGTTCCTGGCGGTGCTGGTGCTGGCGTTGTTGCTGCGGCCGCGGTTCGCATTGCGCTCCGGCTGATCGGTAGTGGCGGGGGCGGGGGGGGGCCCGCCGGGGGGGGGGGGGGGGCCGGGGGGGGCGCCGCGGCCGGCGCCGAC
>NZ_JAWIRT010000012.1:0-63973 GCF_036320045.1 Stenotrophomonas sp. SMYL20 | reverse complement strand
CGGCGTGTCGCCTGGCGCCCCGCCGGCCGGGGAGGGCGGGCCGCTGGCCGGCACATGCATTCTCCTGGCTATCCCGAGGTTGCCGGCCAGCGGCCGGCACTACCCGACCAAAGCCGCATCGAACCCGGGCCGCCTGCGCGCCTACCATGGGGGTCTGTTCCCGATCCTGCCAGGTGCGTGCCGATGACCGCCGACCCCAGCATCCACACCATCGATACCGGTTTCCAGCGCCCGGATTTCGACGCTGCCTATCTGATCGTTGAAAACGGCCGCGCTGCGTTCGTCGACTGCGGCACCGGTCTGTCGGTGCCGGCGATGCTGCAGGCGCTGGCGGAGGCCGGCCTGGGCGTGGAGGCGGTGGACTGGCTGCTGCTCACCCACGTGCATCTGGATCATGCAGGCGGTGCAGGCCTGCTGATGCAGCAGTTGCCGAATGCGAAGGCGGTGCTGCACCCGCGCGGTGCGCCGCACATGATCGATCCGACCCGCCTGATTGCGGGTGCCACGGCGGTGTATGGCGCCGAAGAGATCGCGCGCAGCTATGGCCATATCGAGGCGATTCCGGAGCACCGTGTGGTGGTGGCCGAAGACGGCCACCGCATCGACCTGGCCGGCCGCGAGCTGGTGCTGCTACATACCCCGGGCCACGCGCTGCACCACTACTGCGTGTGGGATGCGCGCAGCCGCAGCTGGTTCACCGGCGATACGTTCGGTATCTCCTACCGCGAGCTGGACAGTGCGCAGGGCGCTTTCATCTTCCCCACCTCATCGCCGGTGCAGTTCGATCCGGAGGCGATGAAGGCCTCGATCCGGCGCATGCTGGGCTACCGCCCGCAGGCGATGTACCTGACCCACTACGGTCGTGTGGAACAGGTGGAGAGACTGGCCGACGACCTGTTCGAGCAGATCGATGCGATGGCCGCCATCGGCCGCCAGTGCGATGGCCGACCGGACCGCCACCGCTGCCTGCTGGCCGCACTGCAGGCGCTGTATCTGGAACGTGCACAACTGCATGGCTGTGCGCTGGACGATGCCGCGGTGACCGCTGTTCTGGCGATGGACATCGAACTCAACGCGCAGGGCCTGGCCTGCTGGCTGGACCGCATCAGCAGGTAGATCCACGTCATGCGTGGATGACGTGGACCCAGGCTGCGCCGTGATGTCACGACCACGTTACACTCTGGTGACTTCCAAGCTAGCCGTGGTACTGCCGTGAATCCGATGCGCGTGTTGCTGCTGTCGTCCTGCCTGTTCGTCGGTGGCCTGGCCCATGCGGCCAACGACCTGCCGGGTGGTGGTATCGATCCGCAGGCACTATCGCGCCACGTGCATGTGCTGGCGTCGGATGAATTCGAGGGCCGCGCGCCCGCCACCGAGGGCGAAGAGCGCACGGTGCAGTACCTGATCGAGCAGTTCCGCAGCTACGGCCTGCAGCCGGGTGGCGTGGATGGCAGCTGGGTACAGCCGGTGCCGCTGGTGCGCGCACAGCTGGAGGGCGCGGCCAAGGCCAGCCTGTCGCTGAAGCAGGGCAAGCGCGCGCTGGCCAACGGCGTGGACGTGACCCTGCAGAGCCTGCAGCCGCGCAAGCGCGTGCAGATCAAGGATGCGCCGCTGGTGTTCGTCGGCTACGGCATCGACGCGCCGGAACGCCAGTGGAACGACTACAAGGATGTGGACCTGCACGGCAAGATCGCCGTCGTGCTGATCAATGACGCCGATTTCGAAGCCGATGCGCCGGGCGCGTTCGACGGCAAGGCGGTGACCTACTACGGCCGCTGGACCTACAAGTTCGAGGAAGCCGCGCGCCGTGGCGCCGAGGGCGTGTTGATCGTGCACGAGACCGCACCGGCCGCCTATGGCTGGGCCACGGTGAAGAGCTCGGGCACTTCGCCGCTGTTCGACATCGAGCGCGGCCAGGCCGAGGCGATGGCGCAGCACACGCCGCTGCGTGGCTGGATGCAGCGCGAACTGGCCGAGGCGATCTTCGCCGACGCCGGCCTCGACTTCGATGCCGAGAAGCGCAAGGCGATGCGCGCCGACTTCCGTCCGGTGGCGCTGGATAACGCGAAGCTGAGCGTTGATTTCGCGCTGAAGCGCGAGCAGGTGGTGACCCGCAACGTGGTGGCCAAGCTGCCCGGTGGCGAGCATGCCGACGAGGCGGTGATCTTCTCGGCGCACTGGGATGCCTTTGGTATCGGCCAGCCGGACGCCAAGGGTGACCGCATCCGCCGCGGTGCGATCGACAACGCCACCGGTGTGGCCACCGTGCTGGAACTGGGCCGCGTGTTCGCCGCCGGCCCGCAGCCGCAGCGCACGCTGTACTTCGTGGCCCTGACCGCCGAAGAGAAGGGCCTGCTGGGTGCCAGCTACTACGCCGCGCACCCGCTGGCGCCGTTGGACAAGACCGCCGCGGTGCTGAACATCGAGATGTTCAGCCCGGATGGCCCGACCCGTGACATCGCCTCATGGGGCAAGGGCCGGGTCTCGCTGGAGGGTGACCTGGAGCGCGTGGCCAAGGCCCGCGGCCGCAGCTACAGCCCGGACCCAAACCTGGAAGCCGGCTTCTTCTACCGTGCCGACCACTTCGCCTTCGCCCGCTTGGGCGTGCCGGCGATCACCATCGGCCCGGGCCTGGACAAGCTGGACGGTGGGATTGAAGCCGGCCGCGCGCTGCGCGAGAAGTACTTCGCCGACTGCTACCACCAGGCCTGCGATGCGTGGACCCCGAGCTGGGACCCGAGCGGCCACGCCGCCGACACCCTGCTGGTCTACGACCTGGGCGCCGAGCTGGCCAACAGCCGCCGTTGGCCGACGTGGGAAAAGGAATCGGAGTTCCGCGGCGCGCGCGACAAGAGCGACGCGGCCCGCCGTTGAGGTACTGCCGGCCGCTGGCCGGCAACTCCCTGCTCTTTCCGGAGGTTCATGAGGTTGCCGGCCAGCGGCCGGCACTACCGAAAGAATGTGGAGTTGCCGACCAGCGGCTGGCACTACCGAAAGAGGTGGCGTTGCCGGCCAGCGGCCGGCACGCCCGGGTATTCGTCAGCGCCGGCGCAGCAGCTTCCACGCGCCCCAGCCACTGGCGGCGAGCGCTGCCAGATAGCACGCCACCATCGTGCGCAGTCCAACCGGCGACCCTGCATTGATGCCGCGATGCAGGCGCAGTTGCAGCGAGCTGTGGCCGCTGCCCAGGTCCACCGCCAGCTGCAGCGCCAGCGCGGCGCAGAACACCAGAAGGGCAATCCCGAATCCGATGCGCGGCCACGCGGCCTGTGCGCTCGGGCGGCGCAGCAGCCAGGCCAATGCCGTGGCTGTGGCCAGCGTCGCCGCGATCCACATCAACGGCGTGGCGGGAGACGCAGCGGCCACCGGCAGTGCACCGGTGGCCGCGATCAGGGCAACGCGCTTACTTGCGGGTGCCGTCGAGCCAGTTCGGGCCCTTGTTGGTGAGGAAGAACACATAGACCACCAACGATACCGCGATCGTCGCGGTCACGTAGATGGCGAACCAGTCGACGTGGCCGGTCTTCAGCGCGCCCTGGTACAGCAGCGGGGCGGTGCCGCCGAACAGCGAGTTGGCCAGCGCGTAACCCAGGCCCACGCCCAGTGCGCGCACATGGGTGGGGAACAGCTCGGCCTTCACCACCGCGTTGATGGAGGTGTAACCGGTGAGGATGACGAACGCCATGGCCAGGGTCAGGAAGGCCAGGGTGGCGTCATGCTGGTGCGGCAGCTGGGTGATCAGGTACCAGCTGTACAGCACGCCGCCGACGCCGAAGAACACCAGCAGGGTCTTGCGGCCGATGATGTCCGACAGCCAGCCACCGACCGGCTGCAGCACCATCAGGAACGCCAGCACGCCCAGGTTGATCAGGGTGCCGGTCATCGGGTCGTTGCCGGCGAAGGCGCTCTGGATCATCTTCGGGCCGTTCACCGAGTAGGTGTAGAAGGCCACGGTGCCGCCAGCGGTGATCAGGAAGCACAGCAGCAGCGGCCGCCACTGGTGCACGAACAGTTCGTACATCGAGCCGGACTTCTGTGCCTTGCCCTCGCGTGCGGCCTCGATGGACGACTCCGACAGCGACTCGTCCATGCCACGGCGCAGCCAGAACACCACCACTGCGGCGATGCCGCCGATGCCGAAGGCGATGCGCCAGCCCCACTCGGAGATTTCCGGCTTGCCCCAGAAGGTCAGCATCAGCAGCAGGGTCAGCTGGGCCAGCACATGGCCGCCGACCAGGGTGACGTAGTGGAAGGAGGACAGGAAGCCGCGGCGGCCGGGAATGGCGGCCTCGGACATGTAGGTGGCGCTGGCACCGTACTCGCCACCGGTGGCGAAGCCCTGCAGCAGCCGCGCGAACAGCAGGATGACCGCGGCCCAGATGCCGATGCTGGCGGCGGTGGGGGTGATGGCGATCAGGAACGAACACAGCGCCATCAGCGTGACCGAGACGGTCAGCGCCAGGCGGCGGCCATGGCGGTCGGCGAAGCGGCCGAAGAACCAGGCACCGATCGGGCGCATCAGGAAGGTCGCCGCGAAGATCGCCCACACGTACATCGTGGAGTTCTTGTCGTCGGGCGAGAAGAACTGCGATTCGAAGTACACGGCGAACACCGAGTACACGTAGACGTCGTACCACTCCACCAGGTTGCCGGCGGAGCCTTTGAGGGTGTTGGAGATCGACCGCCGCCGGGCGGCGCGGTCGTTCGCGGGGACAGCAGGTTGGGACGTGGTGCTCATCTGGGTGGGAATCCTCGATGCGGCGCGTCCGTGCGCAGGGAAAACGGCGCCCGGCCTTGGGGCGGCGCGGCCGGGCAGCCCTCTTGGTACTGCATCGACCGTCAACACGGGGTAGCAGACCAGAGCAGGGTGCATGGATGGATGACAGCGTGCCACCGTATGGGGTCCCGGACCATACTCAAAACGTCCTAGAATCCGCCTTCCCCCGGCTCCCTGGTGTGTCATGTCGGCTCCCCCCTCTTCGTCTGCGGCTGCCCCCCGGGGTGGCCTTGTCGCGCTGGCACTGCTGCTGGTCTACGTGGTCTGGGGCTCGACCTACCTGGGCATCGCCAAGGCCCTGCACGGCGGCGCACTGCCGCTGACGATGGTCTCCGGCAGCCGGTTCATCATTGCCGGTGGCCTGATGTTCCTGGCCTTGCGCCTGTTCTGGAAGATGCCGAACCCGACCCTGCGGCAGTGGCGCAACCTGGTCATCATGGGCGTGACCATGCTGGTGCTGGGCAACGGCATGGTGGTGCTGGCCGAGCGTGAGGTGTCCTCGGGCCTGGCCGCCACGGCGGTGGCCTCGGTGCCGCTGTGGATGGCGCTGTTCTCGGCGCTGCGTGGCCAGCACGCCAGCCGTGGCGAGTGGCTGGGCATCGCCATCGGTTTCCTGGGCGTGGTCTGGCTCAACGCCGGCAGCAGCCTGACGGCCTCGCCGACCGGGCTGGTGCTGCTGCTGATCGCGCCGATCGGCTGGGCCTTCGGTTCGGTGTGGGCACGCGGGCTGGATCTGCCGGGCCCGTTCATGACCGCTGCCGGGCAGATGCTCTGCGGCGGTGTGCTGCTGGTGCTGATCGGCCTGGCGGTGGGCGAGCGCCCGACCACGCTGCCCGATACCGGTGGCCTGCTGGCGATGGCCTACCTGTGCGTGTTCGGCTCCATCGTCGCGTTCACCGCCTACGTGTGGCTGCTGCAGAACGTGCGCCCCGCGCTGGCGGGCAGCTACGCGTACGTCAATCCGGTGATCGCGGTGCTGCTGGGCGCACTGCTCAACGGTGAACGCTTCGGCTGGCGCGACCTGCTGGCGATGGTGGTGATTCTTCTGGGTGTGGTGGTGCTGACGATGGCAAGGACGAGAAAGAAATGAGCATGGATGAGAAAGAACAACGCCGGGGCCTGCTGGTCACTGCGTCCACCTTCGTGATCTGGGGCCTGGTGCCGGTGTACTGGCACCTGCTCAACGAGGTGCCCTCGTTCCAGATCATCGCCCACCGCATCATCTGGAGCACCGTGCTGGTGCTGGGCTGGCTGCTGATCAGCTCGCGCCTGGGCTGGTGGCAGAAGATCGCCGCACAGCCGCGCGCGCTGCCGATCCTGCTGGTGTCGAGCCTGACCATCGCCTTCAACTGGGGCCTGTACATCTGGGCGGTCAACGCCGGCCATGTCATCGAGACCAGCCTGGGCTACTTCATCAACCCGCTGGTGAACGTGCTGCTGGGCGTGCTGGTGCTGAAGGAACGCCTGCGCCGCCTGCAGTGGGTGGCGGTGGCGATGGCGGCGGTGGGCGTGGCCTGGCTGACCATCGACGCCGGCACACCGCCGTGGATCGCGCTGGGCCTGGCCTGTTCGTTCGGCCTGTATGGCCTGTTGCGCAAGCTGGTTTCGGTCGACCCGGTGGCCGGCCTGGGCGTGGAAAGCATGTACCTGTTCCTGCCGGCGCTGGCCTTCGCGATCTGGGCCGAGAACGGCCATGGCGGCGCGTTCTTCCATGGCTGGGGCTGGCGCAACGACCTGCTGCTGATCTTCGGCGGCGCAGTCACCGCCGTGCCGCTGATCGGCTTCGCCTACGGCGTCAAGCGCATTCCGCTGTCGCTGGTCGGCATCCTGCAGTACATCGCGCCGAGCCTGCAGCTGCTGCTGGGTGTGTTCTTCTTCCACGAAGCGTTCGACACCGCAAAGGCGATCGGCTTTGCCGCGATCTGGGCCGGCCTGGTGCTGTTTGTCGGCGACAACATCCGCACGATGCGCGCCAAGCGCTAGCGCCGCGCCTGCTCGGCTGACACGTGTGCACAAAAAAGAGCGGCGCCCCGAGGGGCGCCGCTCTGCTTCCATCCACAGCCAGGAGAGAGTTGGCTGTGACGGGAACGCGGTTGCAGGCTTAGAAGCGCTGCTGGTACTTCATGTACATGAAGCGGCCGATGTCGAAGCCACCGTAGTAGGTGAAGCTGCTGTTCGGCTGGCTGTACATGATCGGACCCTGGTGGTCGAAGACGTTGTTCACGCCCAGCGACACGGTGCCGTCCCACGGCAGGCTGTAGCGCACCTGCAGGTCGTGGAAGGTGTTGGAGCCCACCTTGTTGGTCGGCGATGCACTGGTGTACGACGAACTGAAGCCCGGCAGGTTGCACTCGTCCATGTACGAGCACTTCTCCTTCATGCTGGAGTAGTAGCGCGCGGTCCAGCCGATGCCGAGGTCGCCGTACTGCCAATCCAGGTTGAAGGTCGAGCGGACGCGGAAGTCGCCGCCCCAGCTGGTGCGCTGCTCCACCGGCGTGGTCGCGGCGTTGTCGTTGCGCTGCTTCAGGTAGTCGGTGTAGGTGGTGTTCCAGTTGACGGCGAACTGGCCGAACGTGGTTTCCGGCAGGCGGTAACGCACGTTGATGTCATAGCCGGCGGTTTCGCGGAAACCGGCATTGACCAGCGAGCGGTCCAGGCTGTTGACTTGGCCGTTGCTGCCACGGGTGAAGCGACCACAGGCGGCGTCCGAACCCTGCACATAGCACTGCTCGAGAATGCTGTTGGTGGTCTCGGAGACGATGGCGTTGTTGATGCGGATCTTCCACCAGTCCAGGCTGACATCCAGGCCGGCCACGAAGTCCGGGCTGTACACCAGGCCCACGGTCCAGGTCTTGGCGGTTTCCGGCTTCAGCGCCGCGTTGGAACCCGAGTTGAAGTCGACGGTCGACTGCTGGCCCGGCTTGGTGGCAACGGTGCCATCGCTGTTGAGCTGGCGGAAGTTGGCCGGCACCTTCAGCGCCTGGCAACGGGCAGCAACGGTCGGGCTGGTGGCCGCGGTACCGAACGAGGTATCGCACGGATCGGTGAACGAATCGCGGGTGCTGACGGTACCGCCGTACAGGTCATCCACGGTGGGCGCACGGAAGCCGGTGCCATAGGTTGCGCGGACCAGCAGGCTGTCGATCGGCTTCCACTTCAGGCCGAACTTGCTGTTGGTGGTCGAGCCGAAGTTGTTGTAATCCGAGTAGCGACCGGCCACGTCCAGCGACAGTTCGCGCGCGAACGGCAGATCGGCCAGCAGTGGCACCTGCAGCTCCAGGTAGACCTCGTTGAGCGAGTAGTCGCCACGGGTCGGCTGGCCGCTGGTGCCGGTAATCTCACCCTTCTGCACCCGCATGTCCGGGGTGTAGCTGGCTTCTTCGCTGCGGTGCTCGAAGCCCATCGCGCCCATGATGTCGCCGGCCGGCAGGGTGAACAGCGAACCGGAGATGTTGGCGCTGGCGACCTTGGTGGTGCTCTTCATCTTGTCGACAAAGCGGGCGAACAGGTAGTCCTGTACGTCCTGGTTGCTCAGCGAGCCAGGGCCGGTATAACCCATCGGCGCAGCCGGGTTCCACGGCACGCAGCCGGCGATCACCGCACCCGGTGAGCCGCAGCGGGCCACGTTGCCATCCATGAAGGACGGGCCGACGGCCTGGTTGACGTGCGGCTGGTACATGCTGCCGGTACCGATGCGCTCGCCTTCATTGCGGTTGTACATGTAGCTGACGTTCCAGTCCCAGTACCGCGAACCGGTTTCGAAGCTGCCTTCCAGGCCGATGCTGGCGCGCTTGGTCTCCAGATTGTTCTCGGTGCCGCGCGGCAGCTCCTCGGAGCGGTGCGCGAACAGCACATCCTGGTCCCACAGGTTGAACGTGCTGTCCTTGGACAGGGCGGCACGGCTGCCGTTGCGCGCCTGGGCGGCGCTGACCGAGTACGGGTAGCCGGCCAGCTGCTTGGTCGATTCGCGCTTGCTGTACAGCGCGTCGGCGACGATGCGCAGGTCGTCGGTGATCGAGAAGCCGCCGTTGGCGAACACCGAGGTGCGCTCCAGGCCGGTCAGCAGGCTCATGTTGGTCTTGCTGTTGGCACCATCGGCCGGATCCGGCGCGTGGAAGTTGCCCTTCTGGCTCGGATCGCCACCCGGGCCCACGGTCAGGTTCTTGCCACCGACGGTGACGTAGCCCCACGGGGTGTTGCCGTTCAGGTTGTCGGTCGGGTGGCGCGGGCCGTTGGGATAGCGGCTGAACTCGCGATCCTTGCCCAGCACTTCGTCTTCCTTGGTGCGCTCAGCACCCACGGTGAACCAGCCGCGGTCGAAGGTCTTGCCGAAGGTGGCGCTGTAGGAGCGCTTCTGGCCGTCACCCTGGCCGTACTGGCCGACATAGACGCTGGCTTGGCCACCGTCGAAGTTCTTGCGGGTAATGATGTTGACCACGCCGGCGATGGCGTCCGAGCCGTACAGCGCGGACGCGCCATCGGTCAGCACTTCCACGCGCTCGACGATGGCCGACGGAATCGAGGCCAGGTCGGAGTAGCCGCCGGCGCTGACGCCCATGCGGCGGCCGTCGATCAGCACCAGGCTGCGTTCCGGGCCGAGGTTGCGCAGGCTGACGTACATGCCGCCGAAGTCGCGCGAGGAGGTCAGCGAAGACGCGCGGCCCATGCTCGGCGAACCTGCGGCGGGAATGTCCTGCAGGATGTCGGCGACGTTGACGTAGCCCTTCTTCTCGATCTCGGCGCGGTTGAGCGCGATCACCGGCTGTGCGGTCTCGACACTGGCCTGGCGGATGCGCGAGCCTGTGATTTCGATGCGGTCGAGAGTGGTGGTGGCGTCGCCGGTGCTCTGTGCGAAGGCGGGGGTGGTGCAGCTGGCGGCCAGCGCGATGACGATCGCGTTGCGCAGCGGAGTGGTTTTCAGGGACATCCGTGAAATCTCGTGTTTCAGGAAAAACATGCGCCCGTTCTATGGGCGCGTGGGGTGCTGCAAACCAACGTGGGGGGCGCGATTCTAGAATGTTTCCATTCGTAACTGTTTGTCTCTGCGCCACGGATGTGCGCGAAAATGAATCGCAACCAACAATCCACAGATGCGCTGTGCGCAGCGTCACGCGCGCTGCGTTGGCGATGGGCAGAGGCATCGATAGCGGCGGATTTCCCGCAATCTGTAGCAGTGCGTGTGTGCAGGCATCCATCCACGCATGGCGTGGATCTACTGGACGTACTGGTTCATCACCCGGCCTGGATGCATCGCCCTCGGTAGATCCACGCCATTCGCGGATGACGCGCAAGAAAAAAGGGACGGAGCCTTCGCTCCGTCCCCTGCGCAATGCGCGTTGTATCGCTGCGTGATGCTCAGGTTTCGCGCAACGCCGTGGTGATCGGCAAACGCGCCGCGCGCAGCGCCGGGAACAGGCCGCCGACAAGGCCGATGCCCAGCGCCCATTTCAGGCCGGTCCACAGCAGTTCCGGCGACACATGGAACTTGAACACCACTGCGCTGAAGTTGCTGCCGATGGTGGACACGCTGTAGCCATTGAACAGCAGCCATGCCACCGCACACCCCAGCAGGCCGCCGAGCAGTGCCAGCAGCATCGTCTCCAGCATCACCGCCGTCACCACCGGCAGGCCGCGAAAGCCGATCGCGCGCATGGTGGCGATCTCGCGCGCACGCGTGGCGACCGCCGCGTACATGGTGTTGAGCGCGCCGAACACCGCACCGACCGCCATGATGGTGCCGATCACCTTGCCGAGGATGTCGATCAGCTTGGTCAGCCCGCCGCCCTGCTTGCTGTAGTAGACGCGGGTGGTTTCCACGTCCAGTTTCAGGCGCGGGTCGGCGGCGACGGCGGCCTTGAACTGCTCGAAGCCGGCCTTGCCATCGGTGCGCACGCTGATCGACTGCCACGCACTGCGCTGGTAGGTGGTGGCCAGCGTATCGGCGTCGGTCCACAGTTCCGAATCATGCGCATCGCCGGTGGCGAACACACCCACCACGGTCCAGGTCTGGTTGCCCAGCGTCAGCGTCTTGCCCACATCCAGATCGCGGAACTGGCCCTTGGCGCCCTGGCCGACCACGATCTCGCGCAGGCCGGTGGCGAACGTGCGGCCTTCGACGATCTTGACCTTGTCATGCACCGCCCACGCCTGCGGGCCGACGCCGCGGAACTGCGCGTTGACGTCGGTGCCATCGGACTTCGATACCAGGTTGACCACCTGCGACAGCTCCGGCGACAGCAGCGGCCGGCCTTCGGCATCGCGAGTGATGCCGGGCAGAGTGGACAGCGTCGGCACCTGTTCGCGGGTGATGACCGAGTTGGTTTCGGCCTGCGAGCCGCCGCGCAGCACGATGGCAGTGGTGTCATCGCCGGTGTTGTTGAGCGTGGCCTGGAAGCCTTCGCCCATCGCCAGCATCGCCACCAGCACGCCGACCACGCCAGCGATGCCGACCACGATCACCGAGGACGCGCCCCAGCGCTGCGGCAGGCTGGCCACGCCGATGCGGGTGGCGGCCAGTGCCAGTCGCCCACCGCGGGTCAGCAGCAGCCACAGTGCCACCAGCACGGCCACGGCCAGCACGCCGATCCACGGCAGGCTGATCCACAGCACCAGGCCGATCACCAGCAGCAGCACCGTCACGCCGTTGCCCAGCCACTTCTTGAGTTTGCTCTTGAACATGTCTGCGTTCTCCTCAGCGGCCGGCCAGTGCGTCGACGATCTTCAGGCGCTTGGCACGCAGCGCCGGCAACAGGCCGACGATGATGCCGATCACCACGATCAGGCCCAGCCCCATCAGCCAGGTCGGCGTCGGCACGTGCGGCGGCAGCATGCCCATGCTCTTTGGCCCGATCACCGGCAGGATCAGCGCAGCCAGGCCCATGCCGATCAGGCCGCCGAGGCCGATCAGCAGCACCGACTCCACCATCACCAGGGTCAGCACGGTGCTGTCCTTGAAGCCCAGCGTCTTCAACGTGGCCAGCTCCGGCACGCGCTCGCGCACGGCCTGCGCCATGGTGTTGCCGGTCAACAGCAGCAGGGTGAAGAACACCGCGCCCATGATCGACGTAACGATCATGCCGATGTCCGCGAACTGCTTGACGAAGGCCTGCTGGAACGCCGATTCGGTCTGGGTCTTGGTCTCGTGGTCGGAGTTGGCCGAGATCGCGTCGATCGCCTGCGCCACCCGCGAGGACTGGTCCGGGTTGTCCAGCGTCACCGTGTACCAGCTCACCTGGTTCTTGATGTAGTCGTTGGATTCATCGAAGTACTTCCAGTTCATCATCAGCTGGCGTTCTTCGTTGGCGGCCAGCGCACGGTCCTTGGAGCGGTAGATGCCCTTCAGCTCCAGCGGCCAGTCGTTGCTGCCGCCACGCGGGAAGATGGTTGCCTGCAGCGGGATGGTGTCGCCGATCTTCCAGCCGAACTGCTTGGCCAGGGTCTCGCCGACGATGGCACCGGTGCGGGTCTGCTTCCAGTCCTCCAGCTGCGCCGGATCGATCTGCAGTTCACGGTAGACGTCGAAGTAGTTGGGTGACACCGAGAAGTTCGGGAAGAAGTTCTTCGGGTCCTGGTAGATGCCGCCGAACCACATGCCGTAGGCCACGTCGCGCACGCCGGCCACCTGCCGCACCTGTGCTTCCAGGCGGATCGGCAGCGATTGGGTGATCGACAGTCGTGAGGCCACCACCAGCCGATTGGCGCCCTCCACGCTGCCGCCGGAATTGAACGCCACGCGTACCGAATCGAGCATGCCGAACAGCAGGAACGCGGCCACCACCGAAAGCAGGGTCAGCAATGTACGGGTGCGGCTGCGGAACAGCTGCGCCCACACCAACGAGAAATATTTCATCGCCGTGGCCTCCGTCAGTGGGCCAGCGGCGCGTCGGCCAGCTCACCCTTGTCCAGGTGTACCGTGTGCGTGGCGTACTCGGCGGCCTTCGGGTCATGGGTGACCATGATGATGGTCTTCCCGTGCTCGCGGTTGAGCTGCTGCAGCAGGCCGAGGATCTCCTCGGCAGACTGGCGGTCGAGGTCGCCGGTCGGTTCGTCGCAGATCAGGAAAGTCGGGTCGGAGACGATTGCGCGCGCGATCGCCACGCGCTGCTGCTGGCCGCCGGACAGTTCATTCGGGCGGTGGCTGCGGCGGTCGGCCAGGCCGACCAGGGTCAGCGCGATCTCGGCGTTGCGCTTGCGCTGCGTCGCATTGAGATGGGTCAGCAGCAGTGGCAGTTCCACGTTCTTCTGCGCGGTCAGCATCGGCATCAGGTTGTAGAACTGGAACACGAAGCCGACGTGGTGGCTGCGCCAGGTCGACAGCTGGCCGCCACTCATCTGGTCGATGCGCTCGCCTTCGATGCTGATCTCGCCGCCGCTGGGGTTGTCCAGACCACCGATCAGGTTGAGCAGGGTGGTCTTGCCCGAGCCGGACGGGCCCATCAGCGCAACGAAGTCGCCGCTGGCGATGTCCAGGTCGATGCCGTGCAGCACCTGCACTTTCTCGGGGCCACGCTGGTAGGTCTTGGTGATGTTGCGCAATGAAACCAGGGTCGACATGGGTGGTTCTCCACGGAAGGCGGGAAACGGGGAAGCGCACCTGCGGTGGCCGCAGGCGTGCGTCGAGCGGTGTTGCCGGCGGCGCCCATGGGCGCCAGGCCGTTACTGCGCTTGTTTCTGTTGCACCTTGGCGCCGTCGCGCAGGGTGTCCGGCGGGCTGACCACCACCGATTCACCCGCGCTCACGCCCTTGAGGATCTGGCGGTCTTTGCCCATCGCCTGGCCGGCCTCGACCGTGCGCTGCTGTACGCGGTTCTCATCACCCAGCACGAAGGCCACCGAGGCGCTCTCGCGCTGCACCACGGCGCCCGCCGGCACGCGCACGCCCTGCGGCTTGGCGGCCGCCTGCGGCTGCGCCTGCTCCAGGAAGCTGACGCGCACGCCCATCTCCGGCACGATGCGCGGGTCTTTCACCTTCAGCGCCACGCGCACTTTCACCGTGGCCTTGCCGCGGTCGGCGGTGGGGATGATGGCGATCACCTCGCCGGGAATCTTCCATTCCGGGTAGGCATTGAGCGTGGCTTCCACCGGCATCTTCGGCTGCACGCGGCCGATGAAGGCTTCGCCGACCTCGACTTCGATCTCCAGCGAGTCCATGTCGACGATGGTGCCGATGCCGGTGCGGGTAAAGCCGCCGCCGGCCGACAGCGGCGAAACGATTTCGCCGGGCTGCGCAGCCTTGGCGGTGACCACGCCGGAAAACGGCGCGCGCACGATGTTGTTGTCCACGCCCAGGTCGGCGATGGCCAGCTGGTCGTTGGCGACCTTGACGTTGCGTTGCGCGGTGTCCAGCTGTGCACGCAGGCTGTCGCGCTGGGCCACGGCCTGGTCGTACTGCGAGCGCGACACCAGCTGCTGGCCGACCAGTGCCTGCAGGCGGCTGGCTTCAGCGGCGGCCTGCTTCCGCTGTGCTTCCAGCCCGGCCACCTGGCTGCGTGCGGCCTGCAGCTGCGAGGCATACAGGCTGCGCTGCGCGTCGGCATCGATCGGGTCCAGCGTGGCCATGATCTGGCCCTGCTCCACGCGCATGCCTTCCTCGATCATCACCTCGCGCACCTTGCCGGTGATTTTGGCCGAGACCGTGGCCATGCGTCGCGCAACTACATAGCCGCTGGCGTCGAGCACCGAACTGCTGGCGCTGCCCTGCTGGATGGCCACCGCTGGCGCGGTTTCCACGTCCACCGCTGGCGTACGCCCGAATAGGGCGAAAGCGACAGCGGCCAGCAGCAACACGACCACGATGATCGCGATCCACAGCCAGCGGCGGCCACCACCACTGCCACTCCCTCCGGAGGCGGGCGGCGGGGACTTGCGGTCGATACGGAGTTCCTTCAACAGCTCGGCAGAAGCGTTCATTCGTTCCATCACAGACGTTCGGGCGGGTGTGGCCGGAAGAGCGGACGGCGGCGGTTCCGGCGGTGGAGCGTGCGGCACAGCATGAAGGCAGGCACAGCGATGACGGCAGTGACAGCTGTCACCCGATGACACTGACGGCGGCAACTGCGAAATGTGACCACGGCGGCACAGGATGGCAACGTCCCCGCTACCGGTACCGCCCATGGATCCGATCGCCCCGTCGCTGGCCCGCCTGCAGCAGGTGCAGGTGCGTTACCGCGACCATACCGCCCTGCATGGCATCGACCTGCAGGTCCGCGCTGGCCAGGTGCTGGCGCTGCTGGGCCGCAACGGTGCCGGCAAGAGTACCGCGATCAGCGTGCTGTTGGGTCTGCGCCGCGCCGACGCCGGACAGGTCGAGCTGCTTGGCGGTGACCCGCAGCAGCGCGCCAGCCGTATCGGCCTGGGCGTGATGCTGCAGAGCACCAGCCTGCCGCCGATGCTGCAGGTGGACGAACTGGTGGCGCAGGCCAGCGCCTGCTATCCCGACCCGATGCCGTTGCAGGAGGTGCTGCAGCGTGCTGGCCTGCAGGCGCTCGCGCGCCGCCGCTACGGCCAGCTGTCAGGTGGCCAGCAGCGCGCCGTGCAATTCGCCATCGCGCTGTGTGGCCGCCCGCGCGTGCTGTTCCTGGACGAGCCCACCACCGGCCTGGACATCCAGGCGCGGCAGGCGATGTGGCAGGCGATCCGGCAGCTGTTGGCCGAAGGCTGTGGTGTGCTGCTGACCACCCATTACCTGGAGGAAGCCGAAGCGCTGGCGCAGCAGGTGGTGGTGCTGGAGCAGGGCCGGGTCCTGGCCGACGCGCCGCTGAGCGAGCTGCGCCTGGCCGATCGGCCGCGCCGCATCCGCTGCCGCAGCGGGTTGCCCATTGCGGACGTGCAGCAGTGGCCGGGCGTGCAGGAGGTGCAGCGCGACGGCGAGCACCTGCAGCTGCTGGCGAGCCCGGCCGAGCCTGTGGTGGCGCGCCTGCTGGCCGCCGATGCGCAGCTGCGCGAACTGGAAGTACAGGGCGCGGCGCTGGCCGACGCCTTCCTCGACATGACCCGGGAGGCCGCATGAACACCCTTGTCCGTACCACCGGATTGCCGCTGCCTGCATGGCGACAGGCACTACGTCCGTACCGCGCCGAGCTGATGGCCGAACTGCGCCGCGCCTGGCGCACGCCGGCGTTCGCGGTGCCCTCGTTGCTGTTCCCGGTGCTGTTCTATCTGCTGTTCGGCGTGCTGCTGGGGCGCGGTCATGCGCCGTTGTACCTGTTGGCCACCTACTGCGTGTTCGGCGCGATGGCCCCGGCCCTGTTCGGCTTCGGCGTGCAGTTGGCGCTGGATCGTGAAGGCGGCCTGCTGACTCTCAAGCGCGCGCTGCCGATGCCGGCGGCGGCACCGCTGCTGGCACGGCTGGCGATGGCGGTGATGTTCGCGCTGCTGGTGGCGTTGCTGCTGATCGGCGTCGCGCGCGTGCTCGGTGGCGTGCAGCTGCAGGCGTTTCAGATGGTGCAGCTGCTGGCGGTGGCGGGCCTGGCGGCGCTGCCGCTGGGGGCGATTGGCCTGCTGATCGGCAGCCATGTCAGTGCCAGCGCGGCACCGGCGATGGTCAATCTGGTCTACCTGCCGCTGGCCCTGCTGTCGGGCCTGTGGCTGCCGCTGTCGGCGCTGCCCACGCTGTTCTCGACGATGGCCCCACTGTGGCCGACCTGGCATCTGGCGCAGCTGGCGCTGCCGGTGGTCGGGCTGCCGTCGGTGGGCAGCGTGGCCGGCCATCTGCTGGTGCTGCTGGCGGTCACGGTGGTCGCGCTGCTGCTGGCACGCCGTCGCCTGCGCCGGATCGGCTGAACTGGCATGATCGGCAGCGATCGTCCTCGCCTGGATTCTCCCGTGTCGTCGAGCTGGCTTGCGTCCCTGCTGCGCCCCGCACCGGATTCGGCGGTGGCCGAGCTGCTGCGACGTGGCAAGTCGCCCTGGAGCGGAGCGATCCACCTGCTGTGGTCGGTATGGATCTTCCTCACCCCGGTGCTGGGCAATGGCTTCACGCTGCGCTGGCTGCTGCTGACCCTGCTCAGCTATCCGTTGTTCCTGCTGCTCTATGCCAGGGTGATGCTGTCGCCAAGGCACCATGGGTGGCGCTATGCGCTGGGCATGATCGTGCTGGCGCTGGTACTGCTGCCCTGGTACCCCTCGGGACTGAGCTACTTCGTGTTCGGCTGCGTGATGATCCGCATGAGCGGGCGCAGCAGCTGGTGGGCGTACCTGCTGCAGCTGACCGCGCTGAACCTGCTGTTCTGCGGCACCGCGCTGTACTTCGGCTATCCGTGGCAGGCCATGGTGTGGATGCCGGCGGTGTCGTTCATCGTCGGGCTGGTGGTGAACGTGGAGGCCCTGAGCCAGCAGCGCGACGTTGCCCTGCAGCTGTCCCAGGACGAGGTGCGGCGACTGGCCACCACCGCCGAGCGCGAGCGTATCGGCCGCGACCTGCACGACCTGCTGGGGCACACGCTGTCGCTGATCACGCTGAAGCTGGAGCTGGCACGCAAGCTCTACGATCGCGATGACGCGCGTGCACGGCAGGAGATCGGCGAGGCCGAGGACATTGCACGCGAAGCGCTGGCACAGGTGCGCAGTGCAGTGACCGGCATCCGCGCCAGCGACCTTGCTGGCGAGCTGGCATCGGCGCGCCTGCTGCTGGAATGCCAGCAGGTGCATCTGCAGTACACGACGCCACCTGCGATGCCGGTGGAGGTGGAGCGCGGGCTGGCGTTGGTGCTGCGCGAGGCGGCGACCAACATCGTGCGCCATGCGCAGGCGACCCGGGTGCAGGTGGATTTCATGCTTGAGGAACGACAGTTGGCGATGCAGATACGCGATGACGGCCGTGGCGGCGTGCAGGCCGAGGGCAATGGGTTGAGTGGCATGCGTGAGCGGGCCGCAGCACTGGGTGGCCAGTTGACGCTGCAGTCGCCGCGCGGGGCGGGCACCGTGCTGACGGTACGCGTGCCGTTGATGGTCGCGACCACGCCGCTGTCGCCCACGTCGTTGGCGCAGGACGGTGTCGCATGATCCGCATCCTGCTGGCCGAAGACCAGGCCATGGTGCGCGGCGCACTGTCGGCGCTGCTGGGCCTGGAGCCGGACATCGAAGTGCTGGGCAGTGCTGCCGATGGCGAGGCCGCCTGGCGGATGCTGCAGCAGCTGCAGCCGGACATCCTGGTCACCGACATCGAGATGCCGGGCCTGAGCGGGCTGGAGCTGGCGCAACGCATCGCCCGCCACGAACTGCCGATCAAGGTGGTGATCGTGACCACCTTCGCCCGTGCCGGTTTCCTGCGCCGCGCGCTGGAAGCTGGCGTGCTGGGCTACCTGCTGAAGGACGCACCGGCCGAGAACCTGGCCGATGCCCTGCGCAAGGTGAAGCAGGGCATCCGCGCGATCGACCCGCAGCTGGCACTGGATGCGTGGTCGCAGGCCGACCCGCTGACCGACCGCGAACGCCGCGTGCTGCGGCTGGCGGGCGAGGGCCGCACCGCCAGCGAGATCGCCGAGCAGCTGGGGTTGTCGCACGGTACGGTGCGCAACTACCTGTCCGAGTGCATCGGCAAGCTGGGCGTGGCCAATCGGATCGAGGCGTACCGGCTGGCGCGGCAGAAGGGGTGGTTGTAGCGGATCATTTCCGCGCCTGCGGAGAGGTGTCACTTTCTTTGCGCGCAAAGAAAGTAACCAAAGAAACGCTCCGCCGGCCGCGAGCCGGCGTGCTGCGCACGCCGGTGCCCTGCGCTCCTCGGTCCGTCGAGGGACGGCGCGGGAACTCGCTGCGCTCAGACACCCGCACCTCTTCGCCCTCGCCGGACCTGCGGTGCTCGGCTCGCTTGAAGGCGGACTGGAAGGTCAAGGTCAAGGTCAACGGCAACGGCAACGGCAACGGCATCCACGCATGGCGTGGATCTACTGGGTGCAGCTGTGGCATTTGACCTTGGGTCCGCCTTGAGCGAGCCGAGCATCGCAGGGGAATCAGGGGCGAAGAGGCGCCGCTGCTTGAGCGCAGCGAGTTCGGCGCCGTCCCCTGATTCACCGAGAAGCACGGGGCACCGGTGCGCAGCACCGGCTCGCGCTCTGGCGGCGCGTTTCTTTTGGTTACTTTTCTTTTCGCGCGAAAAGAAAAGTGACACCCCCCGCGGTCGCGGAAACGATCCGCCGGGAACTCCCGGCGAACCCGATCAATCCTTCCCGCGCGCCATCGCCTGGAACACGCCATCGCGCCGCACCCACAGGTGGAACAGCGCCGCACCCACATGCATCAGCACCGTGGCGAACAACACGTAGGCCAGCAGGCTGTGCGCGTTACGCAACGCGGCATACAGCGCCGGGGTGTGCGGCACGATCGGCGGCAGGTGCAGGCCGCCCCACAGCACGATCGGATAACCGCCGGCCGACAGCATCGCCCAGCCGATCAGTGGCATTGCCAGCATCAGTGCATACAGCATCCAGTGCGAGGCTTTGGCCGCCATCACCTGCCATACCGGCAGATCCGCCGGCAGCGGTGGCGGGCGATGGCGCAGCCGGTTGTACAGGCGTAGCAGCACCAGTACGCCGATGGCGATGCCCAGCGGGCGGTGCAGGTCGATCAGCATCGGCCGCAGGTGCAGCGAGGCGACCATGGTCACGCCGATGAACAGCATGGCGATGATCATCAGTGCCATGGACCAGTGCAGCACGCGCGCGAGCAGGTTGAAGTGGCCGTTGCCGGTGCTCATCGTGCGGCCTCCTTCGGTTGCTCGACGTTGCCGGTGGCGCGCTCGCGTTCGCGGCGGTTGAAGGACTGCGAGTACACGGCGGAGCGGGCCGCCAGGATCGGATCGTCACTGCCACGCACGCCACTGGGCAGGATCAGCGGATCGAAGTTGATCTGGCCGCACGCGCCCTGTTCCTGCGACTGCATGCGGTCCAGGCTGAGTACGCCGGCCACCACCTGATCACGCGACTCGGGCCACGGCACCGACGGATCATCGATGGCATCGCCGGGCTCGGCGGTGGTCACGACCAGGTTCCAGCGCACCGGGCCGCTGGCCAGGCGCTGCTGCAGTTCCTGGCTGAGGAAGTCGACGCTGGCGTTCTTGCGCGTTTCCGCATCCATCTCGACCACCGGCGCCTGCGGCTGCCAGCGCCAGCGCACCGCGCGCTTCTGGCCCTGCGCGTTGGTGAACCAGAAGCTGTTGACGCTGTTGAAGGTGGTGTCAGCCCAGCTGCTGGTCCACGGCGCGGTCTTGGCCCACTGCTGGAACGCTTGTGCACTGGGGTATTTCGCCAGCACCGCGGCCATTTTCTGCGGGTCTGGCTTGCCGGTGGTCGGGTCCGGGATGGAGGCGCGCGTCTGCGCGTAGAACGCCTCGGCGTTGGGCACGGCGAAGAACGGGAAGCTGTTCATCGCCATGCGCCATTCCTGGCCATCATCGCTGACCATCTGTACCGCGAGGCTGCGTACGCGTGCGGTGTTGTCGGCGCCGTAGGGGTCGCCGCCGCCGATCGACAGGCGACCCATCACCGGCACGCGGCGCTGCGAGAACACGCGGGCGCTGGACAGGGTGGGGGCCTGCGCACTGGGTTCGAACCAACCGCTTACACACACGCCCTTGCTGTGCGCACGGCGGAAGCCCGGATGGGCCGGGCCGGTGGCCTCGATGGTGTCGGTGAAGCGCTGCGCGGTCAGGCGGCCGCCAATCCAGCCGGCCAACCAGGCGAAGGCCAGCGCCACCGCACCCAGAATGAGTGCGATCAGTGCGATCCAGAGCAGTGGGGAATGCCTGCGCGGCGCGCCCGGTGTCTGGCCGGCGCGGGTATAGCGGAAGAGCGACATGGTCGGAGTCCTGCCTTCACGGAGCGTGTGGGTGGTCGACCCACACATCCTCGCAGAACCCTTCCAGGCCCGGTATTCAATTTTTCGTCAAGTTTGCCGGGGACGGCGTGCCGACCAAGGTCGGCACCCACCCGATCAGCTGTAGCGCTGCTTCAGCATCGCCCACGCCGAACGCAGCGCCAGTGCTTCACCGCCAGCCGGCCGGCCCGGGCGTTCGCCGTCGTTCCAGGCATACACGTCCAGATGCGCCCAGCGCTGGCCGTCTTCCAGGAAGCGTTCCAGGTACAGCGCGGCGGTGACCGAGCCGGCCATGCGCGAGCCGGCGTTGGCCAGGTCGGCGATGCCGCTGCTCAGGTAACGCAGGTAGGGGCGCCACAGCGGCATGCGCCAGACCGGGTCGCGGGTCGCGTCGCCGGCCTGCAGCCACTGCTGGGCCACGCTGTCGTCGTTGCTGAAGAGCGCCGGCAGGTCCGGGCCCAGCGCGATGCGCGCAGCGCCGGTAAGGGTGGCGAAGTCCAGCACCAGGTCCGGTTTCTGCTCGCTGGCGAAGGTCAGCGCATCGCACAGGATCACGCGGCCTTCGGCGTCGGTGTTGTCGATCTCCACGCTCAGGCCCTTGCGGGTGGCGATCACTTCGCCCGGGCGGAAGGCATCGGGGCCGATCGCGTTTTCCACCGCCGGCACCAGCAGGGTCAGGCGCACCGGCAGGCCGCGCGCCATCACCAGGCCTGCCAGGGCCAGTGCATGCGCGGCACCGCCCATGTCCTTCTTCATGTTGCGCATGCCGTCGGCCGGTTTGATGTCCAGGCCGCCGGTATCGAAGCACACGCCCTTGCCGACCAGCACCAGTGCCGGATCGGTGTCCTTGCCCCAGCGCAGCACGACCAGGCGCGGTGCGCGGTGCGAGGCGCGGCCGACGGCATGGATGGCCGGGAAGTTCTGCTTCAGCAGTTCATCGCCGGTGATCGCCTCGACCTGCGCACCGTGCGCATCGGCCAGCGCGCGCGCGGCGTCTTCCAGCTGCTGCGGACCCATGTCTTCGGTCGGGGTGTTGACCCAGTCGCGCACGCGCAGGCTGGCGGCGATCAGGTCGGCCACTTCGCCGGTCGGCTCAGCCACCAGGCGTGCCGGTGCACGGTGGCGCTTGCGGTAGCGATCGAAGCGGTAGCTGCCCAGGCCCCAGCCCAGCTGCAGCAGCGCCTGTTCGGCGGCCGGCAGTTCGCTGGCCAGCTGCCACACGCTGCCTTCCGGCAGCGCGTGCGGGGCATGCGAGTAGCTGTAGGCATCGGCGCGATCACCCACGCCGATCACCGCACCGGCCAGGCCATCGGCGCCGGGCAGCAATACCGTGGTGAAGGCACCGGCGGTGAAGCCCTGCGACGCCAGCCATGCCTGGGTGGCGGCCGGCTGGCCGTCCTTCCAGGACGCGAACTGCTCGCGGTCCAGCACGTACAGCGGCAGTGCTGCGGCGGTGTCGGCAGTGAAACCAGTGATCTCGCTCATGCGTCAGGTACTCCGGGGTGCGGCAGCGTCGAGGTTGGCATCCAACCAGTCGGCCAGGCCGGTGAGGGTGTCGAACTGCAGGTCCGGCTGCAGCTGCGGATGGGTCCAGGTGGCTGCTTCGCGGTTGATCCAGCAGCCGCGAAGGCCGGCGGCGATCGCCCCGGCCACGTCCATTTCGGCGTGGTCGCCGACGTGCAGTACCTGCGCCGGCGCAACACCCAGGCGGGCGCAGGCGGCGTGGAAGATGCTCGCCTCCGGCTTGGCCGCGCCGTGTTCGCGCGCGCCCAGCTGGAAGGCGAAATGATGGGCCAGGCCGATCCGCTCCAGATCGGCATTGCCGTTGCTCAGCGCCGCCACCGGCACCCTCGCGGCAATCCGCGCCAGTGCGTCGATCGCATCGGGGTAGCACTCGACCTGGTTGCGCGCGGCGAAGAACACGTCATACGCCGGCTCCAGCAGATCCAGGCTGGCACCACTGGTGTGCAGCGCTTCGTGCAGGGTCAGCCGGCGCAGTGCGCTCAGGTCGTGATGGAGGTGCGGATGGGCGTGGTACAGGCGCTCGCGCAGTTCGCGCATCGCCGCCACCGGATACATCTCGGCCGTGGCGGGGCTGTGCTCACGCATCCACTCGTGCAGGACCAGGTCGATGCGGGCGCCGATCGGAGCGAACGGCCACAGCGTGTCGTCAAGGTCGAGGGTGATGGCTTGGACGGGGAAATTCACCCCGCCATTCTACCCCTGCCCGCGCGGGCTTTCATTCCAGCAGACGCGCCCAGCCCTGCATCCCGTCCAACCGCGCCAGCACCAGCTTGATGCAGACCAGCAGCGGCACCGCCAGCAGCAGCCCGATCATGCCCCAGGCCCAGCCGAACACCATCAGCGCAAGGATCAGCACCAGTGGCGACAGTTTCATGCGACGGCCCAGCACGATCGGGGTCACCATCTGCCCTTCCAGGGTGTGCAGGCCCAGGTAGGCGGCGGCCGGCAGCAGGGCCTGCAGCGGGTCGCGGAATTCCACGAAGCCCATCAGCAGCATCAGCGCCACGCCGATCAACGGACCCACATACGGAGCGAAATTCAGCAGTGCGGCCACCGTGCCCCACAGCAACGCTTCCTGCAGGCCGATGCCGAGCAGCATCAGCACGCCGGCGAACACCAGCCCGACCAGGGTGTTGATCACGCTGATGGTCAGCACATAGCGCGACACCTCGCGCTCGATCGAACGCAGGATGTCACTGGTGAAGCGCTGCTGCTGACGGTTCGGGAACAAGGCGATCGCCGCGCGTTGCAGGCTCTGCCCGTAGATCATGAAGAACAGGGTCAGCAGCACCACCGCCAGCACCGAGGCGGCCAGCCGCGGCGCACGGGTCAACATGCGGTACGGGTCATCGAGCTGGGCGCGGATCACCTGCACCTTGCGGTTGCTGTCGCCACCGGCCACGCGGGCAAAGTTCTCCGCGGCCTGGTTGGCCTGCTGCACCGGCTTGGTCAGGTCCTGCACCTGGCGGGCGATCTTGCGCAGCTGCTGCGGTGCTTCCTGTGCCCATTCCATTGCCGGGCCGATCAACTGCACCGCCAGCGAACCGGTCACGCCCAGGCCCGCGCCGAGGATCAGTAGAGCGCCCAGCGCACGCGGAATCCACAGCTTCTGCAGCAGGCGCAGGATCGGATTGCCGACCAGTGCGAAGAACATCGCCAGCAGCACTGGCAGGATGATGTCCTGTGCCGCCCACAGCGTGTAGCCCACCGCCAGGGTCGCCAGCACCACCAGCGACATCGGTCCGCGCGGACGCGACGGTGGCGGCAACGGGGCGTCGGGCTGTTCGGGGCCGGCCGGTGACGGGGACAGGAGGGACTCGCTCATCGACGCACCAACCGGGAAGGGGAGCGCATTATCCGCCGGCCGCGATCAGCGCGGCGGATTCCATGGATCAACGTTCGGACAGCTCGGTGGCCGCTTCGGCCGGATGCGGTCCGCGCGGGTCCGGCTCTGGCTCCGGCACGGAGCGTGGAGCTGGTGCCGGCCGTGGCTCGGCAGCGGAGGCCGCCGCCTGTACCTGTTCGCTGGCTTCGTCGGCTTCCTCAGCCGCGTCGTCGGCAGTGGCTGCGGCCTGCGCCGCCATCGCCGTGGCGAACGCCGCCTGTGCACTGGCGAACAGGTTCGAGACCGAACCCACCATCTGCAGCCAGCGGGCACCGTTGACCTTGCCCGGCACTTCCAGCTTGCCGGCGATGAAGCCACCGGCCAGGCCGACCACCACGATGCGCAGCGGCGACCAGCCCTTTCGCCAGACGTCGCTGAGCGTGGACCAGTGGTCCTGGGTTTCGCCCAGGCGCACGGTCACCACCTGTTCGCAGCGTTTCACCCGCCGTTGCAGCGCGCCGAACTTCATGGCTTGCCCTCGGGCAGCTGTACCTCGGCATCGGGATCGTCTTCGCTGGGTTCGTCGAACAGGCCCAGGCGTGACAGCTGGCGCCGGGTAGCGTGCATGCCGGTGTGGTGGAAGAAGTAGGACACCCGCCAGATCGCATAACCGGTGACGGCCAGGCTCAGCAGCGAGGTGATCAGCAGCGCCTGCAGCCAGCTCAGGCCCCAGCTCTGCAGCAGGGCGATGAGGGTGGCGGCCATCAGCAGCCAGGCCGAGGCACCGAACACGATCGCCACGCCGGCCCAGGCCAGCGCGCGACCGAATGCACTACGCGCCAGCGCGAAGTCGACCGAGGCCAACCGGCGCAGCGAGCGCAGCGTGTGCTTGGCAGAATCGGCAGCGGCACGACCGGCCGCGCCGACCT
This sequence comes from Stenotrophomonas sp. SMYL20, assembly GCF_036320045.1. Taxonomy (NCBI): domain Bacteria; kingdom Pseudomonadati; phylum Pseudomonadota; class Gammaproteobacteria; order Lysobacterales; family Lysobacteraceae; genus Stenotrophomonas; species Stenotrophomonas sp. SMYL20. The sequence continues at coordinate 39,108 of NZ_JAWIRT010000012.1, read as the reverse complement.
GGCGGATGCTCTCATCCAGCGGCGGGGTAGCCGCCGGATCAGGCGCTTGCGCGTTGTCTTCGCTCACGCCGCGGCTTACTTGTCGCTGCTGCCGCGGGCCAGCTTGGCGATGATCCAGCCGGCAGCGAAGGCGACACCGAACGAGGCCAGCGGACGTTCACGGATCAGCTCAGCGGCGCTGTCGATCAGGTCCTTGCCCTTGTCCATCAGTGCGTCGACCTGTTCCTTGGCGGCTGCACCACCAAACTCGGCGGCGGCCAGGCCGGACAGCGCGCTGTCGGACAGTTCAGCCTTGACGTTGGCCTTGCCGATGCGCAGTTCGTCGCCGGCTGCGCCGGTTGCACCCTTGATCGCACCGCCGGCGGCCGACGCGGCCTGCTTCAGATGGGAACCGGCTTCACCCAGGTGTTCCTTCAGGTTCTCGGTATTGGTGGGGCTCATCGAATCACTCCTGTTGCGATGGGGGAACGGGAGTCGGCGGTGCCGACCTGGACTGACAGCAATAGCATTGCCGGGGTATAGGGGGTGTTACGGCAGGGCGATCAGCGCATCACGAGCTGGCCCTGCTGCTGGCCATTGTTGCGCAGCACGCGTATCACCAGGGTCGGCGGGCGCTGCTGGAAGTTGGCGCGCCAGCTGGCCAGGTCGGCGAATTCGCCCACGGTGGCATCGGTGATGATGTCGCCCTGCTGCAGGCCGTTGGTGGCCGCGCGGCTGCCGCGCTTGACCTCGCTGACCAGCACGCCACCGACACCGGACTGGCGCAGCGACTCGGGCAGGTCGACGAAGGTGGCCCCGGTCAGGCGCGGGTCCAGGCTCTCGCCGGTGACCGCGCGCGCCTGTTCCTTCAAGGTTGCCTTGATCTGCAGCGGCTTGCCCTCGCGGCGCACGTCCAGCGTCAGCGTGCTGCCGACCGCCGCCAGGCCTTCCACGTTGTGCAGAGCTTCGGCGCTGTCCACGCGCTGGCCGTTGGCCGAGACCACCACGTCGCCCGGCTTCAGGCCGGCGGTCGCAGCGGCCGAACCGGCCAGCACGCGGGTGATCAGCGCACCACGGGTTTCACCCAGGCCCAGCCCCTGCGCGATCTGTGCGGTCAGGTTCTGGCTCTCCACGCCCAGCGTGCCGCGCACCACTACGCCGTGCTTGACCAGCTGGTCGACCACGCTGCGCGCCAGGTTGGAGGGGATCGCCAGGCCCAGGCCGATGTTGCCGGCCATGCTGCCCTGCGGGTTGAAGCTGGCGGTATTGATGCCGACCAGCTGGCCCTGCAGGTCGACCAGCGCGCCACCGGAGTTGCCCGGGTTGATCGACGCATCGGTCTGGATGAAGTTCTGGTAGCCCAGCCCGCGGATGCCGCTGCGGCCCACCGCCGAGACGATGCCGGAGGTGACCGTCTGGCTGAAACCGAACGGGTTGCCGATGGCCACCACGAAGTCACCGACCCGAAGCTGGTCGCTGTTGCCGAGCTTGATGTCGGTCAGGTTCTGCGCCGGGATGCGGATCAGCGCGATGTCGGTATCGCGGTCCGAACCGAGGAACTCGGCCTTGACCGTGCGCCCGTCGGCCAGTGTCACCTGCACGTCATCGGCGTTGTCGATGACGTGGTGGTTGGTCAGCACCAGGCCCTCCTTGGCGTCGATGATCACGCCCGAGCCCAGCGATTCGTTGATGCGTTCCTGCGGGATGTCCGGGAACAGGCGGCGGAAGAACGGGTCGTTGAAGAAGGGGTTGCGCACGCGCACCACCTGCTTGGTGTTGACGCTGACCACGGCCGGCATCGCCTTCTCCAGCATCGGTGCCAGCGACGGCACCGCCTGTCCGGCCACCGAGGCCGGCAATGCCGCCGTGGTCGGGAGTACCGCAGGCAGCGGCGCGGCGTCGGCACGGTTGTCCAGGTGGGCATTGATGCCGGTGGCAACGAAGCCACCGAAGGCGGCGGCGATTGCGAGCGTGAGCAGGGTGGGAAGCGGTCGCATGGGAGTCGGTTCGCTGGCGTGGGTGGGGGCCGTTCGGCTCTACGGTAAAACAAGCTGAATGAGTGTGTCGCGATCTGGATAAATGCGCCATGAAAACCGGGCGCCCGGAACGCGGGTCGGCGTCGCCATCTGTGGGGCGGTGGCGACAACGTCGGGCGTGCTTCGCAATGTGCCGACGTCTGCCGAAGCGCGTGTGGATACAGGCTGATACTTGCGCAGTTCTGCGCATCCTGGTGCCGCGATGCGCCATATCGCATGCCTTTCGCAGCACTCTGGCAGGTGCGCGCAGGCAGCACCTGCCGCTACCCGCACCGTGCGGCGCAGCACTGAAAAAAAGGGGTTTCCTGTCAACCCACTGTGCTCGAGAGGGTGCTGGGCTACACCGTTACCGTCGCAGCAGATGCGATTGCGGGCGCATGCCCCGTTCCACGATCGTCAATGTCGGTATAGCATCGCCCCGTTTTGATACTTAAGGCCCGCAGGAGGGCAACATGAGCAACGGTAATGGTGTGTCGGTCGTGACCGACGCCGTCGAGAACGTCAAAGAATCCGCCACCAACGTTGGCGAGACCATCGCCCACGCTGCCGAAGACGCAGTGAAGTCGGTCAAGAAGACCGTCAAGCGCGCCACCAAGGCTGCCGGCACCCGCGTTGCCAAGGCCAAGAAGGCCGTGGCCAAGGTCGAGAAGACCGTTGCCAAGAAGGCCGAGAAGGCTGCCAAGTCGGTCGGCAAGACTGTTGCCAACGCCAAGAAGAAGCTGGAAGCCGCCAAGAAGAACGCCAAGGCCGAAGCCGCTGCCCTGAAGAAGGAAGTGGCCAAGAAGAAGGCGGCTGCAGGCAAGGCCGTGACCAAGAAGGCCGCCGCTGCCAAGAAGACCACCAAGGCTGCCACCAAGGCTGCTGGCAAGAAGGTCGCTACCGTGAAGAAGGCTGCCACCAAGAAGGCCGCCGTCGCGAAGAAGACCGTTGCCAAGAAGACCGCGGCCGCCAAGAAGGTTGTCGGCAAGAAGGTCGCCACCGCCAAGAAGGCCGTGGCCAAGAAGACCGTCGCCGCCAAGAAGGTCGCTGGCAAGAAGGCCGTGGCTGCGAAGAAGGTTGTCGGCAAGAAGGTTGCCGCTACCAAGAAGGTCGCCACCAGGAAGACCGCGGCCGCCAAGAAGGTTGTCGGCAAGAAGGCTGCTGTCGCCAAGAAGGCCGTCGGCAAGAAGACCGCTGCTGCCAAGAAGGTTGTCGGCAAGAAGACCGCCGTTGCCAAGAAGGCGGTGGGCAAGAAGGTTGCCGCCACCCGCAAGACGGTCGCCAAGAAGGCTGCGCCGCTGAAGAAGGTCGCCGCCAAGAAGGCTCCGGCCAAGAAGGCCGTGCGCAAGGTCGCCAAGCGCAAGTAATCGCGCCGTGACCGAAGGCCCTGCCACCCAACGGGTGGTGGGGCCTTTCGCGTTTCTGGGGCACGGTCTGGGGCAAGATGCAGGTTCTTCCTGCAGGAGCCCCGGGGCATGCGTAGTATCGACTTCAGTTCCTGGCAGGGCGTGCTGTCCACGTTGGCCGGCCTGGTCCTGATCACCCTGCTGGGCGTGGGCATCCGCCTGCTGGTGATGCAGACCCTGCAACAGCGCCGCGAGCGCGAAAACCGGCAGATCAACGAACGGCTGCGCACGCTGATGGCGGCCTACAAGACCCTGGGCGGGTCGTTCACTGGCGAACTGGGTGTGGATCCCAGCCATCGCCGCGACCTGCGCCAGCGCGAAAATGCCGAAGGCATCGCCGAACCCCGCTCGGATCGCGCGCGCCGCATCCGCGATGCCGTCGAGGCCGCATTGTCGGACATCCTGTTGCTGGGCACCGACGAGCAGGTGCGGCTGGCCGCGCGTGCGGCCAACGAACTGGCACAGGGGCGGCCGGTGCACCTCCACGAACTGGTGGTCTCGCTGCGCGACTTCGTGCGCGACGCCTTGGACCTGGCGCCGATTCCGGCCGGACTGCAGATACCGCCGCAGGGGCCGACCCGGCCCGCTGCCAGTGGCGGTGGCAAGGGCCGCAACGATGGCGATGCCAAGGGCGGTCGTGCGGGTGGTGGTGGTGGTGGCGGAATGGGGGCCGGCATGGGCGGTGTGGGCCTCGGCGCCGGCGCCGCACTGGGCGCCGGCCATGCGTCTGCCAGCGATGACACGGACGCGCGCTGAGCACGTCCGCCGGATTCAGCGCGTCAGCTCGTAGATCGGCACGAAGCCGCCGTAGATCATCCGCGCGCCGTCGAACGGCATCGGATTCTTCGCCGGATCAAACCGCGGGTCTTCCATCATCTTCTTCATGCCGGCGTCGCGGGTCGGCTTGTCCGGCCATTCGATCCACGAGAAGACCACCGTCTCGTCTGGCGTGGCTTTCACCGCGCCGAAGAAGTCGGTGGTTTTGCCGTGCGGTACGTCGTCACCCCAGCACTCGACCACGCGCAGCGCGCCGTACTCGATGAAAACGGGATCCCCTGTGCGTGCATGGGCGAGGAACTTCTCCTTGTTGGCGGTGGGCACCGCCAGGACGAAACCATCGATGTAGCTCATTGCCTGCCTCCGGATGGACCGTGCCGCATGCACGGCCTTCAAGTACCCGACGAACCAGGGCGCCGTGGATCGACATCCTGTGTGCGCCTGTTCAGCCCGGCCCGCCGGGCAGCGGCGCCAGCACCGTCTCCGGTGGCTGCTGGCCGGCCAGGTGGCGCACGAAGTAGTCCCACATGCGGTGCGTGTAGGTGGCGTCGTTGCGGAACAGTTCGTGGTCCTGCCGGGCCAGGTACAGCAGGTCGTAGCTGCGCTGGGCCTTGTTCAGGGCGGCGGCCAGCTGCAGGGTCAGCGCCGGCGGCGCGTTCTCGTCCAGTTCGCCATAGACCAGCATCAGATGCCCACGCAGGTTGCCGGCCAACGCTGCATTGTCGAGTCCGGCAAAGGGCGCCGGCACGCCATCGGCCAGGGGTGTTGGCGGCAGCACGCCACCGAACAGCCGGTCCATGCCGTGCAATGCACCGCCGTACATGCCCTGGAAATTGTGGCTGCCGGCCGAGGCCGCGCCCACCTTGTAGAACGCCGGATAGCGCAGCAGGGCGCGCGCTGCACTGTAACCACCGAACGAATGCCCGTAGATGCCGACCCGCTGCAGGTCGATGCCCCGGTAGCGTTCGCCCAGCTGGCGCAGCGCAGCCACATGGTCATCCAGCTGCACATCTGCCCCGTGCATGAAGCTGCTGTCATGGAACGCCTTGTCGCGGCCACCGGTGCCGCGCGCGTCGATGCTGACCACCACGAAGCCCAGTTCGGTCAGGCTGGCGCGTGACACCGGATTCAAGGCGGACACCGCCTCGGCGTAGGTCACCGGCGCATTGCTGACGAAGGAGCCACCGTACATCGCGTCGATCACCGGAAAGCGGCCGTCATCGCGATAGTCGCGGGGCAGGTAGACGGTGGCGAAGATCGGCGTTCGCCCATCGGCGGCCAGCAGCCGCTCGCGCCGTGGGGGGCGCCAGCCGGCAGCAACGATCGCGCTGTTATCGGCTGTTTCCAGCACCATCACTTCACGGCCGTCATCGCTGGCCCGCAGCACGGTGCGTGGTGGCTGGTCGAGACGGGAAACGGTATCCACCAGATAGCCACCGCCAGGCGACAGCGCCTGGGGGGCGCGCCCGCCGAACAACGCGCCGGTGCCGGCATCGGCCAGATGGTCGTTGCCATCGGCGGCCAGGCGCTGGACCGGTCCACCCTGCAGCGATACCCGGTACAGGCCGCGCACGTAGGGGTCGCCACCGTGGACGCCGCCGGCGCTGAAGTACGCCCAGCCACCTGCCGCATCTACGCCCAGCAGGTCACGCACCGCCCATTGGCCGCCGGTGAGCTGGCGCAGCACTTTGCCGTCGGACAGGCGCACCCGGTACAGATGGCCCCAGCCATCGCGCTGCGAGAACCACACCGCCGTGTCCTGGCCGGGCAGGATGGCCACCGCTGGCCGGTTGTAGGAATACACGTTGAGCTGCAGGCGGGTGTCGCTGGCTTCTTCCAGAACCGTGCGCAACGCACCGTTGTTGGCATCGATCTCCAGCAGACGCAGCCTGCGCGGTGCGCCGAAGTGCGCGATCACGGCATACAACCGGTCGCCGTCCCAGCCGAGTACGCCGGCTTCGCTGAGGGTGTTCCAGCCTTCCGGCAAGGCGATGTCATGCTGCTGGCCATTGCGGGTGTCGACCACATACAGGCTGTCGCGCACCTGCCGGGTGTCACCCAGCAGCCCCAGCTTCACCGTATGCACGCGTGGCCGCGCGCTGTTGGCCGGGCTGCTTTCCAGATAGGGGTAGTCCTGCAGCGCGCGTTCGTCGTAGCGGATGCCGGCCACGTAGCGGCCATCCGGTGACCAGCCGACCGCGAACGGCCGCGTCGGCATCCGGCCCTGGCGGCGTGGAATGCCGCGCAGGGTGAAGTCCGGCAGCACGCCAAAGCCATGATTGGGTTCACCGCCGCTGGTCAGCGCTCGTGCTGCCATTCCGGGCGACTGCAGCCACAGGTTGTGATCGCGTACCTGCAGCCAGGTATCACCGCCGGGCGATGGCAGTGCATCGGTCGCTGGCGCTGCATCCTGCGAACGCACGCACTGCAGGCGTGGCCATTGACAGCTGATCGCCGCCTCGCCGTTGAACTGCAGGCGCAGGCCTTCATCCAGTACCTGCACGCTGCTCAAGCGCAGGCGTGGTCCTCTGGCACCGAGAGGTGCAACCGCAGCGTCCAGCGCATCGGGTTCGAACAGGATCTGACGTGTGGCCTGGACTGGATCGACCAGTACCGCCTGGCGCCGGCCCTGCGTGGTTTCGCGTTCGTACCAGAAGCGCCCATCGGCCAGCCAGTGGGGCAGCACCGAAGCATTGCGCAGCGCACCGCGAAGGTGACTGTCATGCACGCGTTCGGCGCGCTGGTAGTCAGCGGCCTGCAGTGCGTGCGCAGCGTGGATCGGGAACAGGGCAGCGCATGCCAGGAGCGCGGCGCGAACAGGCACCAGCGGCGGATCGGAAACGTACAAGGCAACCTCCTGTTGCAATCGACGACGAATCACAAATGCACGCGCGCCGCGCGCGTATGCCAGAGACAGCCTGAATCAAGGCAAAAAATTCAGCAATGCGAAGACCGCTGTTTTCAGGGAGCGTTGTGGCGAATAACGGAGAATTTACATTCCCGATGCGATGGCGCCCTGGCGCTGCTGCACACCATAAGAAAGTAAAGGTGTACCCCCATGAAGAATTCGCTGATTGCTCTGGCCCTGGCCGCTGCCCTGCCGTTCACCGCCTCGGCTGCTGAGAACCTGTCGTACAACTACGCCGAAGCCGACTACGCCAAGACCGACATCGACGCGTTCAAGGCCGACGGCTGGGGCGTGAAGGGTTCGTACGGCTTCCTGCCGAACTTCCACGCTTTCGGTGAGTACAGCCGCCAGGAAATCGACCACACCAACATCAAGCTGGACCAGTGGAAGATCGGCGCCGGCTACAACGTTGAAATCGCCCCGACCACCGACTTCGTTGCCCGCGTTGCTTACCAGAAGCGCGACCAGAAGCACGGCCTGGACTTCAATGGCTACAGCGCTGAAGCCGGTATCCGCACCGCCTTCGGTGCCCACGCCGAAGTCTACGGCATGGTCGGCTACGAAGATTTCTCGAAGAAGCACGGCATCAATCCGGAAGGCCAGTGGTACGGCCGCCTGGGTGGTCAGGTCAAGCTGAACCAGAACTGGGGCCTGAACGGCGAGCTGAAGATGAACCGCGACGGCGACAAGGAATACACCGTCGGCCCGCGCTTCAGCTGGTAATTGCTTCCTCGGCGCGCCTGCGCGCCGAAGATGCCTCGACAGGCCCGGCCCATGCCGGGCCTGTTGCGTTTCCGGTCCGGCTGGGCAAACGCTACCTGACCGTGTCGCGGCGGAAGGGCGGCATTGCAACGAATTGGATTCCGCAGGCGTCGGCTGCGCCCTAGGGTGAGTGGCCTGTTCTGCAGGAATGCAACGATGCCCACGTTTCCGTCGCCCCGCGATTCTCCCTGCCGCCTCTTGCTGCTGGATCCACACCCGCTGTTGCGGCATGGCGTGCAGGAAGTCCTGGCCCGGCAGGCGGGCCTGCAGGTGGATGGAAGCTACGGCCGCAGCGGTGATCTGCTGCAGCGCCTGCAGCAGCAGGCGGCCGCGATCGATCTGCTGCTGGTCGACGCCTTGCCGATCGGTGACAGCGGCGAAGGCCTGGAACTGCTGCGGCACCTATCACGCCACTGGCCGGCAGTGCCGATCCTGGTGCTGTCCGCGCACTGCAACGCGGGTGTCGTGTCCTTGGTCCTGCAGGCCGGAGCGCGCGGATTCCTGTCCAAGGCCTGCGCGCCGCAGATGCTGCTGCGGGCAGTGAGCGTGGTTGCCCGTGGCGGGCGCTTCGTGCCGCCGGAGCTGCGTGCACAGTTGAACCAGTCCCGTCGGCAGCGCCAGCAGTCCATGCGTTCACCACGGTTGAGTACCCGCGAGCGCACCGTCCTGCAGTGGGTGCTGCGTGGTTGCAGCACCGGCGAGATGGCACGCCGCAGTGGGCGTGCAGCCAGCACCATCAGCACGCAGAAGCGAGCGGCGTACCGCAAGCTGGGCATCCGCAACGATGGCGAGCTGTTCCGCTTCCGCCATCTGATCGACGCTGATTGAGGTGGCGTTACTCGCCCTGGTACTGCTTTTCTTCCACCAGGGCCGAACCGGCCACGCGGTTGATCTCGTTCTTCACCTGCACGCGCTCGCCATTGGTGCCATAGACACCACGCGCCAACTGGATGAAGGCATCGTCGAACACCTGGGCCGCTTCCTTGTCGCGCAGCTGGTCCTGGATGTCCCACATGCGCTCGTTGATCGCCTTCAGCTGCTGCTTCAGCACGGCCAGCGCCGGCTGAGCCTGCAGCTGCAGCTGCAGCAACGGCAGCAGGCCGTCCAGCTCGGTGCGCACGTTGCTCAGCTTGGCGGCATCGTCGATGCGCTCGGCCTTGATCTCGAGAATGGTGATCTTGTCGATCAGCTCGCCGATCGATACCGGAGTCAGGATGGCGTCCACGCGGTTGGTTCCTGGAAACAGGGCGCCATGATACCGCGCTGCTGGCATGTGGCCCCGGTCCGCGGGATTTACGCCGAATTTGCGCCACGGGCCCGGCAGCACCCTCGATCCGTTACGGCCACCGCCTCGACACTGCGGTCCCGGCGGCGTGACCGCCTTCGACGAGGAACACAGTGCAGTGAACAGCAAGGGGATGATGGCGGCAGTGGTGGCCGCCCTGGCAGGGCTGCTCGGCATCGGCACCGCCCAGGCGCAGGTGCAGGTGAGTGGCAGTGCCGCATTGACCAGCGATTACGTGTGGCGCGGCAGCTCGCAGAGCGACGGCGACCCGGCGGTGCAGGCCGGCGCGAAGGTCTCGATCCCATCGGGCTGGTACGCCAGCGTGTGGGGGTCCAACGTATCGTTCAAGCCGGACAACGGCGCGCGCAGCGAGTTTGACCTGGTGGCCGGTTGGAGTGGTGCACTGGCACCGGACTGGGCACTGGATGCCAACCTGACCCGCTACGTGTACCCGGGCACCGGCCGCGCGCTGGACTGGACCGAGCTCAATACCACCGTCACCTGGAAGCAGCGCGCCTGGCTGCAGCTGGCGCATTCCAACGACGCGCTGGCGGGCGGCCATCGCGGCACCTACGCCCAGCTGGGTGTGCGGGTGCCGTTGCACGAGCGGTTCCGCCTCGAAGCGGCGGTGGGCCAGTATTGGCTGGCCACCGCACAGGGGCCTGATTACCTGCATGGCCAGCTCAGTGCCATCGCCTCGCTGACCCCGGCATGGGAACTGCGCGCCACCGTGCATGACACCGACAACGCAGCGAAGCGGCTGTTTCCGGGCAATGCCGGCGGACGCTGGGAGCTGGCGCTGCAGGGCAGCTTCTAGTCAGTCACCGAAGCCTGGCGCGCGCGCAGCGCGCCGGGCAGCCACAGCAGCAGGGCCAGCATGGCCACCGCAGCACCGGCCACGCAGACGCCGGTCCAGCCGAAGCGCTGGTAGACCTGCGCAGACAGCAGCGAACCCAGCGAACCGCCGATGAAGTAGCCGGTCATGTAGCCGGCATTGAGGCGGTTGCGCGCTGCCGGTTGCAGTGCGTAGATCAGGTTCTGGTTACTCACGTGCAGCAGCTGCGCGGCCAGGTCCAGCACCACCACGCCGGCCAGCAGCGCCAGCAGCGAGTGTGCCGACAGCCCCAACGGCAGCCACGACAGCAGCAACAGCATCAGTGCGATGGCAGTGGCACGCCCGGTCTGGCCGCGGTCGGACATGCGCCCGGCCAGGCCCGCAGCCAGCGTGCCGGCGGCACCGACCAGCCCGAACAGGCCGATGGTGGCATCGCTGTAGGCGTAGGGCGGTTGTGCCAGCAGGAACGCCAGCGGCGTCCAGAAGATCGCGAACATGGCGAAGCTGCAGGCGCCCAGCAGGGTGCGCTGGCGCAGCACCGGCTCCTGCACGAACAGCACGCCGATCGAGCGCAGCAATGCGAAATAGCCGAGGCCGGCGCTGTGGTGGAATCGCGGCAGGCCGCGCTGCAGCGCCAGCGCGGTCAGCACCAGGGTGCCGGCGGCGATCGCATACACCAGGCGCCAGTCGCCCAGGCTGGAAAGCAGGCCGGCCACGGTGCGCGCCAGCAGGATGCCCAGCAGCAGGCCACTCATCAATGTGCCGACCACGCGGCCACGATGTTCCGGCGCGGCCAGCGTGGCCGCAAACGGCACCAGTACCTGCGCCACCACCGAGAACAGGCCGGTGATCGCGGTGCCGACCAGCAACCAGGCCAGCGATGGTGCACAGGCACTGATCACCAGCCCGCCTGCCGACAACAGGCTCATCACCACGATCAGGCGGCGGCGTTCGAACAGGTCTCCCAGCGGCACCAGCAGGATCAGTCCGGCGGCATAGCTCAGCTGTGCGGCAGTGACCACCATGCCGACCTGGCCGAACGGCACGCCGAAGGCATCGGCGATGGTGTGCAGCAGTGGCTGCGCATAGTAGTTGCTGGCCACGGCCACGCCGGTAGCCACCGACATCAGCAGCACCTGCCAGCGGTGCAGAGGGGGGAGGGACGGACTCACGCGGTATTCCACAAAGCGGGATGCACAGTGTCCGCCTGCTGCGGCCATGATGGAAATGAATCATCATCATCCATGCCATCTGGAAACGAGATAGTTGGATGAATCTCAAACAGCTCGAGTTTGCCGTCGCCCTGGCCGAAGAGGGCAATTTCACCCGCGCCGCGGAACGCTGCCATGTGGTGCAGTCCGCGTTGAGCCACCAGATTGCCTACCTGGAGCAGGAACTGGGTACGCCCCTGTTCGAGCGCCTGCCGCGGCAGGTGCGGGCCACCGCCGCCGGCGAGGCGCTGCTGGTGCATGCACGCCAGGTGCTGGCCAGCCTGCGCCACCTGCGTGCCGACGTGGCCGCCGTCACTGGCGAGGTGCGTGGCCTGCTGGCGATCGGGCAGATCTCCTCGCTGACCGACATCGATGTGGTGGCGATGCTGGCGGCCTTCCAGCAGGCGCACCCGCAGGTGGAGTTCCAGCTGCGGGTCGACAAGAGCGAGGACCTGATCGCGCAGGTGCAGTCGCGAGAGCTGGACGTGGCACTGGTCGGATTGGCGCCGTCGGCGGGGCTGGACGGGGTCTGCCACCAGATGCTGCAGGAAGAAGACCTGGTGGCGGTGCTGGCGCCATCGCACCGCTTGGCCCGGCGCAAGCGGCTGCCATTGACCGAACTGCAGGACGAGGCGCTGGTCGACTTTCCGCGCGGCACCGGTGCGCGGCGGCAGACCGACGATGCCTTCGCTGCCGCTGGCCTGCCGCACACGGTGCGCTTCGAGGTCAATCTGATGGAACTGATCGAGCGCTTCGTCCGCCATGGGCTGGCGGTTGGCATCGTGCCAGCGTTGATCGCCGACGGGTTCCAGGGGGTGGTACAGATTCCGCTGCAGCCGACCCCGACCCGCCGCGTGCACCTGGTCTGGCAGCGACTGCCGACACCGGCGGCGCGGGCGTTCGTCGAGGCCGTGCTCAGCCGCGCAGGCGCAGGCTCAGGCCCTTGAGGAAATTGCGCAGCATCTGGTCCAGGCAGCGCCGGTAGTTGGTGTGCCCGGGCTGGCGGAACAAGGCGCCCACTTCCGACTTGGAGACGTTGAAGCCGGCGCTGGCGAAGATCTCCATCAGATCGACGTCGCGCAGCTGGAAGGCGACGCGCAGCTTCTTCAGCACCAGGTTGTTGTCGATGCGGGTTTCCACCGCACGCTGCGGCTGGCTCTCATCGCGACCGCGCAGGTGCACGATCAGGCCGTCGAGGAAGTGCGCCAGCGCGCTGTCGCTCATCGCTTCGAAACCGGCTTCGTCCTCGCGGCGCAGCCAGGCTTTCACCTGTTCCGGATCCACGGCGAAGGCGGGGTCGGCCATCTGGCACAGGGTCACCACGTGGTGGTCGCCCAGGTCCAGGGAGTAGCGCACGCTGCGCAGGACATCGTTGTTGATCATGGCCCCAATTGTACCGGTCACCCCGACAGGCGGGGCCGGATCTGGCCGATCAGGCAACGCAACCCCCGGCCGACGGTGCCAGAATGGGGGTCTGGTTTTTCCCCCTGGAGTTGCCTGATGACCCGCACTGTCCTGATTACCGGCGCCACGTCCGGCTTCGGCGCCGCCGCCGTCCACCGCTTCGCCCAGGCGGGCTGGAAGGTGATCGCCACCGGCCGCCGCGCTGAACGCCTGCAGCCGCTGGTCGAGCGCTACGGCAAGGACGTGGTGCATGCCGCCGCCTTCGACATCCGCGATCCGGTGGCGATGGAAGCGGCGCTGCTGGCACTGCCGCCGGCCTTCGGCGAGATCGATCTGCTGGTCAACAACGCCGGCCTGGCGCAGGGCACCGCGCCGGCACAGAGCGCCAAGCTGTCGGACTGGACCACGATGATCGACACCAACATCACCGCGCTGGTGACCCTGACCCACCGCCTGCTGCCGCAGCTGGTGGAGCGCAAGGGCGCAATCATCAACATTTCGTCGGTGGCCGGCGTCTACCCGTACCCGGGCGGCAATGCCTACGGTGGCACCAAGGCTTTCGTCAGCCAGTTCTCGCTCGGCCTGCGTTCGGACCTGCACGGCACCGGCGTGCGCGTGACCACGATCGAGCCGGGCATGGCCGAAACCGAGTTCACCGTGGTGCGTACTCATGGCGACCAGGCGGCGTCGGACAAGCTCTACACCGGCGCCAACCCGATGACCGCCGAAGACATCGCCGAACAGATCTTCTGGGTGGCCAGCCTGCCGCCGCACCTGAACATCAATCGCCTGGAACTGATGCCGGTCAGCCAGTCCTTCGCCGGTTTCCAGGTCGCCCGCGAAGTCTGACCGCCGTCTGTAGAGTCGAGCTTGCTCGACTGCTCTTCGCCCTTTGTAGAGTCGAGCCATGCTCGACTGCTTTGAACGGCAGTCGAGCAAGCTCGACTCTACACAGACAAAAAAAGCCGGGCTGTGCCCGGCTTTTTCATTCACTTCGGCAGACTCACTGTGCCTTGATCGCCATCGCCTGCAGGCCGGTGCCATCCAGCTTCTGCTTGGCTTCAGACAGTTCACCTGCACTGCCATACGGCCCCATGCGCACGCGGTACACGGTCTTGCCGTTGATCTGCGCCGATTCCACGCGTGCCGCCAGGCCCATCATCGCCAGCTTGGCCTTGGTCGCTTCGGCATCGCCGGAGGCACCGAACGCACCCGCCTGCAGGATGTAGCGGGCATTGTCGGCGGCAGCCGGTGCCGCAGCGCCTGCGGTAGTGGCAGCGGTCGGCGCGGTTTCCGCACGCGCTGCCGGAGTGGCGGCGGCGGTGCTGGTCGACGCCGTCGGCGTGCTGGCCGGAGGCGTTGCCGCAGCCGGTCGTTCGCTCAGCGGTGCCGGCAGCGGACGGCTGGTGGCGGTCACCGGCGCGGTGCTGGCCACGCTGGCGGTTGCCGTCGGTGCGGGCGCGGTAGCCGCTGGCGGCGGAACCGGCTTGCCTTCCAGTGCCGCCTGCGCGCGCTGCGCTTCAGCCTTGGCCCGGCGCTGGTCTTCAGCACGCGCGCTGGCAGCCAGCTCGGCGTCGGACATTTCAACTTCCTTGCCCGGCAGCAGGGTGTAGAAGTCGTACTGGGTGGCGGCCGGCTTTTCCGGTTCGGCCGGCTTCGGCGTGGCCGGCTGCGCGGCCGGCCCGGTGCCGACATCGCTGTCGGCATCAGCGACCGGGGCAGGCTGCGCGTTCGGGTTCGGCTGCGGACCGGCGCGCAGGAAGCCATCGCCTTCGCCCTTGAACAGGTTCGGCGCCGCCAGGAACACCACGGCCGCAATCGCCACGCCAGCGACCAGCCACACCCATCCGGGTGTGCCCTGGCTGCTGCTGTTGCGTCGTGCCTGGTTTTTGCCGCGTCGTGCTGCCATGTGTACTGCGTCTCCTGATGCTTACATTTTTTCCGGGGCGCTGACGCCCAGGAGTTCGAGGCCGTTGGCCAGCACCTGGCGCGCGGCGCAGGCCAGGGTCAGCTTGGCGTTGCGATCCGCAGCGTCTTCCACCAGCACCGGCGTCCCGTGATACCACGTGTGGAACGCGTGCGCCAATTCACGCAGGTACTGCGCCACCAGATGCGGTTCCAGCGCCACGCCGGCCGCCTCCACCACTTCCGGGTACCGCGAGATCTCGTTCATCAGCAGCAGCGAGGCGTCGTCGGCCAGGCGGCCGAGGTTGGCCAGGCCATTGCCCTGTTCGTACACCAGGCCCTTCTCCTGTGCCTGGCGCAGCAGGCTGCAGACGCGGGCGTGCGCGTACTGCACGTAGAACACCGGGTTGTCGTTGCTCTGCTGGCGGGCCAGGTCGATGTCGAAGGTCAGCTGCGAATCGGGCTTGCGCGCGATCAGGAACCAACGGGTGGCATCGCGGCCGGCCTCCTCGATCAGGTCGCGCAGGGTGAAGTAGCTGCCGGCACGCTTGGACAGCTTCACTTCCTCGCCGCCACGCATGACGGTGACCATCTGGTGCAGCACGTACTCCGGCCAGCCCTGCGGGATGCCCACTTCCATCGCCTGCAGACCGGCGCGCACGCGTGCCAGCGAACCATGGTGATCGGCGCCGAGCTCGGTGATCGCGCGCTCGTAGCCGCGCTGCCACTTGGACAGGTGGTAGGCCACGTCCGGCACGAAGTAGGTGAAGGTGCCGTCGGACTTGCGCATCACGCGGTCCTTGTCGTCACCGAAGTCGGTGCTGCGCAGCCACAGCGCGCCACCTTCTTCATAGGTATGACCCGAGGCCTGCAGCTTGGCGACCGCTTCGGCGACTTTGCCGTCGGCGTACAGCGAGCTTTCCAGGAAATAGATGTCGAAGTCGACGCCGAACGCGGCCAGGTCCAGATTCTGCTCGTTGCGCAGGTAGGCCACAGCGAAGCGGCGGATCGCCTGCATGTCGTCCGGGTCCTTGGCACCGACCACGGTGCTGCCTTCCAGATCGACGCTGGCGCCGGCCATGTAGGCGCGGGCGACGTCGGCGATGTATTCACCGCGGTAGCCACCTTCCGGCCAGCCATCCTGGTCCGGCGCGATGCCCTTGATCCGCGCCTGGGTGGACAGCGCCAGGTTCTCGATCTGCACGCCGGCGTCGTTGTAGTAGAACTCACGCTTGGCGTTCCAGCCGTTGGCGTCGAGCACGCGCGCCACGCAGTCGCCGATCGCCGCCGCGCGGCCATGGCCGACATGCAGCGGGCCGGTCGGGTTGGCCGACACGTACTCCACGCCCACCGTGCGGCCATTGCCGGACAGGTTGCGGCCGTAGTCGTGGGCTTCCTTGATGACCGACGCGGCTTCACGCTGGTACGCGGCCGGCGCCAGGTGGAAATTGATGAAGCCGGGGCCGGCGATCTCGACCTTGCTGACGTCCTCGCTGCGCGGCAGTGCCTCGACCAGCGCCTGTGCCAGTGCACGCGGATTGCTGCGCGCGGCCTTGGCCAGCAGCATCGCGGCGTTGGTGGCGAAGTCGCCGTGGTCGCGGGTCTTCGGGCGCTCGACCACGAAGTCCGGCGGCAGGGAGTCGGCGGGCAGGGTGCCATTGGCGCGCAAGGCTTCGATGCCTTGGCTGATCAGGGCGCGGAGGAGATTTTTCACGAGGCCTGCTGTGAGAATGAGCGGCGGAATCGCCCATTTTAGCGCAGATACCAGCGGCCACGCTGACCGAAACCTGCCTGTGGGGGCGACCGATGGCGCCTGGAGGGCGGGCGCTCAGCCGAACAGGCGGGGCTGGGGCGGCGACAGCAGGCCTCGTTCAGCAAACGAAACGGGGCGGCCCTCACCGACCACGAAGTGGTCCAGCAGGCGCACGTCCACCATCGCCAGTGCCTGCTGCAGTTCGTCGGTGATGCGGGTATCGGCGCTGGAGGGTTCCGGGTCGCCGGAAGGGTGGTTGTGGCTGAGGATCACCGCTGCCGCGTTGTGCAGCAGGGCGCGCCGCACCACTTCGCGGGGGTAGACCGGTGCGGCGTTGATGGTGCCGTGGAACAGCTCCTCGCAGGCGATCAGCCGGTGCCGGTTGTCCAGGAACAGGGCCATGAAGATCTCCCGGGCCTGCCCCCGCAGGCGGTGCTGCAGATAGCGGCCGACCGCGGCCGGGTTGTTGCCGACCGCTTCGCCGTGTTCCAGCTCGGCAGCCAGGTAGCGGTGGGCCAGTTCCAGCCCGGCAGCCAGCGTACAGCTGCGCGCCGGGCCGAGCCCGGGCAGGCGGGCCAGGTCACGCGCGGGGCGGTCCAGCAGCACCCGCAACGGGCCGTGCGCCTGCAGCAGGTCGCGCGCGGTCTGCACGGCATCGCGGCCACCGAACCCGGAGCCGAGAAACAGGGCCAGCAGTTCGGCGTCGGAAAGTGCCGTGGGCCCGCGCGCGATCAGCTTCTCGCGGGGGCGTTCCTGTTCGGGCCAGTCATGGATGGGCATGCCTGCATCATCGCCAGCCTGCGTGACGGCTCCCATCGGTGCATACCGCAGCACTGGGTCGGACGATGCCTCACCCGCGTCGGGTCTGCAGATAGTCGAACAGTTCCTGGTTGTTCTGCAGGCCCAGCTTGCGCTTGGCTTCGGCCTTCTGCCGGCTGATGGTCTTCGGGCTGCGCCCGCAACGCTCGGCGACGGCATTCACGCTGAGGCCGGCCGCCAGCAGATCCAGCACTTCCTGTTCGCGTGCCGACAGCGGCGACGGTTCGCGTGGAAACAGCAGGTCGCGCGCCTGCAGGTGGTGGCGCAGCTGCTGGGAGACGAAGACCTGCCCGGCCAGTGCGGCGTTCAGTGCCTGCGGCAGTTCGGCGAAATCGGCGCATTTGTCGACCAGCCCACTGATGCCCTCGCGCAGCAGTCCGTCCAGCAGCCCGGGATGGCGGGCGCCGGTCAGCACCACCACCGGCAGCCCGGGGTGACGCACGCGCAGCGCGTCGATCAGCTCTGGACCGTCCGGGCCGTCACCCGGCATCGACAGGTCGGTCAGCACCGCATCGCAGTCGTGGTGGTCCACCAGCTCCAGCAGCTGGGCGCCGTCACGTGCACTGCCGACGATGTCCATCAGGTGGGTCTGCAGCACGATACGGATGCCATGCAGGACCACGGGATGGTCGTCGGCAATGATGATGCGTGGATGCACGAGGCTCCTCGAAGGTCGAACAGGCCACGGCAGACGGCAGCCAATGCCTGATTCTGCAAAAGCGCAGACCCGTAGAGGTATAGGAAAGGTCCGAAACCGATGCCCGGCTAGCCCAGGGTCAGGCGCAGCGCGCTCCATCTACTGATAGCTGTCCGCTATGTGCACCCTGCACCGGGACATTACCGACCATCGGGTAAGCTAGCGCCCTCGTTTGCACAGGAATTCCAGGTGGCTGACTCCCCCAACGCTTCCCCCGCGCCGGCCCGCGCGCTGGAAGGTCAGAAACTGCTGTTGTGCGTCGGAGGCGGGATCGCGGCCTACAAGGCCCTGGAACTGGTGCGGCGCCTGCGCGACGCCGGTGCCCAGGTGCAGGTGGCGATGACCGCCGGTGCCCAGCAGTTCGTCACTCCGCTCAGTTTCCAGGCCCTGTCCGGGCAGCCCACCCGCACCACGCTGTGGGACAGCGCCGCCGAACAGGCCATGGGCCACATCGAGCTGGCGCGCTGGGCGGACCGCATCGTGGTTGCCCCGGGAACCGCCGATCTGCTGGCCCGGCTGGCCCAGGGCCATGCCGACGACCTGGTCAGCACGCTGTGCCTGGCCAGTACCGCGCCGTTGACGATCTGCCCGGCGATGAACCATCGCATGTGGCTGCACCCGGCCACCCAGGCCAACATCGCCCTGCTGCGCCAGCGCGGCGCGCAGGTGATCGGCCCGGTCGACGGCCCGCTGGCCGAAGGCGAGTCCGGTCCGGGGCGTCTGGCCGAACCGGGCGACATCGTGGCCGCGCTGGCCGCCAATGGCAGCAGTGCCGCGGCCGTTGCCGCGCCGGAAACCCGCGCGCTGCAGGGCCTGCGCCTGCTGATCAGCGCCGGCCCGACCTATGAAGACATCGATCCGGTGCGCTATGTCGGCAACCGCAGCAGCGGCAAGATGGGCTTTGCCCTGGCCGCGGCCGCCGCCGCGATGGGCGCACAGGTGGTGCTGGTCAGCGGCCCGGTACAGCTGCCGACGCCGCTCGGCGTGCAGCGTGTGGACGTGCGCTCGGCCGCGCAGATGCGCGATGCCGTGCTGAAGTCGCTGCCGGCCGACATCTATATCGGTGCCGCTGCGGTGTCTGACTACACGCCGCGCCAGGTCGCGCCGCAGAAGCTGAAGAAGACCGCCGACAGCCAGTCGCTGGTGATCGAGCTGGTGCGCACGCCGGACATCCTTGCCGAGGTGGCTGCGCAGACGCAGTCGCTGAAGCTGGTGGTCGGCTTTGCCGCCGAAACCCACGACGTGGAGAAATACGCGCGTGGCAAGCTGGTCGACAAGCGCCTGGACCTGGTGATCGCCAACCAGGTCGGCATCAGCGGCGGCGGTTTCGAGAGCGACAACAATGCCGCCACGGCCTTCTGGCAGGACGGTGAACAGGTATTCCCGGCCACCTCCAAGCGTGAGCTGGCCGAACAACTGCTGGCGCTGATCGCGCGGAGACTCCAGGCATGACCCAGGCTTTCACTTCCCAACCGCTGCAGGTCAAGCTGCTCGATCCGCGCTTCGGCGACAGCTGGCCGCTGCCGGCCTACGCCACCGAAGCCAGCGCCGGCATGGACCTGCGCGCGGCGCTGGATACCGCGCTGACCCTGCAGCCGGGTGACACCGCGCTGGTGCCCAGCGGCCTGGCCATCCACATTGCCGACCCGAACCTGTGCGCGGTGATCCTGCCGCGCTCGGGGCTGGGCCATCGCCACGGCATCGTGCTCGGCAATGGCACCGGCCTGATCGACGCCGATTACCAGGGCCCGCTGCTGATCAGCGTCTGGAACCGTGGCCGCGAGGCCTTCACCATCGAGCCGGGCGATCGCATCGCGCAGCTGGTGATCGTGCCGATTGCCCGCGTCAGCCTGCAGGTGGTGGATACTTTCACCGACAGCGTGCGGGGAACGGGTGGATTCGGCCATACCGGGGTGCGTTGACAGGGGACATCGATGAGCGGCATCGGGGAAGGACAGCGGGGACGGTCGTTGGGACGCAGTGCGCCACTACTGGGGGTGCTGCTGATCCTGCTGGCCGGCTGGTTCGGATGGAGCGCAGTGCAGCAATGGCGCCAGGAGGCCAACGGCCAGGCGCTGGAAGCTGCACGTGACCAGGCCGTGCAGGGCCTGCAGGAGGCCGCTGCCGGCCAGCTGAAGCAGCTGCAGCAGCAGCTGAAGAACGAGCGCGTGCAGCAGGCGCTGCAGGCCGGTGATGCCGCTGCGGCGGCACTCGCGGTCCGCGAGAGCTGGACCGGCGTCGAGCACGCCGAGGTACTGACCGCCGATCTGGCCAACGCCTACGCCGACCCGGCCGCCTTTGGCTATGCCCGATTGGCGCTGCTGGAAGCGGCATTGGCCGAAGGCAAGCCCAGCCTGCGCGTGGTCCGCGATGGCGGTGGCAATCGCCTGGGCCTGGCAGCGCCGGTTCAACTGGGCAGTCTCGGCCCGGCGGTGCTCTACGTGCGCCAGCCATTGCTGCGGCTGACCTCGCCGCTGGACCAGGTGAGTGCGCCATCGGCCGGTTTCCTTGGCCTGCGCCAGGGCGCGCATGACCTCGTCGCCCAGGGCGATGCCGGCCTGGCCGAAAGCGCCGAAGCATTGGCGCGGCCGATTCCGGGGACGCCGTTGCGGCTGGTGGCCGCGGTACCCAATGTCGAACCTGGTCCGCTGGGCCTGGGTTCGCTGGCCAGCGCCATCGTTGCGCTGCTGCTGGCGTTCATCGCCGTGCTGCTGGTGGTGGGGCGCGGCCGCCTGCCGAAGTCGCTGCCGCTGCCGCGTCGGGCGACCGTGGCGGAAGCCGATCATGGCCCGACCCTGAGCGAGAGCCTGCAGATGGCGCCGCCGCCGGTGGCCGAGGCCAGCACAACTGAAAGTGCACCGCCGCCCCCGCCACCGGTTCCGGCCGAGGAACTGGCGGCCGGTATCTTCCGCGCCTACGACATCCGCGGCGTGGTTGGCAGTGAACTGACGCCGAAAACGGCGGCGCTGATCGGCCAGGCCATCGGCACCGTGGCCCTGGAGCAGGGCCTGCGCGAGGTGGTGATCGGCCGCGACGGCCGCCTGTCCGGCCCGGAACTGGCCGCAGGGTTGGCCGAGGGCCTGAGGCGCGCCGGTTGCGCGGTGATCGACATCGGCCTGGCACCGACCCCGGTCGTGTACTACGCCGCCTTCCATCTGCGTACCGGCACCTGCGTGGCGGTCACCGGCAGCCATAACCCGCCCGAGTACAACGGTTTCAAGGTGGTCATCGGCGGCGAGACGTTGTCCGGTGATGCCATCACCGATCTGTACCAGCGCATCGTCGAAGGCCGCCTGGTACAGGCCGCCGAGCCGGGCGATTACCAGCAGCGCGATGTCAGCGCCGACTACATCCAGCGCATTGCCGACGACGTGCAGCTGGACCGCCCATTGAAGGTCGTGGCCGATGCCGGCAACGGCGTGGCCGGCGCGCTCGCGCCGCAGCTGCTGGAAGCGATCGGTGCGGAAGTCATCCCGCTGTACTGCGATGTCGACGGTACCTTCCCCAACCATCATCCCGACCCCAGCGAGTCGGCCAACCTGGAAGACCTGGTGCAGACGGTGAAGCGCTTCGGTGCCGATCTCGGCGTCGCCTTCGATGGCGACGGTGACCGCCTGGGCGTGGTCACCGGCGAAGGAAAGATCATCTATGCCGACCGCCTGCTGATGCTGTTCGCCGCCGACGTGCTGATGCGCAATCCGGGCGCGATGGTGATCTACGACGTGAAGTGCACCGGCAAGCTGTCCGACCACGTGCTGCGCAATGGTGGCAGCCCGCTGATGTGGAAGACCGGGCATTCACTGATGAAGGCGAAGATGCGCGAGACCGATGCCGAGCTGGCTGGCGAGATGAGCGGCCACTTCTTCTTCAAGGAGCGCTGGTTCGGTTTCGATGACGGCCTGTATGCGGCCGCGCGCCTGCTGGAGATCCTGGCCCAGCGCGAGGAGACTCCGGACGAGGTACTGGCAGAGCTGCCGGAGATGGTGGCCACGCCGGAGCTGAAGGTGCCGGTGGCCGAAGGCACGCCGCATGCGCTGGTGGCGATGCTGGTGGCGGCGGCGCAGTCGCCGGACAACCCATATGTGGGCGGTCGCCTGTCGACCATCGACGGCCTGCGCGTGGACTTCTCCGATGGCTGGGGCCTGGCGCGCGCCTCCAACACCACACCAGTGCTGGTGCTGCGCTTCGAGGGCAATGACGAGGCGGCGCTGGAACGCATCCAGGCGCTGTTCCGCAGCCAGCTGCAACCGGTGCTGGGCGACACCCCGCTGGGGTTCTGAGGTGGGGCCGGGCTGCGCCCGGCACCCGCCGAAGCAACGGCAGCAGCAACATCAACATCAACATCAAAAGCGGGCTATCCGCGGGATGGTGGGGCGGTGTCGGAGTGCGGGGACGCCGCAAGTACGTCCCTGTAGGCTTGGCAGCCGCTTGCTCGTGTGCGCTGTCCTGCGCACACGGCAAGACCGGGGTTGGGCGTCCTGCCCAACCCGCCCGAGGCATGCCTCGGGCCCATGCGGCTGACACCCCGCACTCCGACACCGCCCCACCCCTGACAATTTCCGCGATCTGTCGGAACGGAATGAACTGCTCTTGGTAGGTGTCGACCTTGGTCGACACAGTAGATCCACGCCATGCGTGGATGCTCTTCCGGATTCGCTTTGGTGGTTGCCGACCGTTGGTCGGCACGCCTTCACCCCTTGAACCGCAGCCCGACGCCCGGTTCGGTGAACAGGTAGCGCGAATCCAGCGCTGAATCGCCCAGCTTGTGCCGCAGCTTGCCGACCAGGATGCGCAGGTAATGGGTGTCGTGCTGGTGGGTCGGGCCCCAGATCTCCTGCAGGATCTGTGGCTGGGTCACCACCCGCCCGGCGTTGCGCAGT
Organism: Stenotrophomonas sp. SMYL20; assembly: GCF_036320045.1. Lineage (NCBI taxonomy): Bacteria > Pseudomonadati > Pseudomonadota > Gammaproteobacteria > Lysobacterales > Lysobacteraceae > Stenotrophomonas > Stenotrophomonas sp. SMYL20. The sequence goes on along the minus strand of NZ_JAWIRT010000012.1, from coordinate 16,472 downwards.
AGCAGCGACAGCAGCGCGTACTCCTTGCGGGTCAACGCTACCGGCTCGCCATCCAGCGCCACTTCACGGCGGACCAGGTCCACATGCAGGTGGCCATCGTCGAATACCGGCGGCGTGCCATCACTGGGCACGCTGCGCGTGCGCAGCAGCGCCCGCACCCGCGCCATCAGCTCCTGCGTGCCGAACGGCTTGGTCACGTAGTCATTCGCGCCGGTATCCAGCGCACGCACCTTCTCCGCCTCGCCGGCACGCACGGTCAGCATGATCACCGGCACCTGGCTCCACTGCCGCAGTTGTTCCAGCACCTCGTGGCCTTCCATGTCCGGCAGGCCGATATCCAGGATCACCAGATCCATGTCCTCGCTGGCGGCCAGCTGCAGGCCTTCCTGGCCGGTGGCGGCCTGCCGCACCTGGTAGCCCTGCGCGCGCAGGCTGATGTCCAGGAACCGGCGGATCTGGGTTTCATCATCGATCACCAGCACGCGCGCGGCCGGCACGCTGGCATCAATCGGGGTCGGGCTCATCGTGGGAGGCTGGCTTGAGCAGGGGCAGGGTGATGCGGATCAGGGTACCGCGACCGTCGCGTCCGGGCAGCGCCTGCACGCTGCCGCCATGCGCGCCGATCATGCCCTGGCAGATGGTCAGGCCCAGGCCGGTGCCATGGCGGCCACGGTCGCCACGTTCGACGCTGTAGAACATGTCGAAGATGCGCGCACGCTCGTCGTCGGGAATGCCGGGGCCGGCATCGATCACGTCGATGCGCAGCTGGCCGTCCAGTTCACGCGCCTGCACCTGCACGGCAGCATCCGGCGGTGAGAACTTGGCCGCGTTTTCCATCACGTTGAACACCGCCTGTTCGACCAGCGCCGGGTGTACCCAGATCGGCGCCAGCGTGGCCGGAATGTCCAGCTCCAGCCGCACCTTCGGCTGGTAGCGCTGCAGGCGCCGTGCGGCCGAGCCGATCAGTTCGTCCACGCCGATCCAGTCGCGGTTGATCTTCAATCCCTCGTGGCCGAGGCGGGTCATGTCCAGCAGGTTCTGGATGTAGCGGTCCAGCCGTTCGCCCTCGACCAGGATGGTGTCGAGCAGGGCACGGCGATCGGCCGTATCCATTGCCGCACCATAGCTGGCCAGGCTGTCGGCCGAGCCGATCATCGCCGCCAGTGGCGAGCGCAGGTCGTGCGACACCGAAGAGAGCAGCGCCGAGCGCAGTCGCTCGGTCTCGTTGCTGACGTGCGCCTGCTCCAGTTCGGCCACCAGCCGCGTGCGCAGCGCAGCCTGCGCGATGTCATCGACCATTGCTTCGGCCAGCTGCCGTTGCTCGGGCAGCAGGCGCGCCTGTGCACCGGGCAGATACAGGCCGGCCACGCCGATCGCGCGGTCCTCGCCATCCAGCAACGGCAGGAACCACCACTGCGCGCCGGCCAGGGTGTCGGTGAAGCGGCCACTGGGCTGGCCATGGCGCAGCGCCCAGTCGGCGGCGGCCAGGTCGGTGTCGCCGGGCTGGCTGCGGCCACCGGTTGCGGTATCGGCGCCGATCCGCAGCCACGCCGGCACGTCCATCGCCTGTTCCAGTGCATGCCGACCTGCCTGCGCCACCTCGCCGTTGCCGGCGGCACTGGCCAGTTGGCGGCCCAGCTGCTGGCGCGCACGTGCATGGCGGTTGGCCGCGCGCAGCGCGATCACCTGCATGCGCAGGCGCGAGGCCAGGCGCCCGGCCACCAGTGCCGCGGCCAGGAACAGGAACACGGTGATCACGCCCTGGCGTGCACCGATGGCGAAGGTGAAGCGCGGCGCGATGAACAGGAAGTTGTAGGCGAGGAAGCACAGGATCGCCGCCATCACCGCCACGCTGGCGCGCGTGCGCGCAGCGACCAGCACCACCGCCACGATGAACACCATCGACAGATCGGCCATGCCCACCCAGCGTTCGGCCAGCCATGCCACCGCACAGGCCAACGCGGTGGCGATCAGTGCCTGCGCCGGTTCGTAGCTGATGCCGCGCACCGGCGGCAGCAGGCCCTCGCGGCGCGAGCGCGCACGTGCCTGCGGCGTGCTGATGATGGTGATCTCGTAATGCGCGCCGCGCTGGATCAGCTGCTGGGTCAACGTTCGGTTGAACATCCGCGCCAGCGGGCGCTCGCGGGTCCGCCCCAGCACCAGGGTCGACACGCCGTTGTGCGCGGCGTGGTCGAGCAGGGCGTCGGCGATGCTCGATCCGTGCAACAGCTCGGCGTCGCCGCCCAGCCGCCGTGCCAGGGCGAAGGCCGCATCGATCTCGCGCTGGGTCGCCTCGTCCTGGCGTCGTCCCTGCACGGTCACCACGGTCCATGGTGCGTCGCGGCGTTCGGCGATGCGTCGCGCCACGCGCACCAGGTATTCACTCTGGCCGCCGCCGTCGATCGCCACCAGCACGCCGCGGCGCAGCGGCAGGTTGCTCTCGCCGCGTGCAGCGCGTGCTTCGCGCAGGCTGCTGTCGACGCGGTCGGCCGCTTCCTGCATCGCCAGTTCACGCAGCGCGGTCAGGTTGGCCGGCGAGAAGAACGCCTGCAGCGCCTGCGCGGCCTGTTCCGGCACATAGACCTTGCCCTGCTGCAGGCGCGCGATCAGCTCGCGCGGCGGCAGGTCAACCAGCACGATGTCGTGCAGGCGGTCGAGCACGACATCGGGCACGGTCTCGCTGACCCGCACGCCGGTGATGCGCATCACCACATCGTTGAGGCTTTCCAGATGCTGGATGTTCACCGTGGTCCAGACGTCGATGCCGGCATCCAGCAGCTCCATCACGTCCTGCCAGCGCCGCTCATGGCGGCTGCCCGGCGCATTGCGATGGGCCAGTTCGTCCACCAGCACCAGCGCCGGATGCCGTGTGAGCACGGCATCCAGATCCATCTCCTGCAGGATGTGGCCGTGATAGGCCACTTCCTTCAGCGGCAGCTGTGGCAGGCCCTCCAGCAGCGCCTGGGTATCGGCGCGGCCGTGGGTTTCCACCAGGCCCACCACCAGGTCGACACCGCGGCGCAGCTGTTCCTGTGCGCGGGTCAGCATGGTGTAGGTCTTGCCCACGCCCGGCGCCGCACCGAGGAACACGGTCAGCTTGCCGCCGGCTTCGCGTTGCAGGCCTTCGACCAGGGCATCGGCCTGGCGGGTACGCGCATCAGTCATGGGGGCCATTGTGCGCGCAGCCGGTGCAGGCCGGCATCACGGTGCCTTGGCCGCGTGGTCCAGCGCGAAGTTCAGCGTCACCACGTTCACCCGCGGCTGGCCGAACAGGCCCCACTGGCGCCCTTCGGTATGCGCCTGCACCAGTGCCTGCACGCGCTCCACCGGCAGGCCGCGGGCACGTGCCACGCGTGCCACCTGCAGGCGCGCCGCCGCCGGCGACAGCTGCGGATCCAGGCCGCCGGCGGACTGGGTGACCAGGTCCGCTGGCACCTGCGCCGGGGCGACACCTTCGCGCGCGGCCACTGCAGCCGTGCTGGCGGCAACACGCTCGGCCAGGGCCGGGTTGCTGCGCGCCATGTTGGAACCGGCCGCGGCCATGGGGTCGTAGTTGGCTGCCGACGGACGTGCCTGGAAGTAGCCGTCACCGGTGAACGGCTGCGACAACCATGCCGAGCCGCGTACCTGGCCGTTGCCATCGCGCAGCAGGCTGCCCTCGGCCTGGGTCGGGTAGGCCAGGCCGGCAAAACCGGTGGCGATACCGGCGTAGACCGCACCGGCCAGCAGCAGGGTGGCCAGGCCCAGGCCGATCGCCGGGCGCCAGCTGGCGCCGTCCTGCAGGCTGGCCACGCGGGCCTCGGCTTTTGCTTCGCGGGACAGGGAGGTGGAGGTGGAAGCGGAACGGTTCATGCGCCGAATACCAGGACAAGAAGGAGGTCAATTACCTTGATCGCTGCGAACGGCAGCAGCACGCCGCCGAGGCCGTACACCAGCATGTTCCGGCGCAGCAGTGCGGTTGCAGTGGCCGGGCGGAAGCGCACGCCACGCAGGGCGAGCGGGATCAGGGCGGGAATCACCAGGGCGTTGAAGATCAGCGCTGCCAGCACCGCATTGCGCGGGCTCGACAGCTGCATCACGTTCAAGGCGGCCATGGTCGGAACGGCCGCGGCGAACAGCGCCGGCAGGATCGCGAAGTACTTGGAGACGTCGTTGGCCAGCGAGAAGGTGGTCAGCGCGCCGCGGGTGATCAGCTGCTGCTTGCCTACTTCCACCACCGCCAGCAGCTTGGCCGGGTCCGAATCGAGGTCGACCATGTTGCCGGCCTCCTTCGCCGCCTGCGTACCGGAGTTCATCGCCAGACCGATGTCGGCCTGGGCCAGCGCCGGCGCGTCATTGGTGCCATCGCCGACCATCGCCACCAGGCGGCCACCGGCCTGCTCCTGGCGGATGCGTGCCAGCTTGTCTTCCGGGCGGGCCTCGGCGATGTAGTCGTCGACACCGGCTTCGGCAGCGATCGCGGCGGCGGTCAGCGGGTTGTCGCCGGTGATCATCACCGTGCGGATACCCATCGCCCGCAGCTGCGCGAACTTCTCGCGCATGCCGTGCTTGACCACGTCCGACAGCTCGATCACGCCCAGCACATGGCGGCCCTCGGCCACCACCAGCGGGGTGGCTCCATTGCGCGCGACCTGCTCGACGCGCCCGGCCAGTTCCGCCGGCACGTTGCCGCCCAGCGCCTGCACGTGGGCACGGATCGCATCGGCGGCACCCTTACGGATCTGCCGCCCATGTTCCAGGTCCACGCCGGACATGCGGGTCTGCGCACTGAACGCCAGGTACTCGGCGTGGTCCGGTTCGGCGGTAGCGCAGCCCTGTTCGCGCGCCAGGCGCACGATCGACTTGCCTTCCGGGGTCGGGTCGGCCAGCGAAGACAGCAGTGCGGCCTCGCGCAGCTGGCTGGCATCGATGCCGGCCAGCGGATGGAAGTGGCTGGCCTGGCGGTCGCCGTAGGTGATGGTGCCGGTCTTGTCCAGCAGCAGCACGTCGACGTCGCCGGCCACCTCCACCGCCTTGCCCGACTTGGCCAGCACGTTGGCGGCCAGCGCACGGTTCATGCCGGCGATGCCGATGGCCGGCAGCAGGCCGCCGATGGTGGTCGGGATCAGGCACACCAGCAGCGCGATCAGCAGCAGCGGATCGACCTGCACGCCCACGGCCGCGCCGATCGCCGGCAGCGTTGCCACCACCACCAGGAAGGTCAGCGTCATCGCCGCCAGCAGCAGGGTCAGCGCGATCTCGTTCGGGGTCTTCTGGCGGTTGGCGCCTTCCACCAGCGCGATCATCCGGTCCAGGAAGCTGTGGCCCGGTTCGGCGGTCACCCGCACGATGATCTGGTCGGACAGCACCTTGGTGCCGCCGATCACGCCGGAGCGGTCGGTACCGGCCTCGCGCAGCACCGGCGCCGATTCGCCGGTCACCGCCGCTTCGTTGATGGTGGCCAGGCCCTGCACGATCTCGCCATCGGCCGGCACCAGCTCACCGGCGCTGACGATCACGTGGTCGCCGGGGCGCAGTTCGGCGGCCGGTACCTGGGTTTCGGCGGCACCCGGCTGCGGTGCCGCCAGCCGGCGCGCCACCAGGTCCTGGCGGGCACGCCGCAGCGACGCGGCCTGGCCACGGCCACGCGCTTCCGCTACGGCTTCGGCGAAGTTGCCGAACAGCACGGTCACCAGCAGGATCGCGGTCACCGCCAGGCCGAAGCCCAGCGGCGCGTTGCCGGTCAGGGTGACGATCGCGGCGACGATCGTGCCGGCCATCACCACCGCCATCACCGGGCTGCGCACCAGATGCATCGGCGACAGCTTGAGAACCGCTTCGACCAGCGCACGGCGCAGGCCGGCGCCATCCAGCAGGGCAGGGCGCGCTGCGTGGGTATTACGGGTTGAGCTTGCTTGGGTACTCATCAGGGTGTCCTTAGTGCAGTCCCAGGCTCAGGTGGTCGGCGATCGGGCCGAGTACCAGCGCCGGCATGAACTGCAGCACGGTCAGGATGACGATCACCGAGACCAGGGTCAGGGCGAAGGTCGGGGTTTCGATCTGCAGGCTGCCGGCAGACTCCGGGGCCTGGCGCTTGGCAGCCAGCTGTGCGGCCACCACCAGCGGAATGATCAGCAGCGGGAAGCGGCCCAGCAGCAGTACCAGCGAGCAGCTCAGGTTCCACCACAGCGTGGCGTCGCCCAGCCCTTCGAAGCCCGAGCCGTTGTTGGCGTAGGCCGAGACGTACTCGTAGAAGACCTGGCTGATGCCATGGAAGCCGGGGTTGGAGGTGCCCGCCAGGCCGGGTACGGCCAGGGTGATCGCAGTGAACACCAGCAGGGTGATCGGCTGCAGCAGCACCAGCAGGGCCAGCAGGCGCACCTGTGGCGTCTCCAGCTTGCGGCCGAACAGTTCCGGCGTGCGCCCGGTCATCAACCCGGCCAGGAACACACCCAGCAGCAGATAGACGATGAACTGCTGCAGGCCACAGCCGATGCCGCCCCAGATCGCGCTGACCAGCATGTTGACCATCGCGATGCCACCGCTCAGCGGCGCCAGCGAATCGTGCATGCCGTTGACCGAGCCATTGGATACCTGGGTGGTCACCGCCGCCCACAGCGCGGTGCCATCGGCGCCGAAGCGCACTTCCTTGCCTTCCATCAGCAGCGGCGTGGTGGCGCTGGCGCTATGTCCTTCGCTCCACATCATCGCGCCGGTGGAAAGCAGCGACATGCCCAGCATGCAGCTGAACACCAGGGCGCCGAAGCGACGTCGGCCGGTGAACGCACCGATCATGAAGATCACTGCCATCGGCACCAACAGGATGCCGACGATTTCCAGCGCGTTCGACAGCGGGGTCGGGTTCTCCAGCGGGAAGCTGCTGTTCGGGCCGTACCAGCCGCCGCCGTTGGCGCCCAGCTGCTTGGCTGCGACCATCGCCGCGACCGGGCCCAGCGGCAGCTTCTGTTCGGCCATGCCGGCGCTGGCGTCGATCGGCGTGGCCTGCGGCCCACCGGTCATCGTCGACGGCACGCCCTGGCTGGTCAGCAGCAGGGTCCACACCAGGCATAGCGGCAGCAGGAAGCGCACGCACAGGCGCACCACGTCCACGTAGTAGTTGCCCACCGCCACCTGGCGGTCATCACCGGTACCCGTCGCCGCCGCAGCCTGCGGCGCACGCGAGAACAACGCCCGCAGCGTCGCCACTGCCAGCGCCAGGCCCATCATCGGCGTGACCACCTGCAGGCCGGTGATGCCCGTCATCTGCGAGAGGTAGGACAGCTGCGCCTGACCCGAATAGTGCTGCTGGTTGGTGTTGGTCAGGAACGAGATCATCGTGTGCAGCGCGGTGTCCCAGCGCATGTTCGGGATCTGGTCCGGATTCAGCGGCAACCAGGCCTGCGTCATGAACACCGCCTGGGTCAGTACCGCGACCACCACGTTGCTCAGCACGAAGGCCAGCACGTAGCCGCGCCAGGACATCGAGCGCGACGGATCGACCCCGAACACCCTGTACAGCGGTTTCTCGATCCAGTGGAACAGCACGTCGACCTTCATCGGCGTGCCACGCATCACGCGGGCCAGGTACAGGCCCAGCGGCCACGCCAGCAGCAGGCTGGCGGCAATAATCACAAGCATCTCAGTCATGGCCGGCTCCGCTCAGAACGACTCGGGCCGCAGCACGACATAAAGGAGATAGGCGGCGGCGACCAGCACCAGCACGCCACACAACAACGACAGCCAGGGGGACATTGCAATAGCGTCCTGGTGGAACCCCTCCACCTCAGGCCGTCATCGTCGTCCTGCCGCCCATAAACGCACTACGCGCCGGACCGGGCCGACGCGTAAAGAGTGCATAAATTCCGTGGTCCAATCCGTAACCAGGCCCTGGGTAGCGCCGGGCCATGCCCGGCGACGGGAGCGTGGTCAGCCCGCCGGCACCAGCCCCTTCAGCTCGCGATAGCGTTGCAGGGTGCTGTCGATCTCGGCCTTCAACGCCTGCTGCTGCTGCAGGAATCCGGCTTGCAGCCGTTGCTGCGACTGCAGTTGCACGTGCCGCTGGCGGATCGCCTCGGCCTGCTTGTCGGCCACCTTGCCACCGGCCAGTTCGCGGTCACCTGCGGCCGCCAGCAGCGCCACCAGCGACTCACGCAGGCTGGTGACGTTGTACTCGGCGGTCTTCAGGTTGTTGTCCAGCACTTCCTGGCGCTCGGCGAACACCCGGCGCAGGTCGTCCTCGCTGCCATAGGTGGTCAGCATCGCCTGCTCGGTGCGCTGGCGGGTCTGCGCGGCCATCAGGTCCAGCTGCTGCTGCGCCGCCTCCGTGCTGGCGGCGGCGCGCTCTTCGTCGGTCAACGCGCGCTGGACCTGCGCATTGCGCAGGCCGCTCTTCGCGTTGAACTCCTCGCGGGCATGGTTGACCGCGTCGGCCGGCAGCGAATCACTGCAGATCCGCTCCTTGCCCTCGTTCCAGCAGTACAGCTTCTTTTCCGTCTTGCCGCTGTCGCGCGACTGCGCCGGTACGGTGAACGGCACGGCCAGCAGCAGGCCGGCAAAGAGGACAGCAGGAACTCGGGACATGACCTTTCCCCTGGGTCGGTCAGCGGATCGAACGGACGCCGTACTGGGCCCGGTAGGCTTCCAGCGGCTGCCGGTAACCCACAAGTTCCGGGTTGCCGGAGGCGAAATCAAGCAGGTCGGCCAGCGACGCCACGGCGATCACCGGAATGCCGGCTTCCTCGGCCACCGACTGCGCCGCCGAACGGCGATCGGTTTCCGAAGCGATCTCCTGGCGGTCCAGTGCCACCACGATGCCGGCCGGGGTGCCACCGGCGGCGCGGATGATGCCCAGCGCTTCGCGGATCGCGGTACCCGCAGTGATCACGTCATCGACGATCAGCACGCGCTTGCCGTTCATGTCGGCGCCGATCAGCTGGCCGCCTTCACCGTGGTCCTTGGCTTCCTTGCGGTTGAACGACAGCGGCAGGTCACGGCCACGCTGGGCCAGCTCGCAGGCCATCGCGGTGGCCAGCGGAATGCCCTTGTAGGCGGGGCCGAACACCACGTCGTACTTGATCCCGGTGGCATCGATGGCATCGGCGTAGCAGGCGCCGAGCTGCGACAGCAGCGAACCGGAGTCGAAACGACCGGCGTTGAAGAAATAGGGGCTCAGCCGGCCGGACTTGAGGGTGAACTGGCCGAAGCGCAGGGCGTCGGCGGTCAGGGCCAGCTGCAGGAAACGGTGGCGGTGGTCGCTCATCAAAACTCGATTCATCTTCATTTGGAGCACAAATCCTAATCCAGCTGGGCGTTTCGCGCTCGTCCGGGGCCCTGTGAAGGGTGTCGCGGCCCGGCCTGGCGGACTGCGCAGCCCCGCAGGCAACCGGTATGCTTGCCCGGTTTCCCGCCGCAGGTCCCCCGCATGCGCATCATCAGTTTCAACGCCAATGGCATCCGTTCCGCCGCGACCAAGGGCTTCCTCGACTGGTTCCGGTCCCAGGACGCCGACGTCCTGTGCATCCAGGAAACCAAGGCCCAGGAAGACCAGCTGACCGACCCGATGTTCCGCCCGGACGGCCACCACTGCTTCTACCGCGACGCCATCACCAAGAAGGGCTACAGCGGTGTGGCGATCTACAGCAAGCGCGAGCCGGACCAGGTGATCACCTCGCTCGGCTGGGTCCCGTTCGACGACGAAGGCCGCTACATCGAGGCGCGCTACGGCAACCTCAGCGTAGTCTCCTTCTATATCCCGTCGGGCAGCTCGGGCGACCTGCGCCAGGGCTTCAAGTTCGAAGTGATGGAATGGCTGCGGCCGATCCTCGAGGAATGGGCGCGCAGCGGCCGCGACTACGTGCTGTGTGGCGACTGGAACATCGTGCGTTCGGCGCTGGACATCAAGAACTGGAAGTCCAACCAGAAGAACTCCGGCTGCCTGCCGGAAGAGCGTGACTGGCTCAACGCCCTGTGCGCCGACCACGGCCAGGCCACCGATGTCGCCGCCGGCCGTGGCTGGGCTGACGCCTACCGCCTGCTCAACCCCACCGGCGAGGACTACACCTGGTGGAGCAACCGTGGCGCGGCCCGCGCCAACAACGTCGGTTGGCGCATCGACTACCAGTTCATCACCCCGGGCCTGCGTGACCGCCTGCGCAGCTGCTCGATCTACCGCGACGAGCGCTTCTCCGACCACGCGCCGTTCATCGTGGACTACGACCTGTGACCGAGGCTGCCAAGCCGCGTCGGCCGTGGCAGCAGGTGGTGTCCAACCTGAGCCAGCGCAAGGTGCTGGCGATGCTGCTGCTCGGCTTCAGTTCCGGCCTGCCGATCTATCTGGTGGGCAACACGCTCGGCTTCTGGATGCGCAAGGAAGGCATCGAGCTGAGCACGATCGGTTTCCTGTCATGGGTCGGGCTGGCCTACACCATGAAGTTCCTGTGGGCGCCGATCGTCGATAAGACCGACGTGCCTCTGTTCGGTCGCTTTGGCCGCCGCCGTGGCTGGATGCTGCTGTCGCAGCTGGTCGTGGTGGTGGGCCTGGTCGGCATGGCGCTGGTCCAGCCCAAGGGGGGCCAGATCCAGTTCCTAGGTATCGCCTGGCAGCACATCGTCGTGTTCGGCGTGATGGCCGTGATCGTGGCGTTTGCTTCGGCCACCCAGGACATCGTCATCGATGCCTGGCGCATTGAAAGTGCTGACAACAGCGAGCAGCTGGGCCTGCTGACCTCATCCTCGGCGCTGGGCTATCGCACCGCATTGCTGGTCACCGATGCGCTGATCCTGATCATCGCGGCCCGTGTCGGCTGGCAGGTCTCGTACGAGATCATGGCCGTCCTCATGGCGCTTGGCGTGGTGGCCGTGGTCATGGCCCGTGAGCCCGCGCGGGAAGTGGCTGCCGTGCAGGCTCAGGCGACCTCGCTGTGGACGCCGCGGGGCCTGTTCGACGCCGTGGCGGGGCCGTTCATCGCCTTCGTCCGCGAGCATCGTAGTGGTGCGATCCTGATCCTGGTGGCCATCAGCGTCTATCGCATGGCCGACTTCGTCATGGGGCCGATGGCCAACCCGTTCTACGTCGATCTCGGCCTGGACGAGGACACCGTTGGCGCTGTACGTGGCTCGGTGGGCCTGGTCGCGACCTTCGTCGGCATTGCCGCGGCGGGCCTGGTCTCGGTGCGCTGGGGGGTGCTGGCGGCGCTGATGGTGGGTGCCGTGCTGGGCCCGGCCTCCAACCTGGCGTTTGCCTGGCTGGCCTATTCCGGCCCGGACACCACCCATTTCGCGGTGGCCATGGCAATCGACAACTTCGCCAGCGGTTTCGCCGGTACGGCGCTGATCGCCTATATGTCGAGCCTGACCAGCATCGGATACACCGCAACCCAGTACGCGCTGCTGAGTTCGTTCTACGCGATGCCAGGCAAGGCGCTCAAGGGGCTCTCGGGGTGGTCGGTACAGACGCTCGCACAGGGCCGGACGCTGCTGGAAGGCTACGCGCTGTTCTTCGTCGGTACCGCGCTGGTGGCGATCCCGGTGGTGATCCTCTGCGCCCTGCTGATCCTGCAGCAGCGTCGTCGCCAGGCCGCAAGCGCCACCTGATTGCCTGCCCGCCCGGTCTGCGGGATCATCGCCCCCGACGCGCCGAGGGGGCGGTGCCTTGCGAACGGGGAAGTGAGCATGGCCGACGTTGTGCTGCGGGACCTGGACCCGCTGCTGCTGGAACGTATCCGACGTGTCGCGGTTGCCCGCGGCTGGACCCACGAACAGACCTGCGCCGCCTTGCTGGAGCAGGGCCTGTTCAGCAGTGAACTGGAGGTCCGCTCCGGCTTCGGCGATCCCGAAGTGGACGCGCTCTCCGACGCCATCGCCGCCCTGCAGGCCCTGCCCGCAGGGCAGGGCTTCGATTAGTGCCCATGTAGCGTCGAGCCACGCTCGACCGCCGTTCCCGGTAGATCCACGCTATGCGTGGATGACCACCTCACGCCAGATGTATCGCCCCTAGGATCCGCGGCCCCGTCGCCCCGGTCACGCTCGGCAGGTTGCCGGCCAGCCCGTCCATCGTCCGCTGCGCCAGCCAGGCGAAGCCCATCGCTTCCACGTACTCCGGGTCCAGCCCATGCACCGCGCTGGACTCCACCTGCACCCCCGGCAGCCGTGCAGCCAGCCGCTTCATCAGCTGCCGGTTGCGCACCCCGCCGCCGCACACCAGCAGGCGCCGGGTCTGCGGCTGCTGCGCCAGCAGCGCATCGGCCACCGTCGCCACAGTCAGCTCCAGCAGGGTGGCCTGCACATCGGCGGCAGCGTACTGGCCTTCGCCCATGTGGGCCTCGGCCCAGGCTAGGTGGAACTGCTCACGGCCTGTGCTCTTCGGCGGCGGCAGCGCGAACCACGGCTCCGAACGCCAACCCGCCAGCAGGCTCTCGTCCACCGCGCCACTGGCGGCATACGCGCCGTCGGCATCAAAGGTGCGGCCGGTGTGGCGCTGGCACCAGGCATCCATCAGCGCGTTGGCCGGGCCGGTATCGAAGCCACGCACCGCGCCTTCGCGCGGGATCAGGGTCAGGTTGGCGATGCCGCCCAGGTTCAGCACCGCGCGGTCTTCGTCGGCGGTGCCGAGCATGCCGAGGTGGAAGGCTGGCATCAGCGGCGCCCCATGGCCCCCGGCCGCCACGTCGCGGCGGCGGAAGTCAGAGACCGTGGTGATCCCGGTCAGCTCGGCGATGCGGTTGCCGTCGCCCAGCTGCACGGTGAAGGCGGGGTTGGCCAGCGGACGATGGCGCACGGTCTGGCCGTGCGAGCCGATCGCGCGCACCTGGCTGCGGTCCACCCCGGCCTCGGCCAGCAGTTGATTGGCGGCTTCAGCGAAGCTGATCGCGATCCGCGCGTCCAGTTCGCCCAGCTCCTCCAGCGAGTCCAGCGGGCCCCCTTCGCCCAGTGCCACCAGCCGCGCCCGCAGCACCGGCTCCCAGCGGGCGGTCAGGCCATGCACGAAGCGGCAGCCAGCGCCGCTGGGGAACTGCACCAGCGCGGCATCGATGCCATCGGCGCTGGTGCCCGACATCAGGCCAAGGTACAGGGGGGCGTCAGCGTCGACAGTTGTGTTCATGGCAGGCATAAAAAAAGGACGCGGCAAGCTTGGGCTGCCGCGTCCTTCTTCGTCAACGCAGGGGCTCAGCCGCGCTTGCGGCCGGTTGCCTGTTTGTCCTTGGCGCTGGCAACCTCGGGGGCGGCCTCGTCGCGGCTGGTCGGTGCCGGGCTGGCGTCGGCGTAGATCAGCTTCTCCATGCCCTGGATGCGCGCCATCGCCGGTGCGGTCTGCGCGCGGAAGGCGACCAGCTCGGCGCCCTTCAGCGGCTCCGGCGGCGGCATGGTCACGGTCAGCGGGTTGCGGTGCTCGCCGTTGACGCGGAATTCGTAGTGCAGGTGCGGGCCGGTCGCCAGGCCGGTCGAGCCGACATAGCCGATCACCGTGCCCTGGGCCACGCGCTGGCCGGTCTTGATGTTCGCAAAGCGCGACATGTGGCCGTACAGGGTGGTGTGGCCGCGGCCGTGGTCGAGGATCACCACGTTGCCGTAGCCGCGCTGCACCCCGGCGAACTGCACGCGGGCGTCGCCGGCGGCCATGATCGGGGTGCCGGTGCGCGCGGCGTAGTCCACGCCCTTGTGCATGCGCATCTTGCCCAGCACCGGGTGCTTGCGCGCGCCAAAGGTCGAGCTCAGCCGTGCGAACGGGATCGGCATGCGGATGAAGCTCTTCTTCAGCGAACGGCCGTTGATGTCGTAGTACTCGGACTTGCCGTTGCGGTCGAAGCGGAAGCCGGAATAGGTCTTGCCACCGGTGGTGAAGGTCGCCGCCAGGATCTTGCTGGTGTCCACCTTCTCGCCTTCGCGCCAGGTTTCATCCATCACCACGCTGAAGCGGTCGCCCGGCTGCAGGTCCTTCGAGAAGTCGATGTCGTACTTGAAGATGTCGTCGGTCATCGTCGCGATCGCCGACGGCGACAGCCCGGCGCGCCTGGCCGCGGCATACAGCGAGCTGGTGATCTCGCCGCTGGTGACCACCGTGCGCGTGGAGGTCTCGCGTTTGGTCACCTTCTCCTTGATGTCATCGCCGGCCAGGCTCAGTTCCACCCGGTTGTCGGCATCACGGTCGAAGCGGATGCTGCGCAGGTCACCGGACAGCGGCATGTCGAAGGCGATCTCGGCACCCGGGCGCAGCTTGGTCAGCGCCTCACGCGCACCTGGGTGGTCCAGTACCCGGTGCAGGGTGGTGGCCGGAATGCCGGCCTTGTCGAACAGGTCGCTCAGGGTCTGGCCGCGCTGCACCCGCAGCACCTGCCAGCTGTCTCCGGGCACCTGCTGCTGGCGGGCCATGGTCAGCGGCGGCAACGGCAGCGCCAGGCTGGTGTGGCTGTCGGCGAAGGGCGCGTCGATGGTGTGCGAGAAGCCGGGGACGATGGTCGCCACCAGGGCGCCGATGGTCGCGAACAGGCTGGCATGCATCCAATGACGGCGGGTCCAGCGCTCATTGAAGGCGGCGGGAAGATGTTGCCTGAGCTTCCGATGCAGGGCGTTGTCGTGCAGGACGTGGAGGCGTTCCTGGAAGCGCTGCTTGCGTGCGCGCCCTTGTTCGGAATTGTGCATCGGCGGTTTTTTCCTGGCAGCCCGGGAGCGCGGGCCTGATCGCCGGTTACCATAGACACCTGAGAAAACGGCGTCAAACCCTTGTGCCCATTGGCTTTTGTGAAGCCAATCGGGTTAACTTTGCTTTAACACCCCACACAAGAATCGGCGTTGCCGGGAGTAGTCACGTGTCCTCGATTGAAGAAGCCCTTGCCCTGATCGGCCGTGGTGCCGACGAGATCCTCAAGCTCGAGGATCTGCGTGCGCGCCTGCAGGAAGGCCGCCCGCTGCGGATCAAGGCCGGCTTCGACCCCACCGCGCCGGACCTGCACCTGGGCCATACGGTGCTGCTGAACAAGATGCGCCAGTTCCAGGACCTCGGCCACCAGGTCATTTTCCTGATCGGCGACTTCACCGGCATGATCGGTGACCCGTCCGGCAAGAGCCTGACCCGCAAGCCGCTCAGCCGCGAGGACGTGCTGGCCAACGCCCGTACCTATGAGGAGCAGGTGTTCAAGGTGCTGGACCGCAGCCGTACCGAAGTCCGCTTCAACTCGGAGTGGTTCGGCAAGATGGGCGCGGCCGATATGATCCGCCTGGCCGGCCAGCACACCGTGGCGCGCATGCTCGAGCGCGACGACTTCGCCAAGCGTTACGCTGCCCAGCAGTCCATCGCCATCCACGAGTTCCTGTACCCGCTGGTGCAGGGCTACGACTCGGTGGCCCTGGAGGCCGACGTCGAACTGGGCGGTACCGACCAGAAGTTCAACCTGTTGATGGGCCGCGGCCTGCAGGAGCACCACGGCCAGAAGCCGCAGGTGGTGCTGACCATGCCGCTGCTGGAAGGCCTGGACGGCGTCAACAAGATGTCCAAGTCGCTGGGCAACTACATTGGTATCAGCGAACCGGCCATCGACATCGTCACCAAGACCATGAAGGTGGACGACACCCTGATGTGGCGCTGGATCGAGCTGCTGTCCTTCGACATCAGCCAGGCCGAAGCCCTGCAGCTGCGCGAGCAGGTGGCCAATGGCGGCCTGAACCCGCGCGTGGTCAAGCTGCGCCTGGCACGTGAACTGGCCACCCGTTTCCACGACGCCGCGGCGGCCGAGCAGGCCATTGCCGGCTGGGAAGCGGCGGTGACCGGGCAGGGCGACATCACCCAGCTGCCGCTGCAGGACGTGGCGATCCCGGCCGAAGGCCTGCGTATCGCCGCACTGCTGACCGCGGCCGGCCTGACCCCGAGCAACTCCGAAGCCAACCGCAAGCTCAAGGAGCGTGCGGTCAAGGTGGACGGTGAAGTGGTCGAAGACGGCCAGCAGGTGCTGCAGCCGGGCTTCGAAGGCCTGCTACAGGTCGGCAAGCGCACCTTCGCCCGCGTGCGCCTGGTCGCTGCCTGACACCAGGGAAGGGCCGGCGCAGCCGGCCCTTCCCTTTTGTAGAGTCGAGCGCTGCTCGACTGCTCTTGCTCTTCGCGGGGTCCTCCCGCAGAGCGATGGATGAACGGATGCAACATCCGTTGAAAAAATCGCCACACCCCCTTCACAAATGATGCGAATGGGGACATACTTCTCCTCCCCCGTCGCAGGGGTCGCCACCAAGGGGCTTCAGCGACAACAGGGCGCCCATCACCGCCGAACGAGATGATCGAACGAAGGTGTTGACGGACTGAAAAAGTCTGGCATAATGGGCGGCTCGCTACGAAGGAAACTTCGCAGCACACGGGAACGGCGCTGAGGCCGCTTCCCAGGATCTTTGAAAGTATGCGCAGGTATCTTGTGAAGGCGCCTGCAGGAAGGATGATTGTCCATCTTGCAGACGTTTGATCAAGCAACTATTAATTGTTTTAAAGCAAGCGATACGTTGCCAGAATCAAT
>NZ_JAWIRT010000011.1:0-152283 GCF_036320045.1 Stenotrophomonas sp. SMYL20 | reverse complement strand
GGCGGGGGGGGCCCGGTGGCGGGGGTGTCCGCGGCATGGATGCCGCGGCCAACCCCCCATGGACGGGTTAACGGCGTCCCCCCCAACCGGACCCACCCCGCCATGCCACGGATAGCCGGCTTCTGCTGTTGCTTCGGCTCTGGCCTCTGCAGGTGCCGGGTGCAACCCGGCCGATACCCTCCCAGTGCTAGGCTGTGGCTACCGACAACCACGGAGGCGGGATGGGGGCGATCGTGTTGTTGCCGCTGTGCGTGGACGATGCCGCGCTCGACCGCTGCCTGGCCGCGCTGGATGCCGGCACCGCGCCGGGAACCGCGGTCTGGCTGGCCGATGACGCGCAGACCGGCCCGCGTGCGCAGGCGGTGGTGGAGCATTGGTTGGCGCATACGCCGTTGCAGGCCGAATACACCCGCCGCGCGCGGCCGTTGGGCGAGGTCGCCCATCTGGATGAGATGCTGCGCGCCTGCGAGGGCATGGACGTGGCGGTGCTGGCGCCGGACAGCGTGCCCGCGCCGGGCTGGCTGCAGCAGCTGCAGGATGCCTTCGCCCGCGACGCCGCCATCGCCACCGCAACCCCGTGGTGCAATGCCGGCGAAACCGCTGCATGGCCGCGGCTGGGCGAGATCAATCCGGAACCGGAGGACCCGGCGCTGCTGGCACACACCTGTGCCACGCTGCCGGTGCTGCATCCGGAGCTGCCCTCGGCGGTCACCCACGCGGTACTGGTGCGCGGCAACGCGCGCCGGCGTGCCGGCGGCCTGGACGTGGACAGCTACGTGGGTTGGAACGCGGCACTGGTGGACCTGAGCCTGCGCATGGCTGGCCTGGGATGGCGCAACGTGCTGTGCGAGACCGCCTTCGTCAGCCGGGCAGGGGAGGCGGTCAGCCGTGATGGCGATCTCGAGGCCCTGGCCGCGCGCTGGCCGGGGTGGGTGCCACGGCTGGCTGACTTCCTCATGCACGATCCGCTGCATGGCCTGCGTGCCGATCTGCAGCAGCGCATGCGGCAGGCGATAATGCCGAAGGAACAGGGTGACCTGTTCGTCTCGTCTTCCGCGCCGGAGCCTCCTGCTTGAATGTTGCCATTGCCGCCATCGTCGTCACCTACCAGAGCGGCAGCACCATCGACGCCTGCCTCTCGCGTCTGCGCCAGGCGCAGGACGTGGCCGAGATCCGGGTGATCGACAATGGCTCGATGGATGGCACGCTGGATATCGTGCAGCGCCATGCCAGCCACGACCCGCGCGTGCGTTTCGTCGGCAATCCGGACAATCCCGGCTTTGCCGCCGCCAACAACCAGGGCGTGGCCGATTCGCACAGCCCATGGCTGGCCTTCATCAACCCGGACCTGATGGTCGAACCGGAGACGTTGGCCGCACTGCGCAGCCGCGCGGAAGGACTGGGCGACTGCCTGCTCGGTGTCGAGCAGGTGGACGAGCAGGGCCATGCCGACGAAGCCGTGCGCCGCCGCGACCTGGATTTCCTGATGATGCTGCGCTCGCCGGGCAAGGGCTCGAAGCTGGCGGTGCCGCGTGACCCGCAGCAGGCGCTGCAGCGGGTGCCGGCGCTGTCCGGTGCGCTGCTGATGATGCCGCGTGCATTGTTCAACTGCATCGGAGGTTGGGACGCCGGCTATCGTCTGCATGCCGAAGACCTGGACCTGTGCCGGCGTGCACGCGAAGCCGGAGCAGTGGTGGCGATCGCCAATGACCTGCAGGTCACCCACGTTCGTGGCGTCTCCAGCCGCTCGCGGCCGTTCTTCGTGGAATGGCACAAGCACAAGGGCCTGTGGCGCTATTTCCAGAAGTTCGAGGCCAGGCAGCGTTCGCTGCCGGTGCGGGTAGCGGTGTGGGGCGCGATCTGGGCGCACGCGCTGATGCTGGTGCCGAAGCTGCTGCGCAAGGCGCTGTAGCGCCGCAAGAGCATCCACGCATGGCGTGAATCTACCAATGTTGTTTCCCGTGAGCTGAGTGTGGCCGCAGGCACCCCGGTTCACCCTGCCGGGCGCATAATCCGCCCCATGCCTATCATCCAGTCCCTGCTCGACACCGACCTGTACAAGTTCACCATGATGCAGGCGGTGCTCCACCAGCACCCCGGCGCCCAGGTGCAGTACCGGTTCAAGTGCCGCACGCCCGGCATCGACCTGGCCCATTACATCGACCAGATCGACGAAGAGATCGACCACCTGTGCAGCCTGCGTTTCAGCGACGCGGAGCTGGACTACATGCGTGGCCTGCGCTTCGTGAAGCCGGACTTCGCCGATTTCCTCGGCCTGTTCCACCTCGACCGCAAGTACATCCAGCTGCGCGCGTCGGAGACCGTGCCCGGCGAGATCGAACTGGACATCACCGGCCCCTGGCTGCACACCATCCTGTTCGAAGTGCCGCTGCTGGCGATCATCAACGAAGTCTGGTTCCGCAACACCACCACCGCCGACTTCGCCGAGGGCGAGCGCCGCCTGCAGGCCAAGGCCGCGCTGCTGCGTGATACCCCGGGGTTCGAGCAGTGCCGCATCGCCGACTACGGCAGCCGCCGCCGCTACTCGCGTGACTGGCACGCCCGTCTGCTGCCGCTGCTGCGCGATGCGCTCGGCCCGCAGCTGGTCGGCACCAGCAACGTGCACTTCGCCCGCCTGTACGGCATGACCCCGCACGGCACCATGGCCCATGAGTACCTGCAGGCATTCCAGGCGCTGGGCCCACGCCTGCGCGATTCGCAGGTGGCGGCACTGGAATCGTGGGCACGCGAGTATCGCGGCGACCTCGGCATCGCGCTGTCCGACGTGGTCGGCCTGGATGCGTTCCTGCGCGACTTCGACATGTACTTCTGCAAGCTGTTCGACGGCGTCCGCCATGACTCCGGCGATCCGTTCGACTGGGGCGACCGCATGCTGGCCCACTTCCAGCAGCGCCGGGTGGATGCACGCAGCAAGGTGCTGGTGTTCAGCGACGGGCTCGACATCGCCAAGGTGATGCGCCTGTACGACTACTTCCGTGGTCGCTGCCAGGTCGCCTTCGGCGTCGGCACCCACCTGACCAATGATCTGGGGCCAACGCCGCTCAACATCGTCATCAAGATGGTCCGCTGCAACGGCCAGCCGGTGGCCAAGCTCAGCGATTCGCCGGGCAAGAGCATGTGCGACGACCCGGGCTACCTGGCCTATCTGCGCCAGGTGTTCGAGCTGCCGCCGGCGTAAACACGTCGGCTTACAGGTAGTCGACCACCACCAGGTAGGCGCCCTGCAGCGGCTGCTGCTTCGAAGCCTGCACGCTGTAACGCTCGGAGAAGGCGATATCGCCGGCGCGCATCGCGCTGGCCGACACCGACAGCTTCTGGCCCTGGCGCTTGCCGTCGCGCAGCGTCGCGGCCTGGCCATCGGCCAGCGCCGTCACGGCCACCGTCGAGCCCTTGGCCGAGGGCGGGCAGGCGGCCAGGCTCAGCTCACCCTGGGACAGGTTCGTCGTGCAGCCCGGCTCGGCGATACGGCCGCTGAAACGGATGCTGCCGCTGCTGGCCTGGGCCAGCGCACTGACGGACATCAGGGCCACACACAGCAGAATGGAGTTCCTCATGACACGTTCTCTGGTTCGGTGTGTCCTAGTTAGCGACAGGTTCGATCCGTCTTTAATAGGACAAATCCGAATCTGCTAGGGCCATCACCAAGAAAGAGTGATGCGCATCAAATAAGGCGATTTCCACCTGAAAAAAGCCTGTTTTCGCGCATGCCGAACGCGCCACGGGAAGCGTCATGCAGGGTCGTTTGTGACCTGATCGCCTTGCCGTCAAATCCCCCACGCCCGCCGGGCTCTCATTCCGCCTACCACGTCACATTTGAGGCGTCAATGAATTGGCGTTCAGAAAAATAATGAGACTTTCATCACAGTTGTGCCTATACTTGCGTCACGGATTCAGGGGAAGGTATGTCCGAGTCCGGCCACAGGTGAGACGCAAGGATGGGTCTTGATAGCCCGGCAGTGCTCCTTGCTTCCTCCTCTACTTCTCATCTCTTCAGTAGGGTTAGGTAAAAGCGAATGCACAAGATCAATATCATCGCCGCTCTGATGCTGGCCGCCGCTCCGCTGGCCGCCAACGCCGCCGACGGCACCATCACCTTCAACGGCAAGGTGACCGACAAGACCTGCACCATCTCGACCCCGGGCGGCAAGGACTTCTCCGTCAACCTGCCGACCGTGTCCAAGAACACCCTGGCCGCCGCCGGTAACGTTGCCGGTCGCACCCCGTTCGCCATCAACCTGACCAAGTGCAGCGCCGGCAACGTCGCGACCTACTTCGAGCCGGGTTCGACCGTTGACTTCAACACCGGCCGCCTGCTGAACCAGGCTTCGGCCAACGCTGCCACCAACGTGCAGCTGCAGCTGCTGGGCTCGAACAACCAGGTCCTGCCGATCAAGGCTGCAGGCGCTGGCCAGGCCCAGACCAACTCGCAGTGGGTCACCGTCGGCACCGACGGCTCGGCCGATCTGAACTACTACGCTGAGTACTACGCCACTGCCGCCGCCACCCCGGGCGACGTCACCAGCAGCGTCAAGTACACGATCATCTACAACTGATCGTAGTCGTACCCGCACTGGCCGGCGTACGCGCCGGCCAGTGCATCGCGGCCCCTGGCCACATACCTCGAGCGTAGTACTTCCGATGAAAGCATTCTTTCCCCGGGCGCTGCTGCTGGCAGCGTTCACGCTGCCCTTCTGCCAGAACGCTCTGGCCGGCGTGGTGGTCAATGGCACGCGAGTGATCTATCCGGCGCAGGCGCGCGAAGTCACCGTGCAGGTCGACAACGTGGGCGATTCGCCGGCGCTGGTGCAGGCCTGGATCGACAGCGGCGACGCCAACCAGACCGCCGACACCAGCGATGCCCCGTTCGTGCTGACGCCGCCGATCGCGCGCGTCGAACCGGGCCGCAGCCAGGCGCTGCGACTGATCTTCTCCGGCGCGCAGCTGCCGACCGACCGCGAGTCGGTGTTCTGGCTCAACGTGCTGGATGTTCCGCCGTCCCCGGACAACGCCGACAGCGGCGAACAGAATTACCTGCAGGTCGCGTTCCGTTCGCGCCTGAAGCTTTTCTACCGGCCGCAGGGCCTGAAGGGCGTCGCCAACGACGCGCCGGCAGCGCTGCGCTGGACCCGCACGGGCGACCGTCTGCGGGTGGAAAACCCGAGCCCCTTCCACGTCACTCTGGCCGAAGTACATGCCGTGACCGGCAGCAGTGAAAAGGCCGTCGAGGACAAGGGCGCGATGGTCGCGCCGAAGCAGAGCCTGGAGTTCGCCGCACCGGCGGGCACCGACCAGGTCCGCTTCATCACCATCAACGACTACGGCGGCCGGGTGGAACACACCATCCGCCTCGGCAGCACCGGGGGCTGAACGCGCCGCGCCGGCCTTGGGCCTGCGCATCCCGCCACCGCCGCTGTGCGGCGAATTGAAGGAATGTCAGTGTGATCGGAAACAGATTGACATTGTCGATCCATCAGGCGCTTTGCCTGTTGGTTGCTGGCGTGGCCTGCCCAGGATGGGCGCTGGCTGCCCCGGCCAATCTCGGCGAACAGGCGCTGATGGCGCAGAGTGGTGCGGCCAATGCGCGTGCACCGGAATCGGCCCAGTTCAACTCCAGCTTCCTGTCTGGCCAGGCCAAGCAGGTCGATCTGGCGGCCTTCAGCAACGGCAACCCGATGGTGGCCGGCAACTACCGTGTCGACGTCTACGTCAACGGTGCCTGGCAGGGCCGTCGCGATCTGCAGTTCAAGGCCGATGCGCAGGGCCGTGTCGACGCCTGCCTGCCGCTGCCGATGCTGGAAGAAATGGGCGTGGACAGCGAAGCCGTGCTGCTGCAGCAGGATCCGTCCGTGCCGACCGACAAGACCAGCTGCGTGCCGGTCCAGCAGCGCATGGCCAATGCCTATGGTGTCTATGACAGCGGCAACCTGCGCTACGACCTGAGCATCCCGCAGGTGTTCCTGCGTCGTGAGGCACGCGGCTACGTCAACCCGGCGCTGTGGGACCGCGGCATCAATGCCGGCTTCGTCGGCTACAGCTTCAATGCCATCGACAGCGACAGCCGTGTCGAAGGTGGCCAGCGCAACCGCAGTGCCTACCTCGGCCTCAACGCCGGCATGAACCTGGGTGGCTGGCAGTTCCGCCACGATTCGAACCTGACCTGGTCCGAGGGCGATGGCCGCCATTGGCAGAGCATCGCCACCTATGCGCAGCGCGGCATCCCGCAGGTGCGCGGCATGCTCACCATCGGTGAGGCCTACACCACCGGTGAACTGTTCGACTCGATCGGTTACCGCGGTGCCAGCCTGGCCAGCGACGATCGCATGCTGCCCGATTCGCTGCGCGGTTACGCGCCGGTCGTGCGCGGCATCGCCGAGACCAACGCACGCATCGAAGTGCGCCAGAACGAGCAGCTGATCTACTCCTCCACCGTGTCGCCGGGCAGCTTCGTCATCGACGACCTGTACCCGACCGGCTACGGCGGCGACCTGGAAGTGAGCGTGATCGAGGCCGATGGCCGCCGCCGCGAATTCAAGGTTCCGTTCGGTTCGGTGCCGCAGATGCTACGCGAAGGCGTTTCGCGTTACTCGCTGACGGCCGGCCAGGTGCGCAACAAGCTGCTGGCCGATGAGCCGTGGCTGGTGCAGGGCACCTACCAGCGCGGTATCGGCAACCAGCTGACGCTGTACGGCGGCAGTGCACTGAGCGATGGCTACCTGTCGCTGCTGTACGGCGTCGGCCTGTCCACGCCGGTTGGCGCGTTCGCCGCCGACGTCACCCACGCACGTACGACGTTCGACCACTACGGCAACCACACCGGTGCCAGCGTGCGCTTGAGCTACAGCAACATGATCGGCGAGACCGGGACCAACCTGACCCTGGCCGCCTACCGTTATTCGACCGAAGGCTTCTACAGCCTGCAGGATGCGCTGTACGGCCGTGATTCGGACAAGCGCGGCATCGATCCGACCACCCGTGGTCGCCAGCGCAGCCAGTTCCAGGTGACCCTGAACCAGCCGTTGGGCCGTCGTGGCGGCGCGTTGTACGTGACTGGTTCGGTGCGTGACTTCTACGACCGCCCCGGCACCTCCAAGCAGTATCAGGTGGGCTACAACAACGCCTGGCGTTCGGTGAACTACGGCTTCTCGGCGCTGCGCACCGAAGAGGGCGTGCTCGGCCGTTCCGATACCCAGTACCTGCTGTCGATGAGCGTGCCGCTGGGTCGTGGTTCGCACCCGGTGTCGTTCAGCGCCGACCTCGGCGTGCGCGAGCGCGGTGGCTACGACAACAGCCGCGTTGGCATCACCGGTTCGGCCGGCATCGACAACAACTTCAGCTACGGTGTGGCGCTGTCCGACTCCCGCGAAGGTGGCACCACCGCGGTGGGCAGTGCGGAATACCGCAGCCGCTACAGCGCGTTGAACGCGACCTACAGCCACTCGCGCGATTTCCGCCAGGCGTCGGTCGGTGCCAACGGCAGCGTGGTCGTGCATCCGGGCGGCTTCACCTTCACCCCGCAGCGTGGCGACACCATGGTGCTGGTGGAAGCGCCGGGCGCACGCGATGCGATCGTCAGCAACGCCCCGGGCCTGCGCGTCGACGGCCGCGGCTACGCGGTGGTCCCGTACGTGTCGCCGTACCGCCTCAACACCGTCACCCTCGATCCGCAGGGCATGGCCCACGACGTCGAGCTGGAAAGCACCAGCCAGTCGATCGCGCCGTTCGCCGGTGCCATCAGCTACCTGCGCTTCGATACCCGCAAGGGCAACGCGCTGCTGATCCAGGTGCGCAACACCGATGGCCGCACCATGCCGTTCGGTGCGCAGGTCAAGGATGAGCAGGGCCAGCCGGTGGGCATGGTCAGCCAGGGCGGCCGCCTGTACGTGCGCAGCGAGAAGAACCAGGGCCAGTTGCAGGTCGAGTGGGGCGCAGGTGCCGATCAGCGCTGCACCATTGATTACCAGGTACCGGCGGGCGCCGACGCGTCCAAAACCGGCTTCATCCCGCTGGAGGCAGCATGCCGATGATTTCTTCCCGTGGCCGCAAGGCATTGGCCGCGTTGGCCCTGCTGGGTGGCGTGCTGCTGGCGCAGCAGGCCAGTGCGGCCTGCCGCATCCAGATCAACGGCTTCGTTGCACAGGACGTGCAGATGGACATGGGTCAGATCGTGATCCTGCCCAGTACACCGGTGGGTGGCGTGATCAAGGAAATCAGCGTGCCGATCAACCAGCAGAACAGCGTTGCCCGCTGTGACTACTGGTATAGCGGCTACTCGACAGGCGAGTACGTCAACGCGCCGCAGAAGCGACCGGTGGCCGGCTTTGCCAACGTCTATGAGACCGGCGTGGCCGGTGTGGGCATTCGCCTGTTCCGCGACTCCGGCGCGATCCAGGCCTATTACCCACATACCATCAATTTCGCGGCCAACTCCACGATCTCGCTGATCGGTGGCCAGTTCCGCATCCAGCTGATCAAGACCGCCGCGCAGACCGGTTCGGGCGTGATCGCACCGAACGGTCGCTTCACCACCTACTACTTCGATGGTGATGGCCCCAGCCGCCCGGTGCTGACCTCCACCTTCAGGGGCTCGGGCACCACCGTGGTCAGCCCGACCTGCGAAGTGCAGGCGGGCAGTCGCAACATTGCCGTCGATTTCGGCAGCGTGCCCAACACCACGTTCACCGGTGTCGGTTCCAAGGCTGTAGATCGCGATTTCGAGATACGCCTGAACTGCCAGGGCAGCAACGTTGCTGCCTACCAGAGCAAGATCGGCATCCGCCTCGACGCCGACCAGGACAGCTCGAACATGCCGGGCGTGCTGAAGCTCAGCGCGGCCACCAACAGCGCCACCCGTATCGGCATCCAGATGGTCCAGCGCGATGGCAGCACCGAGCGCGAAGTGCGTTTCGGCCAGACCGTCAACGTCGGCACCACCGTGCCGGGTACCAGTGTCATGGCGCTGCCGCTGCGTGCCCGCTATGTGCAGACCCAGGCCGGCACGGTGGGTGCAGGTGTCGCAAACGGCCAGGCCACCTTCACCATCCAGTACGAGTAAGGCGGCCGCAGGCCGCGCCACTGCTGCGTTCCACCGCAACGTCGCCCGTTCCACGGGCGGCGTTGACTGCGTCTTGATCTTCCAACGATGAAGATCAATGCCACGACGCACGTACCATCATTCGAATGTGATGTACGTCGCGATTTTGGAGTTTCCTCATGAGGTGACCGTCTCCTGCCTGCGGGTGTTGGACGGGAACGCCGAAAGGATCCAGACGTGGCTACAGCTCCTGGCATTCCCTCGCGCCGGCCTTTCGGAGCGCTGCGATGAAGGTCCTGTCGGTGTTCGGCACGCGACCGGAAGCGATCAAGATGGGGCCGCTGGTAAGGGCCTTGGCGGAGGCTGCGGACATCGAATCGGTGGTCTGCATCACCGGCCAGCACCGGGCGATGCTGGACCAGGTGATGTCGCTGTTCGCGATCACCGCCGACCATGACCTCGATGTCATGGTGCCCAACCAGACCCTCAATGGCCTGTGTTCCAAGCTGTTCGAACGGCTTGACGCGCTCTACACGCAGGTTCGTCCGGACCGGGTACTGGTGCACGGCGATACCACCACGGCGATGACCGCCGCACTGGCTGCGTTCCACCACCGTATTCCGATCGGTCACGTCGAGGCCGGCCTGCGCACCGGCGACATCAACCGGCCGTGGCCGGAGGAAATGAACCGGCGGGTGATCGATGTGGTCGGCCACCAGCTGTACGCGCCCACGCCCAGCTCGCGCGCCAACCTGGCCGGTGAACACCTGGGCGGGCAGATCCTGGTCACCGGCAATACCGTCATCGATGCCCTGCAGCAGACCGTAGAGCGGCTGGATGCCGACCCGGCGCTGCGTGCGCGGGCTGACGAACCCTTCCACATGCTTGACCCCGATCGTCGCCTGCTGCTGGTCACCGGCCATCGCCGCGAGAGTTTCGGCCAGGGCTTCGAGGACATCTGCCGTGCGCTGGCCGAACTGGCGCGGCGGCCGGACCTGCAGGTGCTGTACCCGGTGCATCTCAACCCGAACGTGCAGGGCCCGGTCAACGCCCACCTCGGCCATCTCGACAACGTGCACCTGGTGCCGCCGCAGGACTACCTGCGCTTCGTGCGCCTGATGCAGCGCGCCGACGTCATCCTCACCGACTCCGGTGGCGTGCAGGAAGAAGCGCCTGCGCTGGCCAAGCCCGTGCTGGTCATGCGCGACGTCACCGAACGCCCGGAGGCGGTCGAGGCCGGAGTGGTGACGCTGGTCGGCACCAGGCCCTCGCGCATTGTCGAGGCGGTCAACGCGGCACTGGCACAACCACCGCATCCGACCCGCTTCGATCCCGACGCCAGTCCCTACGGCGATGGCCGTGCCAGCGCGCGCATCGTCGCCGCCCTGCGTGGCACGCCCCTTCCCGAATTCTCGCCCGGCCTCCGCAACAGCGGTGCCGCCCACCTCCATCCACGCGAAGTGACGCCATGACCCAGACCGGCCGCTCTCCCCTGTTTGCATCCGCCGCCGCGTTCGTCCTGTCGGGCGTGGTTGCCAGTGCCCATGCCGCCGACAGCGTCGCCGGCCAATTCGCCGAATGGAGCGGCGACAGCACGGTCAACCGGCAGATGACCTTGCGTGAACTCGGTTTCCGCCAACCGCTGGTGCTCAGCGGGCAGGAGAGCCAGCGCGAGGTCTACCTGCCGGTGCCGGTCGGCGTCGCCACCCGCGATGCGCAGCTGCAGCTGGACGGGCGCTATGTGCGCGGCCACGCCGGGCGCACTTCCGGCCTGTGGTCGGTCGATGGCGATCCGATCGCCGCGCGCTCGATCACTGATGCGCAGGGCGACGCCAGCCAGCTACTGGCCATTGATGGCGAACCCCGCCAGAACGGCTTCGTGCGGGTCGGCGTCGGCTGGTGGTCGATCGTCTCCGACTACCAATGTGCCGACCAGAGCGCGCCGGCCAACGTGTTGCGGCTGTCGCCGGACTCGCGTTTCAGCTACCGCTTCGATGGCCGGGCCGTGGACACCGTGGCCAAGGCCTGGGGCGCGCTGCCACCGCAGGTGCGCCTGCTGGTGGACGGCAAGGCGCTGCAGGCGCCGGCCTACGATGCCGCCTGGCGCGTCGGTACCGCGTTGCAGGGCGGTGGCAAGCAGGTGCAGGTGGTGGCGCTACCCAAGGTCGGTGACAGTGTCGACCTGACCGGCATCAGCATCCCGGCCAGCCTGCAGGGCGTGCCGGCCTACGCTGCGCTGGCGACGGGCGAGCGCGCGCATGTGATCAAGGATCTGGCTGAAGTTGGCGCGCTGCTGTCGCTGCGTGACAGCGGGCCCTTGGCCGCTGACGTGATGATCGGCAGTGATGCGCTGCGGGCCGGCGTACGCGCGGCACTGGACGCGCTGGCCGTACAGGTCGCGGCTACGGGTGCCGATGCGGGCGCTGCCTTCGCCGCGTGGCGCGGTACCGATATGGGCGGCCTGGAAAAGCCCACGGCCAACGCATCGGTCAGCGTGGTCGCCGTTGCTGGCCGTCCGACGCTGGTGGTCGGCCCGGCGGCGGCGGGCAAGGTCGCCGGGTTGTTCGCCGAACAGTGGCGCAGCTATGCGCTGGGCCGCAGCCTGCAGGTCAGCGCGGCGGGAACACCGAAGCTGGACGGAGACCAGGTGCTGCTGAGCCGGCTCGGCAACATCGCCGGTACGATGGATGTGGTCACCCGCGCGGACCGCAGTGCCACCTTCGACCTCGGCGCGCTGTCGGCCGATGGGCGCCTGCCCGAGGAAGTGGTGATCGATGTCTCGGCGGCGCCCAACGCCGCCGGGCAGGGCGCGGTGGCCACGATCCATTTCAACGATTACCTGCTGGGCGGCAAGGTGCTGTCGGCCAATGGCCAGCCGCAACGGCTGGTGGCCAAGGTGCCGGCCTACGCGCTGTCGGCGCGCAACGAGATCCGCGTCAGCTTCCTGCGCCAACCGGCACGACCTTATTGCCACGATCCGGCCACCGCCTATCCGGTCTCGATCCTGCCCAGCAGCCACCTGACCCTGGCCAAGCGGTCGCTGGGCAGTGATTTCGTCGGCGCCAGCAGTCAGCTGTCGCGCGGCAACCAGGTGTTCGTGCCGGCCACGTGGCTGCAGGATGCACCGGCATCGCTGCGCAAGGTGATTGCGGTGGCCAGTGCAGTGGGTGCCTCGCCGGAGGCGTCGGAACTGAAGGTGGTCGATGCCGGTGCGGCGGTCAGCCCGGGCGCACCGTGGCTGGCGTTCGGTGTGGCGCCATCGGGTGTCGATGTGGCCGGCCTGAAGAACGGTCATCTGCTGATCGGCGGGAAGCCGCAGCCGCTGCTGGATGTCAGCGGGTTGGATCGTGCCGCGGTGGTGCAGGTCGGCACCTCCGGCGGCCAGCTCGGCGTGCTGTACAGCGACCTGGGCGCACAGGCACCGCCGTTCGGCGCACCGTTCCGGCTGCTGCGCGGTGATCTCGCCGTGCTCGACGGCAGTGATGCCGTGCGCGAGTTCGACCGCCAGGATCCTTACGGGAGCCGCGTTGCCCAGGATGGCAATCCGCAATCGAAGTGGGAACGGCACATGGTCTGGTTGCTGCTGCTGGTCGGCGTGATCGTGTTCGCGCTGCTGGCCGCCCGCGTTACCCAGGTGCGCCGCCGCAAGTCCGCCAACACAGGGCACTGATCCACCGTGGACGGTCTGTTCTGGAACATCCAGCTGGCCAACTACTACGCTGCCCTGGAAACCACGGCGGCGGCGGTGGCCGTGCTGATCCTGATCTCCAGCCTCGATGACCTGTTCATCGATGTCTGGTACTGGGTGCGCGAGAGCTGGCGGGCGCTCACCATCAAGCGTCGCGAGGCGTACCGGCCACTGAGCCAGGAAGACCTGCTGCAGCGGCCGCAACAGCCGCTGGCGATCATGGTGCCGGCGTGGATGGAGTACGACGTCATCGCGCAGATGGTGGAGAACATGATCAACGTGCTCGACTACCGCGAGTACGTGGTGTTCGTCGGCACCTATCCCAACGACCAGCAGACCATCGACGAAGTGGAGCGCATGCGCCGCCGCTACAAGCGCCTGCGCCGCGTGGAAGTGCCGCATGACGGGCCGACCAGCAAGGCCGACTGCCTGAACTGGCTGATCCTGGCCATCTTCGATTACGAGAAGCGCCACGACATCGAGTTCGCCGGGGTGATCCTGCACGACAGCGAGGACGTGCTGCACCCGATGGAACTGCGCTTCTACAACTACCTTTTGCCGCGCAAGGACATGATCCAGTTGCCGGTCACCTCGCTGGACCGCGAGTGGTACGAACTGGTGGCCGGCGTCTACATGGACGAGTTCGCCGAATGGCATGCCAAGGATCTGGTGGTGCGCGAAAGTGTTTCCGGCATGGTGCCGTCGGCCGGTGTCGGTACCTGCTTCTCGCGGCGCGCGCTGCTGGCACTGAGCGCGCAGACCGACAACCAGCCCTTCAACACCGACAGCCTCACCGAGGACTACGACGTCGGTGCGCGGCTGGCGGCGATGGGGATGCAGTCGATCTTCGCGCGCTTCCCGGTGCAGTTCCGCGTGCGTCGCCCGTCATGGTTCGGCTGGGGCCCGGTACGCGAGCGCACCCAGCAGATGGCGCTGTGCGTGCGCGAGTACTTCCCCGACAACTTCCGCGCATCGTACCGGCAGAAGGCGCGGTGGGTGCTGGGCATCGGCCTGCAGAGCTGGGAGTCGCTGGGCTGGCGCGGCTCGCTGGCCACCAAGTACCTGCTGGCGCGCGACCGCAAGGGCATCATCACCTCGTTCGTCAGCATCATCGCCTACCTCATCTTCCTGCAGCTGCTGCTGTTCTGGCTGTTGAAGATGACCGGGCTGTGGACGATGCAGTTTCCCAGCGTGTTCCAGGCCGGTACCTGGCAGATGAACGTGGCGCTGCTGACCACGGCGGCGCTGGCCACCCGCGTCGTGCAGCGCTTCTACTTCGTCAACCGGCTGTATGGCTGGGAGCATGCGCTGATGTCGATCCCGCGCATGGTGGTCGGAAACATGATCAATTCCATGGCCACCGCACGCGCGTGGAAGGTGTTCCTGGCCTACCTGCTGTTCGGCAAGCGCATGGTCTGGGACAAGACCATGCACGACTTCCCGGATGCGGCGCAGCTGGTGCAGACCCGCAAGCAGCTCGGTGAGCTGTTGACCACCTGGCAGGCGGTGGAACCCGAACGCCTGCAGCAGGCGCTGGATCAGCAGCAGGCAGGCCGCCAGCAGCCGTTGGGCCGCATCCTGCTCACCCAGGGCTGGCTGGATGATGAAACGCTGGCCGAGGCGATCGCCTTCCAGGGCGACCTGCCACGCGCGGTGATCGACGTGGATTACCTGCGTGCCTGCCAGTTCCCGGTCAGTGCCGATGCCTGCGTGCAATGGCGGATGCTGCCGCTGCCGCCGCGTCAGCAAGGTACCCTGCGGCTGGCCGTCGCCAGCCCATTGCCCGAAGAGGCGTTGGCACTGCTGAAGCAGGAAACCCGCAGCGAGCACGTTGAACAGAGCATCGCCCGCGAAAGCGAAATCAACGCGGGCCTGCGCCTGATCGGCGGCGACCGGCAGTGGCACCTGGACAACGTGCCCTTGCTGGGTGACCTGCTGGTGGAGATGCGCCTGATCGATCACGCGCGCTTCGAGATCGCACTGGATGACTACATGCCGCAGCGCGACGGCCGCATCGGCGATTACCTGGTCAAGCAGGGCATCACCACCGAGGAGGCCGTGGCCCAGGCCATGCAGGAACAGCGCCGGCGTGCGGCCACGCTGCAGTCACCGCCTCCCGGAGCCTTGCCGGCATGAAGACCACGCTGCTGTCCACCGTCATTGCCGTGGCGTTGGCCACGGCCAGCGTATCGGTACAGGCCCAGGCCGATGCGCAGCTGCCATTGTCTGGAGCTGCCTACCGTATCGCCGAACAGGCGTTTGCCGCCTATGAGCGTGGTGACTACCGAGCGGCGTACCAGCAGTCCACTGAAGCGATCCGGCTGCGCCCGGACGTGGTGCGGCTGCGCCTGCTGCAGATCTATGCGCTGCAGAAACTCGGGCGTGGTGCAGAAGCGCAGCAGCAGGCGCGGCGTGCGCTGGACGCGGGGATGAAAGATCCGGCCTTGCCGGCGCTGGCGGCTGTCACCGCTGCACGTAGCGCGGCAACCGGAGGCGAAGGTGCGCGCACGACATCCCCATCTCGTCCGGTCGGCAGCGCCGCAGACCGCAGCAGGCAGCAGGCCTACGCGCTGGCCACCGAGGCGTACGCGGCCTATGACGCCGGGCGGATGGGAGAGGCGGCCAGCAAGGCCGAGCAGGCGTTCCGGAAGCAGCCGAAACAGGGCGCATGGGCCCTGCTATGGGTGGCAGCACTGGAGGCACAGCAACAGCCCGAACAGGCCGACGCCGCCATCGGCACCGCGCTGCAGCTGGGTGCACCGAATGCCGAGGCGCTGCGCACGCGGCGCGTGGCATTGGGTCGCCAAGGCGCCCTGCTGCAGGCCCAGCAGGCCTATCAATCGCTGTCCGCAGGCGAGGATGCCGCCGCCATTGAGCATGCACACGCTGCCGTGGAACTGGCCCCCGACGTGGCTTCATACCGGCTGCTATTGATCACCGCGCAGCTGCAGGGCGATCAGCTGGCCGACGCTGAGCACAGTGCTGATCAGGCGTTGCAGGCCGACGGCCAGGATCTCAATGCACGGGTGATGCGCGGCTACCTGCGCCAGCGCCAGGGCAGTTCACTGCGGGCCAATGAGGATTTCGATGCGGCACTCGCCACGCCCGGGTCATCCATGCAGCAGCGCAACGTGCGTCTGCTGGCGGTGGATGCAGCGCTGGCCGCAGGTGATCGGATACGCGCAGCTGCACTGCTGGCACCGTTGCAGGCGGCGGTACTGCCAGCTGAAGGCGATGCACGGACGCGGCAGCTTCTGCAGCAGGGCATCGAGCAACGTAGCCGGGCGATCCGCTCCAGTCGCGAGCTTCCGCGTATGAGCGCGCAGACCTATCCGGCGCCGTTCCAGCACTGCCAGTCGGGCGACACAGGCAATGTCTGCGAGTTGATGCCGGCCGACCTGCAGGGCGACGGCGGTGCCGCACAGCGTGCCTATGCTGCCTACGCGCGCCAGGATTACACCGATGCCATCGGTGAGGCACGGCAGGCCGTGCAACTCGCACCGGACGACGCGAACCTGCAGGCCCTGCTGACCACCACGCTGGCAGCGGGCAACCGCGCACAGCAGGACGAAGCACGGCAGCGCCTGGATGCGGCACTGGCACAGCGTCCTGACGATGCGGAGGCGCTGATGCAGCGCGGCTACCTCAACCAGAAGGCGCACGAACCTGCGCAGGCACTGGCCGACTTCCGTGCCGCCGAGGCCACCGGCAAGGCACCGAAAAGCGTGGTGCTGGACCAGGCCTACGCCAGCGCAGCCAACGGCGATCATCCACAGGCGGTGACCCTGCTGCGTAGCGCCATCGACCGCGCCGACGTCGGTGAGCTGCCGCTGGATGAGCATCAGCGCTACAACGTGCGCAATGCCATCGCCAACTATTCACGCGAGTGGGGCGTGGTCGCCTCGGCGGGTTTCCGGGGGGCGCGCCAGGCCGCAACCAATGTCGGCGGTGCGGCGATCAGTACGCCCGGCGATTCGGTGTTCAGTACGCTGGAGGCGTTCTGGCGGCCCCCGGCCTTCAACGACCAGCATGGCACGCTGGAGCTCTACGCACGCCTGCTCAACACGCTGTACGACGAGGGCGGCACCTACGAGTCGATCCGTGCGGTGGATCCGTGCACCGGCGAATCAACGCCGGATGCGCGTGCACGCGCCGAGCGCCTCAGTCATTCGCGCTCGACCACCGGCTGGCCGTCCACCATCGCCTCGTTCGGCCTGCGCTACGCCTTTGGCCAGACCGGTTTGAGCGCCGGCATCGAGCGCCGCCAGTTCCTGGGCAGTGCCACCCGCCAGGGCGAGGTCTACCCCGCATCGGCAGCGGTGCAGTGCCGCCTGCAGCTGGCCCTGAACCGGCCACTGGAAGCCAGCACGCTGGCGCGCTACCGCTTGGCCAGCGGTTCCGGTGGATGGATGTCCTACCTGACCTACGGCTATTACCACGGCACCGATCTGCGCACCGATGTGAACCAGTGGTGGATGGTCAGTGGCTATGCGCAGGGGGGATATACCTGGGACGACAACGGTGCCACCTTCACCCTCGACGCGCTCGATGCCAACGGCACGCCGGTGCGGCGGATCGGC
Source organism: Stenotrophomonas sp. SMYL20 (assembly GCF_036320045.1). Taxonomy (NCBI): domain Bacteria; kingdom Pseudomonadati; phylum Pseudomonadota; class Gammaproteobacteria; order Lysobacterales; family Lysobacteraceae; genus Stenotrophomonas; species Stenotrophomonas sp. SMYL20. The sequence continues at coordinate 134,963 of NZ_JAWIRT010000011.1, read as the reverse complement.
GACGCCAACGGGCGCCTGCATCGCGAACAGTGGTTCGTTGCCGGTGAACTGCGCGCCGGGCGCAGCTTCCGTTTCGGTGCCGGGCAGACGCACTGGGTGGTCACACCCTATGTCGTGGTTGGCGCCGATTGGCTGGACCAGCGCTCGCGCGTGCGCGACATCCGTTACCCGCTGTTCCCGGCGCAGTCGTTCGCGCTCAACGATACGCAGCGCAGCTGGTCACTTGGCGCAGGGCCAGGCGTGGGCGTGCGTTACTGGTTCCGCGAGGACCACTACAACACGCCGCGTTCCTACCTGGACCTGACCGTGCAGTACCGCATCGCCATCGGCGGTGGTGATACGCAGCGTGCCAAGGGCCTGTTCGCCACCGCCATCCTCTACTACTGAGGCAGGCCCCAGCGTCGCCGCAGCGCTGCGGCCTGCGGTGTGTCCTGGGTCAGCCATGGCTCCAATGCATAGACCAGCACGTGCTGTGCGCCGCTGTCGCGTGCGCATGCCAACTGCCGCTGGATGCGTGCGGCATCGGCCGTTTCGCCCTTGAATCCGCTGCCGTCGGCGGGGCCGCCGGGCAGTTCGCGGAACAGTTCAACGATCGCATCGAAACCGATGCCGTTGGCATGGAGATGATCGAGCAGCGGTTGCAGCTGCTGCACGTTGCCGGCGCCGGCCACCCCCACGCCGTCCTGCACCATGGGCCGCACGGCCGCGTGCGCGAGTACCGCCTGCCACAGCGTGACCAGGTTGCCATTGGTCTGCAGGCGGCTGAAGTAACAGGAGATCGCACAGTCACCGCCGCGTGCGCCGGCGGCCTGCACCAGGCCGTGCAACCACTGCGCCAGCCACAGCTGGCGCGCCGGATCGGCCCAGTGGTACTGCTCCAGCTCGTAGGGCAGGTACCAGCCCCCGAAGGCCGGCTGCTGCGCCCAGGGCGCCTGTGCCAACCAGCGGCGTGCCTGCGCCAGGCTGTCGGCCAGGAAGGCCTGCAGCGAGGCATCGTCGGCGCCGATGGCCTGCCACCAGCGTTGCTGGAAGGGCAGGCCGACGCGGATGCGGATGTCGTTCTCGCTGGCGGCGGTGAACAGTTGCTGCAGGCTGCCGTCGGGCAGTGACCAGTCGCCGTCGCTGCCACCGATGATGCCGGTCCACTGCAGCACCAGCTGCCGGCAGCCCAGCGTACGTGCAAGCTTCAAGGATCGCTGCCAGTCGGCCAGGCCCCACTGCAGGTGGCTGCGCCACGGCTGCAGGAACGTGCCATCGACCTGCACCGGCGGCGAGCAGCCGGGCAGGGTAGCGAGCGTACCGGCGAGCGGTGCCAGCACTGCCGCGCGCAGCAACCGGCGGCGCAACGGCGAAGACGGATCAGCGGGAAGGACAGGCGGAACCATGCCTGCATCATCCCAGAGCACCGTGCGCGGCAGGTGAACCACCACCCGGTAGTGCCGGCCGCTGGCCGGCATCGCCTACCGCTTATTCCAACGCGTAGCGCAGGGTGAACAGCACCGCCACCAGCCACACCGCCGGATGCACTTCGCACCAGCGGCCGGTGCCGGCCTTCAGCGCGGCGTAGGCGATGAAGCCGAACGCCAGGCCATTTGCGATGGAGTAGGTGAACGGCATCGCCAGCGCGCACAGTGCCGCCGGCACCGATTCGGTCAGGTCGCTCCAGTCCACTTCCACCAGTTCGCGCAGCATCAGGCCAGCCACGAACAGCAACGCCGGTGCGGTGGCATAGCTGGGCACCATCGCCGCCAGCGGCGAGAACAGCAGCGCGGCCAGGAACAGTGCCGATACCACCAGTGCGGTCAGGCCGGTACGGCCACCTACCTGCACGCCCGAGGCGCTTTCGGCAAACGCGGTGGTACTGCTGGTACCGAGCATCGAGCCGGCCACGATCGCCGTGCTGTCGGCCAGCAGCGCACGGCCGAAGCGCTTCTGCGCGCCCGGAAGTTTCAGCAGGCCGGCGCGACCGACCACGCCGTACAGGGTGCCGGTGGCATCGAACACTTCCACCAGCACGAATACCAGCACCACCTGCAGCAGCACCGCGATCGGCGCGCCGCCGTCATGGTGCAGCAGGCCCGGCAGGTCCAGCTGCAGGAAGGTCGGCGCCAGGCTCGGCGGCAGCGAGACCAGGCCCTGGTACTGCACGTCGCCCAATGCCCAACCAGCGCCGGTCACGGCCAGGATGCCGATCAGGATCGCGCCACGGATGCGGCGCGCTTCCAGTACCGCGATCAGCAGAAAGCCGGCCAGCGCCAGCAGCGGCGGCGCCGTGTTCAACGGGCCCAGCGCCACCAGCGTGTCTTCATTGCCGACGATCACGCCGGACTTCTGCAGCGCGATGATCGCCAGGAACAGGCCGATGCCGGCCACGATGGCCGAGCGCAGCGACGAAGGAATACCCGACACCAGCCATGCACGCACACCGGTCAGCGACAGCACCAGGAACACCAGGCCGGAGATGAACACCGCGCCCAGTGCCTGCTGCCACGGCAGGCCGGCAGCGCCGACCACAGTGAAGGCGAAGAACGCGTTCAGGCCCATGCCGGGCGCCATGCCGACCGGGAAGTTGGCGGCCAGCGCCATCACCGCCGAACCCAGTGCAGCCGCCAGGCAGGTGGCCACGAACACCGCGCCCGCATCCATGCCGGTGGTGCCGAGGATCTCGGGATTGACGAAGACGATGTAGGACATCGTCAGGAAGGTGGTGACACCGGCCAGCAGCTCGGTGCGCACGGTGGTGCCGTGCTGTTGCAGCTGGAACAGGCGTTCGAACAGGGACATGGGGGAATCTCGCGACAATAATGCGTCACGACCAACGGTCGTGACCTACCCGAATGCAGAACGTGGGTACCGACCGTTGGTCGGTACGCTTCACAGCGTCACCACCAACGGTGGCGACCTACCGAAATGAGAAAGGCCGCGCGAGCGCGGCCTTTCCTGTTGCCTTACTTCAGCGCCTTGAAGCGCAGGCGCTTCGGCGCAGCGTCGTCGCCCATGCGGCGGCGCTTGTCTTCTTCGTACTCGCGGTAGTTGCCCTGGAAGAACTCCACGTGCGAGTCGCCTTCGAACGCCAGGATGTGGGTCGCGATGCGATCCAGGAACCAGCGGTCATGCGAAATGACGAAGGTGTTGCCCGGGAACTCCAGCAGCGCATCTTCCAGCGCACGCAGGGTTTCGATGTCCAGATCGTTGGACGGTTCGTCGAGCAGCAGCACGTTGCCACCCTGCAGCAGGGTCTTGGCCATGTGCAGGCGGCCACGCTCACCACCGGACAGCGAACCAACCATCTTCTGCTGGTCCTGGCCCTTGAAGTTGAAGCGGCCGATGTAGGCGCGCGACTGGATCTCGATGCCGTTGATGTTGAGGATGTCCAGGCCGCCAGCGATTTCCTGGAAGACGTTGTGGTTGCCTTCCAGCGCGTCGCGGCTCTGGTCCACGTAGGACAGCTTCACGGTCGGGCCGACCACGATCTCGCCGGTATCCGGCTTTTCCTGGCCGGTGATCATCTTGAACAGGGTCGACTTACCGGCACCGTTCGGGCCGATGATGCCGACGATGGCGCCGGCCGGCACCAGGAAGCTCAGGTTGTCGAACAGCAGGCGGTCGCCGAACTTCTTGGAGACGTTCTTGAACTCCATCACCGCATTGCCCAGGCGCTCGCCCGGCGGGATGAAGATTTCATTGGTCTCGTTGCGCTTCTGGTAATCGACCGACTGCAGCTCTTCCAGGCGGGCCAGACGGGCCTTGCCCTTGGTGCGGCCGCCCTTGGCGTTCTGGCGCGACCACTCCAGTTCCTTCTGGATCGCCTTCTGGCGAGCCTTTTCCTGGTTGTCTTCCTGCTTCAGGCGTTCATCCTTCTGGGTCAGCCAGTCGGTGTAGTTGCCCTTCCACGGAATGCCGCGGCCGCGGTCCAGTTCCAGGATCCACTCGGCGGCGTTGTCCAGGAAGTAGCGATCGTGGGTGACCGCCACCACGGTGCCGGTGTAGCGCGCCAGGAACTGTTCCAGCCATTCCACCGACTCGGCGTCGAGGTGGTTGGTCGGTTCGTCGAGCAGCAGCATGTCCGGCTTCTGCAGCAGCAGGCGGCACAGCGCCACGCGGCGCTTTTCACCACCGGACAGCTTGCCGACCACGGCATCCCACGGCGGCAGGCGCAGCGCATCGGCGGCCACGTCCAGCTGGTTCTCCAGGGTGTGCGCGTCGCCAGCGGCCAGGATCGCCTCCAGGCGCTCCTGTTCCTTGGCCAGCGCGTCGAAGTCGGCGCCTTCCTCGGCGTAGGCCAGGTACACCGCGTCCAGCGCGGCCTGGGCCTGCAGCACTTCGCCCACGCCTTCCTCGACCGCTTCACGCACGGTCTTGGTCGGGTCCAGTTCCGGTTCCTGCGCCAGGTAGCCGACCTTGATGCCCGGCTGCGGGCGGGCTTCGCCCTCGAAATCGGTGTCCACGCCGGCCATGATCTTCAGCACGGTGGACTTGCCGGCGCCGTTCAGGCCCAGCAGGCCGATCTTCGCGCCCGGGAAGAAGGACAGCGAGATGTCCTTGATGATCTGCCGCTTGGGCGGGACCACCTTGGACACGCGGTTCATGGTGTAGATGTATTGCGAGGACATGCGGTCTCCGTAGGCGCGGCCCTGCGCCCGACCCGTCACGGGAACATCCCGTTGCGGCAGCGGGCACAGACTGAAATGGAATACCGCCAATTATAGCCGGAACCGGTTCCGGGCCGCGCCCGGGCAGGGGCGCCGGGCTGGCCGCGGCCTGAATACCCGGTCACAGTCCTGTAGCGGGAAGCGTTTCCAGCCGGAAACGGTTCAGATCGGGTGCGCAATATGGGCTCACCACCCACCCGAGCAGAGGTCTGACATGCGCATCAATCGAGTAATGGCCGGCGCCGTGGCCTCTGTGCTGGCGCTCGGCGCCGTGGCCCCGGCCTTCGCCGACAACGACCACCGCCGCGACCATGATCGCCGCGAGTGGCGCGAGGACCGCCGCGAGTGGCGCCAGGATCGCCGTGACTGGGAGCGCGACCGCCGCGAGGCCCGGCGCGACTACCGCCAGGATCGCCGCGAGTGGCACCGCGACCATGACCGCTACTACCGCCCGGCACCGCCGCGTGTGGTGTACCGCCCGGCCTATGGCCCGGGCTACGGCTGGAAGGTCGGCCATCGCTACCGCGACTACTACCGTGGCCCGATCTATGTGGTGAACGACTACCCGCGCTATCACCTGCGTCGCCCGCCGTATGGCCACCACTGGATCCGCGATGACCGCGGCAACATGCTGCTGGTGGCCATCGCCACCGGTGTGATCGCCCAGTACGTGCTCAGCAGCCGCTGAGTCCGTAGCCACCTCCACGCATGGCGTGGATCTACCGGTACGCCGGTACAGCGCACTCGAAACCATACGGGGCCGGATTCCTTCGGGGATGCCGGCCCCGTCCGTTTCGGCCCCGGCAGGCCCGGTGCGGGGCTACAATCGGGGGCTGAGCCGTACCCCTTTTCCCTGCCTGCTGGAGTACCCGATGTTCCCGCGTGACGTCCGCATCGAATCCTACGATCCCGAACTGGCCAAGGCCATCGCCGCTGAAACCCAGCGCCAGGAAGACCACGTCGAGCTGATCGCCAGCGAGAACTACACCAGCCCGGCGGTGATGGAAGCCCAGGGCAGCCAGCTGACCAACAAGTACGCCGAAGGCTACCCGGGCAAGCGCTACTACGGTGGCTGCGAATACGTGGACATCGCCGAGCAGCTGGCGATCGACCGCCTGAAGCAGCTGTTCGGCGCCGACTACGCCAACGTGCAGCCGCACAGCGGCTCGCAGGCCAACCAGGCCGTGTACTTCGCCCTGCTGCAGCCGGGTGACACCATCCTCGGCATGAGCCTGGCCCACGGCGGCCACCTCACCCACGGTGCCAAGGTGAACGCCTCGGGCAAGCTGTTCAACGCCGTGCAGTATGGTGTGAACGACCAGGGCCTGATCGATTACGACGAAGTCGAGCGCCTGGCTCTGGAGCACAAGCCGAAGATGGTCGTGGCCGGCTTCTCCGCCTACTCGCAGGTGATCGACTGGGCGCGCTTCCGTGCCATCGCCGACAAGGTCGGTGCCTACCTGTTCGTCGACATGGCCCACGTCGCCGGCCTGGTTGCTGCTGGCGTCTATCCCAGCCCGCTGGAACACGCGCACGTGGTCACCTCGACCACCCACAAGACCCTGCGCGGCCCGCGCGGCGGCATCATCGTCGCCAAGGGCGCCGACGAAGACCTGGTCAAGAAGCTGCAGTCGATCGTGTTCCCGGGCATCCAGGGCGGTCCGCTGATGCACGTCATCGCCGGCAAGGCCGTGGCCTTCAAGGAAGCGCTGGAACCGGGCTTCAAGGCCTACCAGCAGCAGGTGGTGAAGAACGCCCAGGCGATGGCCAACACGCTGATCGCGCGCGGCTACAAGATCGTCTCCGGCGGCACCCAGAACCACCTGATGCTGGTCGACATGATCGGCAAGGACGTGTCCGGCAAGGACGCGGAAGCCGCGCTGGGCAAGGCCCACATCACCGTCAACAAGAACTCGGTGCCGAACGACCCGCGTTCGCCGTTCGTGACCTCGGGCTTGCGCCTGGGCACCCCGGCGGTGACCACCCGTGGTTACGTCGAACAGGATTGCGTGGACCTGGCCAACTGGATCGCCGACGTGCTCGACGCACCGAACGATGACGCCGTCATCGCCCGCGTGCGCGACGCCGTCAGCGCGCAGTGCCGCAAGTACCCGGTCTACGGCTGATCGCAGCAGGGGTCGGATCCCTTCCTGCCGGGAAGGGCTCCGACACCGGTATGGGAGTAACCGCGCATGGATGAGCGCCACCTCAAGTACCTCTACACCGTCCTGGCGGTGCTGTTCGGCCTGCCCAGCCTGGCGATGGGCGGCGCGGCGGCGACGATGCTGCTGCTGATGGGGCTGGGCCAGTTTGGTCATGGCACGCTGGCCTCGGTAACGGTGATGCCGCTGTGGGGCCTGGCCGGCATTGCCGGCTGCCTGGCTTGGTTGTGGCTGAGCGCGGGTTTTCTGATGCAGGGGCGTGCCGGGCTGCACGTGCACCGCCTCTGGTGGTGGATGCTGCTGGCGGGCGGTCTCGCTGCCTTGCCCCCGCTGGGGCTGGCGCTGTGGTGGGGCATCGCCGTGCACGCCGAGGGCATCAGCCTGTTGCTGCTGGGCCCATCGATGCTGGTGCCGGCTGCGATGCTGGTGTGGATCAAACGCCGCGCATGACGCGGCCCATGGAAGGAAACCGAACGCATGGATGAGCGTCTGCACAAACGCTGGATGGCCATTGCCGGCCTGTTGGTGGGCCTGCCAACGGTGGCCGCCGGAGGCACGGGTGCCGTGCTGGGCCTGATGGTCGTATGGGATGGCAAGTACCTGACCGGTGACGAGTACAGGATCCTGCTGCTGTGGTCGTCGGCCGGGATCATCGGCCTGCTGTCGTGGTTGTGGCTGAGCGGCCTGTTCCTGTGGCGCGGTGTCAGCGGCCTGCGCCAATCGCCGGTTGTCGCCTGGGTCGGCCTGGCGCTGGGGACCCTGGCCGCGCTGGGCGTGGTTGGCGCCACGCTGTACTTCACCTTCAAGCATGGGGAGATCTCGACCCTGGCCTTCCTCGGGTTCGGCCCGCCGTTGCTGGTGATGGCAGGGCATCTGGCGTGGCTGCGTTGGGCGCGCGCGGCCTCGGCGCCGCCGGCACCCGGTTGAACGCGCAGCCGTGACCGCGCTGGCGGCTCTGTTCGGCCGAAATGCAGGCACTTCCGCGCAGACAGCATTTGCTGCGGGGCCCTTTCTCAGGTACCTTTGCGACGCTGCCATGACCGTGGCAATAGGTACTTTCCTGAGCCAGGCGTTCCATGCACTGCCCCTTCTGCCAACATGCCGATACCCGGGTCATCGACTCGCGCGTCTCCGAAGACGGCGCGACGATCCGTCGTCGGCGTGAATGCGAAGCCTGTGGCGAGCGCTTCAGCACCATGGAAACGGTGGAGTTGAAACTGCCCGCCATCGTCAAGAGCGATGGCACCCGTGAAGCATTCGACCAGCGCAAGGTCCGCGCTGGCTTCGACCGCGCGCTGCAGAAGCGTGCGGTGGCCGAAGACAAGATCGAAGCGGCGGTACGCGCCGTGGTCCACCAGCTGCGCATCAGCGGCGAGCGCGAAGTGCCCTCGATCAAGGTCGGCGAGTTCGTCATGAACGAACTGCGCAAGCTCGACCATGTCGGCTATGTGCGCTTCGCGTCGGTCTACCGCAGCTTCGAGGACGTGGCCGATTTCCGCGAGGAGATCGAGAAGCTTGAACGCGACCTGCCCTCCAGTACCGAACAGTTGCAGCTGCTGGGCGACGTGATCGCCCTGACCAAGAAGAAGAAGGGCTGACCGCCCCGGTAGATGCCAACCTTGGTTGGCGCCGATGGCACATCCACTGGTGGGTGCCAACCGTTGGTTGGCACAGTGGCGGCCATCCACGCATGGCGTGGATCTACACCGGCACCGGCGGCGCTACCATGGCCGCATGACCACCCCGTTCTCCGTTCTCGACCACCTGCACATGGCCAACGCACTGCGCTTGGCCGAGCGTGCCGCCTATACCACCCGCCCCAACCCGATGGTCGGCTGCGTGATCGCCCACGGCGAACGTGTGGTCGGGCAGGGCTGGCACCAGCGCGCAGGTGGACCGCACGCCGAAGTGTTCGCGCTGCGCGAGGCCGGCAGCGAGGCACGTGGTGCCACCGCCTACGTCACCCTGGAACCCTGCGCACACTACGGTCGTACGCCGCCGTGTGCGCTGGCCCTGATCGAAGCGGGCGTATCGCGCGTAGTCGCGGCCATGCGCGATCCGTTCCCGAAGGTCGATGGTGGTGGCTTCGATCTGCTGCGCAACGCCGGCATCGAGGTCGCAGAAGGGCTGATGGCGGCGCAGGCACGCGAGCTCAACAAGGGCTTCCTGTCGCGTGTGGAGCGCAACCGACCGTGGTTGCGGGTGAAGCTGGCCGCCAGCCTCGATGGCCGTACCGCGATGGCCGATGGCAGCTCCAAGTGGATCACCGGGCCGGCCGCGCGCGAAGACGTGCAGCACTGGCGCGCGCGTGCGGGTGCGATCCTGACCGGCGCCGAGACCGTGCTGGCCGACGACCCGATGCTGACCGTGCGCCTGGCTGATGCCGAGGTGATGCCGCCACTGCGCGTAGTGCTGGATTCGCGCCTGCGCTCACTGGAGTGCAGCCGCGTGCGCGAGGGCGGGGCACCGACGCTGTACCTGCACGATGCTGCAGTGAGTGCACCGGATGCGGCCGATGCCGAATTCGCCAGCGTGCCCAGTGTTGACGGCCGTCTCGATCTTGGCGCGGTGCTGGCACTGCTGGCCGAACGCGGCATCAACGAAGTGCATACCGAAGCCGGCGCGACGCTGGCCGGTGCCTTGCTGCACGGCGGCTGGGTGGACGAACTGCTGCTGTATCAGGCGCCCACGCTGCTGGGCGATACCGGTCGCCCGCTGCTGGCCGGCCTCGGCATCGATGCCATGGACCAGCAGCGTCGCCTGCGTGTGGTTGACCAGCGTCAGGTCGGTGAGGACATCAGGCTGCTGCTGCGCCCGTGAGGGAATGACGCAGAGCATGGGCTACGCCTTTGTCGTCAGGCATCTTCGTCGTCTTCTTCGCCGACCGGGCACTGGCCCTTCCATTGCTGCTTCCACAGCGCATGCAGGTTGCGGCAGTACGCGCCCAGTGCCTCGCCCGGCAGGTTCTTCGCCTTCAATCGCAACTGGTGACGGGTAAACCCGTCGTCGTACTCATGCGGCAATACCAACACGGCACACTGATCGTGGTACATCAGGAACGCGTGACAGTCGTCGTCTTCGCTCATCCACGCATCCAGCTGCCTGTCGCTCAGCAGGGTTGACTCGAAGGCAACCGCTGGGATGACCGAGAAGGTCGTAATCCTGGACTTGGGAGCTTTGGCTTGCCCGCACGCCACAAGCGCCAGCAGCGTCAGCAACATGACCATGGTCGACGTCGTGCGGTGTTTCATGCGGTTGCCCCGATGGAAGAGGGCAACAGCATTGACCATGCAGGCCACGCAGGGCCATGCAACGGTTCTGAAAGTGCGGCCGCCCTCGTCGTCGGCGACAATGAGCCGAGCGTGGGCTCGGCTCTACACGCGGCTCACGCGCACTCGTCGGTCCACATCATCTCGGCGATCGGGCGCAGTGCCTTGCACTCCTGCGTCATCTCATCGGCCGACTGCACCTGTGCCTTGGCCTTCAGCTCCTCGGCCATGGCGTCCACGCCGCTGATCTGGTCCGGTGCGACCTTCGCCACGCAGGCACGATGCTGCTGCAGCAACAGGTCGCAGCCCGGTACGCCGGTCACCTTCGGCGCGTTGGCCGCCTGCGCGTCCTGCATCCAGTCCTCGAACGGTGCCAGCGCACCGGCCACGGTGCCCACCAGGTCATCGAAATTGCCGCTGTACCAGTAGCCGTTGTCCTTGGCCGGGTACAGGGTGAAGGTGCCGCTGACCGGCACGCGCGCGCCACTCTGCAGCGCTTGGGTGTAGGCATCGGTGAACTGCTTGCGCGAGGCCGGGCTGGCATCGGATGCGAGGCTGGCGGCGAACAGCGGGCGCACCTTGCCCAGGTCGGGCAGCTGGCAGCTGTAGGTGATCCGAGCCAGCTTCTGGTCTTCAACGTATTCGTTGTCTTCGATCACGCTCTTGGTGGCGCGGCACTTCGAATCACGCAGCGCCTTGGCGTACAGCGCTTCGGTGGCTGCAGCGTCTACCTTGGCGCCGGTGCTGGCCAGTACGGTCTGCCAGGGTTCGGCCAATGCCTTGGCCAGCGCACCCGGGTTCGGGGTCACAGCGTCCTGGCCTTCGAATGCCGGTTTCAGTGCGTCGTTGAGCGCGCGCGTGGCGGTCGCGTCGTCTTCCAGCAGGGTGCGTGCATACAGGTCGAACGCCTGTTCGGGCGACAGCGTGGCCGGGGCGGCCGTGGCGATCAGCGGGGCGCACAGCAGCATGCTGGCCAGCAGAGTACGGGTGGGGGTCTTCATGACGGTGTTTTCCTGTTCCAGAGGCGCGCAAGCCTAGCGCATCTGCGTGGACTTTCGATGGCGCGATGGGGTCACGAGGTCGTGTATGGCGGCCAAAAAAACGGGCCCCTTGCGGGGCCCGTTCGATCGCACGACGAGGAGCGATCGCTGGATCAGAAGCTGGCGCGGACGCCGGCCGAGTACTGGGTGACGTCGCGGTAGCCGGAGATCTCGCCCACCAGACCCCAGGTCCTGGTGAAGTTGATCTGGCCACCGATGGTGCCGACCCAGGTGCCCTTGTAGTTGTTGCCGCCGTCCATGTAACCGGCCTTGGCCCAGGCTTCGGTCATGCGCGACGGCTTGCCGCGGATGCCCATGGTGGCGCGGGCCAGGTTGGTGTGGTCCTTGTAGCGGTCGCTGTAGCCGTCATAACGATCGGTCAGCTCAGCGTTCTGGCGCACCCAGGCGATGTCGGCGGTGAAGTCGACGCGGTCGGTCCACGGCATGTGGTAGCCGATGCCCAGCTCCGGCTGATTCAGTTCAACCTTCAGCGAACCGTCGCTGTAGTGATAGGTCTTGCTGGTGCGCGACCAGCCACCAAACACGTAGACCTGTTCGGCGATGGCCACGGAGCCACGCAGGTAGCCGCCGTCGACCTTCGGGTCGTCCAGTGCGTTGTCGTCAACCTTGACCTGCGTCCAACCGCCTTCAACGTAGGTGTAGCTCAGGGCGTCGGCCGAAGCCGAGAGCGGGGCGGTGGCCAGCAGGGCGGCCACGATCAGCATCTTGCGCATGGGAATTCCTGTGAATTTCAGTCCTTTGGCGGGCCTGCCCAGCGGGCTGCCCGTGGCGACCTCATGTCGTCCGGGGCAGAATTTTAATGAAAGTTTTACAAATTGCGAGCGACGGCCGTCACAGCTGTGGCATCCGACCCCGTTCAGCACGGGCTGGTACACTAGCCACGCCGGTTCGCCGGTACACAAACGTCTTCAGGGCGGGGTGCAATTCCCCACCGGCGGTAGGTGCGCAAGCACGAGCCCGCGAGCGCCCCGGCTCACGGCCGGGGGTCAGCAGATCCGGTCCAATGCCGGAGCCGACGGTCATAGTCCGGATGAAAGAAGACGGTGCCACAGGGCTCATGCCCTGCGTGCGCCTGTTTGCCTTGCGGCGTTTTTCGCTCACTTTTCGCGGAGAACGTTACTTGTTTACTGGAATCATCGAAGGCGTCGGCCGTCTGGCCGCACGCGAATCCATCGGCGGCGATGTCCGCTTCACCTTCAATGTCGGGACTCTGCCGTTCGACAACGTGCAGATGGGCGAGAGCATTGCCATCAACGGCGTCTGCCTCACCGTCATCGCATTCGACGCCAGCAGCTTCCAGGCCGATGCCTCCACCGAGACCCTGGGCCTGACTACGCTGGGCCAGCTGGGCGAGGGTGCGGTCATCAACCTGGAACGCGCGATGCGCCCGACCGACCGCCTCGGCGGCCATCTGGTCAGCGGCCACGTCGACGGCCTCGGCCAGGTGCTGTCCATCCACGAAGACGCGCGTGCCCAGCGTTGGCGTTTCGCAGCGCCGGCCTCGCTGCGCCGCTACATCGCCAAGAAGGGCTCGATCTGCGTGGACGGCGTCAGCCTCACCGTCAACGAAGTGGACGATGAAGGTTTTGAAGTCGCCCTGATCCCGCACACGGTGGCCAACACCGCCTTCTCCGCCGCAGGCGTGGGCAGCGCGGTCAATCTTGAAATCGATCTGGTCGCCCGCTACGTCGAACGCCTGATCAGCGTGCCGGCCAACGGCCAGCACCCGCATGGAGATGCAGCATGAACTTCGCCCCGATTCCGGAAATCCTGGAAGACATCCGCCTGGGCCGCATGGTCGTCATCGTCGATGACGAAGACCGCGAGAACGAAGGCGACCTGATCATGGCCGCCGAGCTGGTCAAGGCCAGCGACATCAACTTCATGGTCACCCATGGCCGTGGCCTGGTGTGCCTGCCGCTGAACCGCACCCGCGCCGCCGATCTCGGCCTGGCGCCGATGGTGCAGGCCAATACCGCGCAGTTCCAGACCAATTTCACGGTCAGCATCGAGGCCGCCGAGGGCGTCACCACCGGCATCTCGGCGCATGACCGCGCGCACACCATCCGTACCGCGGTGAAGCCCAACGCCAAGCCGTCGGACCTGCACCAGCCGGGCCACATCTTCCCGCTGATCGCTCAGCCGGGCGGCGTCCTGACCCGCGCCGGCCACACCGAAGCCGCCGTGGACATGGCCATGCTGGCCGGGCTGGAACCGGCCGGCGTGCTGGTGGAGATCCTGAACCCGGATGGCAGCATGGCGCGCCGCCCGGAGCTGGAAGTGTTCGCCCGCGAGCACGGCCTGAAGATGGGCTCCATCGCCGACCTGATCGCCTACCGCCTGGCCACCGAAAAGACCGTCGAGCGTGTGGACGAGCGCGAGATCGAGACCGAGTTCGGCCCGTTCAAGCTGGTCACCTACCGCGATCGCATCGCCCACGACGTGCATTTCGCCCTGGTGCGCGGCACCCCGGATGCCGAAACGCCGACCCTGGTGCGCGTGCAGGTGGAAAACCCGCTGGCCGACCTGCTGCACTGGCGCCGCGATGACTTCGGCGTGGCTGCCACCGATGCCCTGCGCGCGATCGATGCCGAAGGCGCCGGCGTGATGGTGGTGCTGTCGGCCCCGCGCGACGGCGAGGCCCTGCTGGCCCGCCTGCGGCAGCAGCCTGCGCCGGTGGTACCGGGCAAGGACAAGGACGTGAGCCAGTGGCGCCGCAATGGTGCTGGCGCACAGATCCTGTCCGACCTGGGCCTGGGCAAGCTGCGCGTACTGGGCACCCCGCGCCGCCAGATCGGCCTGGCCGGCTACGGCCTGGAAGTGGTGGAGACGGTGACCCTGTAATGGGTAGTGGCGGGGGGGGGGGGGGCCCCCCCCCCCCCCGCGGGGGGGGGGCGGGGGGGGGGCCCCCCCGCCCCGGGCCACCATCGGCCACGGCCGGGGCCCATCCACGCTAGAATTACCCCCTTATCGAGTCCCCCAAGCCGCATATGAGCCACTTCGAAGGCGATCTTCGCACTCCCGAATCGGCGCGCTTCGCCATCCTGGCCAGCCGCTGGAACGCCCGCATCACCGACACGCTGGTCGCTGGCGCCCGCCAGAGCCTGGCTGGCAACGGCATCACCGAAGCCAACATCGACGTGATCCGCGTGCCGGGTGCCTGGGAACTGCCGCTGGTGGCCGCGCGCCTGGCCGCCGCCCACGAACACGCCGCCATCCTTACCCTGGGCTGCGTGATCCGTGGCGATACCCGCCACTACGAGCACGTGGCCGATCGCTGCGCCGAAGGCCTGATGCGCGTGCAGCTGGACTTCGGCGTGCCGGTGCTGAACGGCGTGCTGGCGGTGGAACGCGTTGAAGACGCCGAGGCCCGCGCAGGCGGCAGCCACGGCAACAAGGGCGAGGAAGTCGCACTCGCCGCATTGGAAATGGTCAATCTTCTGGAGCAGCTGCCATGAACAAGAACACCCAGGGCAAGCCCTCCGGTAAACCCGTCCGCCGTGATGGCGTCGATCCGGTGCTGCGCTCGCGCGCGCGCCGTCGTGCTGTGCAGGCCATCTACGCCTGGCAGATCTCCGGCGGCAACGCCCAGTCGCTGATCGCCCAGTTCGCCCACGAGCAGGCCCGCGAAATCGCCGACCTGGCGTACTTCGAAGCACTGCTGCACGGCGTGCTCGACAACCGCCGCGACATCGACGAAGCGCTCGGCCCGTACCTGGACCGTGGCATCGAAGAAGTGGACGCGATCGAACGCGCGGTGCTGCGCCTGGCCGCCTACGAGCTGCGCTACCGCCTGGACGTGCCGTACCGCGTGGTGATCAACGAAGCCATCGAATCGGCCAAGCGCTTCGGTTCCGAGCATGGCCATACCTACGTCAACGGCGTGCTGGATCGTGCCGCCGTGGAATGGCGCAAGGTCGAATCGGGTCACTGACCCACCTGTGGTAGTGGCGGGGGGGGGGGGGGGGCGGCGGGGGGGGGGGGGGGGGGGGGGCCCGGGGGGGCCGCCCGCCCCCCCCCCCCCCCCCCCCCCCCCCCCCCCCCCCCCCCCCCCCCCCCCCCCCCCCCCCCCCCCCCCCCCCCCCCCCGGCCCCTGACAGTTTCCTGCGCGGCCCGCCACGGAATGGAAGAAGATCAAAGGCAACGGCGGGTCGCGCGCTGCGCTTGCTCATGCCAAAACAAAAGAGGGACGCGGCGAAGCCGCGCCCCTCTTTCAAATTCCGTCCCGACAACCCAAAGCTCTTCGATCCGTCACCAGGAATCTGTCAGAGGTGGGACGGGATGGGCCAGCGGGACCGTTGGCGCCATGGATGGCGCCATCGAGCCCCCATGGACGGGTTTACGGCGTGTCCCGCTGGCCCATCCCGTACCGCCCAGCTAGCAGCAATCCAGAGCCGCTCTTGACGTTGCTGTTGCCGTTGCCTGCCGCAGGCAGCGCCCGCGGCCGCCGCCGCAAAGGAAACTCCTTAAATCTTCTTCGCCAGCGACTCGGCCAGGCCGGTGTAGCTGCCCGGGGTCATCTCCAGCAGGCGCTGCTTCGCATCCGCCGGCAGCTCCAGCCCCTGCACGAACGCACGCATCGACTCGGCCGTGATGCCCTGGCCGCGGGTCAGCGCCTTCAGCTGCTCGTACGGGTTCGGCAGGCCGTGGCGGCGCATCACCGTCTGCACGGCTTCGGCCAGCACTTCCCAGGCCGCGTCCAGATCGGCATCCAGGCGCTGTGGGTTCACTTCCAGCTTGCCCAGGCCCTTGGCCAGCGAATCCAGCGCCACCTGGCTGTGGCCGAACGCGGTGCCCAGCGCACGCAGCACGGTGGAGTCAGTCAGGTCACGCTGCCAGCGGCTGATCGGCAGCTTCGCGCTGAAGTGCTCGAACAGTGCGTTGGCAATGCCGAAGTTGCCTTCCGCATTCTCGAAGTCGATCGGGTTGACCTTGTGCGGCATCGTCGACGAGCCGACTTCACCTTCCTTCAGGCGCTGCTTGAAGTAGCCCAGCGAAACATAGCCCCAGATGTCGCGCGCCAGGTCGATCAGGATGATGTTGGCGCGGCGTGCGGCATCGCCGATTTCGGCGATGTTGTCGTGCGGCTCGATCTGCGTGGTGTACGGGTTGAACACCAGGCCCAGGCCGGTCACGAAGCGCTCGGCGAAGGCCGGCCAGTCCACGTCCGGGTAGCTGGCGATGTGGGCGTTGTAGTTGCCCACCGCGCCATTGATCTTGCCGGTCAGTTCGACCGCGGCAATCTGCCTGCGCTGGCGTTCCAGGCGGGCGACCACGTTGGCCAGTTCCTTGCCCAGGGTGGTCGGCGAGGCGGTCTGGCCGTGGGTGCGCGACAGCATCGGCTGGCCGGCCTGGGCGTGGGCCAGGCTGCGCAGGCTGTTGGCGATGCCGTCCAGGGTCGGCAGCAGCACCTCGCGGCGCGCCTGTTCCAGCATCAGGCCGTAGCTGAGGTTGTTGATGTCTTCGCTGGTGCAGGCGAAATGCACGAATTCCAGCGCCGGGGCCAGCTCGGCGTCGTCCTTCAGCTGTTCCTTGATGAAGTACTCCACCGCCTTGACGTCATGGTTGGTGGTGCGCTCGATCTCCTTCACGCGCGCGGCCTGGACCGGGCTGAAGCTGGCGGCCAGGGCACGCAGGCGCGCGATGGCGGCGTCGGAGAACGGGGCCAGTTCGACGATGCCCGGCTCGGCGGCCAGGGCCAGCAGCCACTCCACTTCGACCGTGATGCGGGCCTTGATCAGGCCGTACTCGGAGAAGATCGGGCGCAGGGCGTCGACCTTGCCGGCATAGCGGCCATCGAGCGGGGACAGGGCGAGCAGGGCGGAATCGGACATGTCGGCAGGGCTGGGGCGAGCGGCGGGGGCCATATTCTACGACGTGCCGGTGAGGTAGTGCCGGCCGCTGGCCGGCAACCACGCCCGGCCCACGCTTCCATGGATTGCTGGCCAGCGGCCGGCACTACCCCTTGCGCGTGCAGATCGGCCCTGCGGATGAAACGATCTGGCCCGCCCTCGTCATCCCACGCTGCGGGCAAGGGAGTATCGTTGGCGCAGCCGCCAGCCCGGGAAGCGACACCCTGCCAGCCGCCGCTTCCCTTTCCCCAACTGAAGTAGTGCGGAGTTGATGCAATGAGCAAAGCTGCAAGCAAGGGTTTCAGAATCGAACACGACAGCATGGGCGAGCTGCAGGTGCCTGCGGACGCACTGTGGGGCGCCCAGACCCAGCGTGCCGTGCAGAACTTCCCGGTGTCGGGCCAGCGCATGCCGCGCGGTTTCATCCGTGCCCTGGGCCTGGTCAAGGGCGCCGCCGCGGGCGTCAACGCAGAACTGGGCCACCTGCCGAAGAACGTGGCCAAGGCCATCCAGACCGCTGCCGCCGAAGTGGCCGCCGGCAACTGGGACGCGCAGTTCCCGATCGATGTCTACCAGACGGGTTCTGGCACGTCGTCGAACATGAATGCCAATGAGGTCATCGCCACCCTGGCCAACCGTGCCGGCAAGGCGGGCAAGACCAGTGTGCACCCCAATGACCACGTCAACCAGGGGCAGAGCTCCAACGACGTGATTCCGACCGCGTTGCGGGTGTCGGCGGTGTTGGCGACGCATGAGCAGCTGCTGCCGGCGCTGGTGCACCTGCGCAAGACACTGGACAAGAAGGGCCGCAGCCTGCGCAAGGTGGTCAAGACCGGCCGCACCCACCTGATGGATGCGATGCCGCTGACCTTCGAGCAGGAATTCGGCGCGTGGTCGGCGCAGCTGGCGTCGGCGCAGGAGCGTATCGAAGACAGCCTCAAGCGCGTGCGCCGGCTGCCGCTGGGTGGCACCGCCATCGGCACCGGCATCAATGCCGATCCGCGCTTCGGTGCACAGGTGGCCAAGGCACTGAAGCAGCAGACCGGTTTCAAGTTCGACAGTGCCGAGAACAAGTTCGAAGGCCTGGCCGCACAGGACGACGCGGTGGAGCTTTCCGGTCAGCTCAATGCGCTGGCGGTGGCGCTGATCAAGATCGCCAACGACCTGCGTTGGATGAACGCCGGTCCGCTGGCCGGGCTGGGCGAGATCGAACTGCCGGCGCTGCAGCCGGGCAGCTCGATCATGCCGGGCAAGGTCAACCCTGTGATTCCGGAAGCGACGGTGATGGCCTGTGCACAGGTGATCGGTCACCACACTGCGATCACCGTGGCCGGGCAGACCGGCAACTTCCAGCTCAACGTCACCCTGCCGCTGATCGCAGTGAACCTGCTCGATGGCATCGGCCTGCTGGCCAACGTGTCCACCCTGCTGGCCGACAGTGCGATTGCCGGGCTGAAGGTGCGCGAGGACCGCGTTGCCGAGGCGCTGGCGCGCAACCCGATCTTGGTTACCGCCCTCAACCCGATCATCGGCTACGAGAAGGCTGCGGCGATTGCCAAGCGTGCGTACAAGGAACAGCGCCCGGTGCTGGATGTGGCGCTGGAGGACAGTGGACTGGAGGAGGCCGAGCTGCGTCGCCTGCTGGACCCGACCGCGCTGACCGCCGGTGGCATCCAGGCCGGTGGCGGCGGCGCCGGCGGTTGATCGGCCGGTTGTAGAGTCGAGCCATGCTCGACTGTTGTTCCGGAGTCGAGCATGGCTCGACTCTACAGAAAGCAGAAACGCCGCCCTTTGGGCGGCGTTTTTTTTCAGCGACGGTCGGCGACGATGTTGCCGAAGGTGTCGGTGTAATCCTTGAACTCCGGGATGCGCTGGATCAGGTCCGCCGGAATCACGACCATGCCCTCCGGCGGTTGGATCTTCACCGGCTGCATGTTGGGATCGGCCGGTGCGGCCACCAGGGTGTTCTGGCGCAGCACCTGCAGCTTGCCGAACATGGTCTGCAGCATCTGTTTCTGCCCGTCGTCCAGCGGAATCTGGATCTCGTCCATCTTCATCGTGCCGTCGGCGAGGATGATGATGTTCGGCGCGGGCGGGCGACGCACGGTGACCATGCCTTCGCTGACGGAAATCTTGGGCTTGCCACGCTCGGCGCGGTGGTTGCGGTACTCCTGGTCACAGCCGGCCAGGCCAAGGCAGAGCAGGGCGGTCAACAGCAGAAACAGCTTCTTCATGACATTCGGTTCGGGGGCGTCCGGGGCCGCCATTGTAAGCCGGGCGGCGCACTACGGCCGGCAGCCGGACGCCGCTGCCGGCCGGGTGCGCTGATCTGTCACAGGCCTAGCGCTGGACCACGGTGTCCTTGCCGCAGTCGTCCACGTCGCTCTGGTCCATGGTCGCGTAGGGCTTGAATGCCGGCAGTTCACGTGCGAGCGCCTGCTGGCTGGCCAGCATCGCCGGAAGGCGGTCGCAGATGCGCTTGGCCTGGGCTTCGATCTTCTCGGCTTCGGCATTGATGCGCTTTTCGACACCTTCGCTGTCGCCGCTGAAAATGCCCTTCAGCGCTTCGCCGGCAGCACTGGCACCCAGCTTGGCGCCGGCCAGGCCGACATCCATACCGTCCATCGCGATGGCGACCACGTGGCCGCGGTAGTCCTGCAGATGACGGCGCTGGATATCGTTGGCGGCGATCTCCTTGCCCGCGATCAGCAGGCGGCCATCCGGCGTGATCTCCGCACGCGGCTGCTTGTCCGCCGAGATCTTGATGTTGCCCTGGGCGATATCCTTGCGGGCATCGTCCATCGCGTTCCTGACGGTCTCGCCGACGCCGCCTGTGGCTTCGGCCACACTCTTGCCAACGGTCTTGTCGGGTGCTGACGACGTGCCGCCGCAGGCGATCAGCGGCAGGGACAGCAGCACAGCGGGCAACAGGCGCAACAGGTTCATGGTGTTCCCCTGGTAGTGTCTGGAAGAGGGTTTACTTGCTGCGCGGCAGAGTGACCCGGCCGCTGACGTTGCGATGATCGACGTCACCGCTGCCGCTGTGGTCGACGGTCAGGGTGCCGCGCACGCCGTCGACGTTGATGTCGCCCGAGCCGTGGCTGCGGACATGCACATTGCCACCGATGTCGGCCAGATCGACCCCGCCGGAGCCGACCACGCCCACTTCAACGCTGCCCTGCACGCGCTTGAACTCGATATCACCCGAGCCCACGGTATCCAGCCGCGCGTTGCCACGCACATCGCTGATCTTCAGGTCACCGGAGCCGACGGTACCGGTGCTGGCATCGCCGCTGATGTTGCGTACGGTGACGTCGCCGGAACCCAGCGACAGCAGATTCAGGGAGCTGCCGCCATCGATGTTGAGGTCGCCCGAACCCACTGCAGCGTGGATGCTGCCGCGGGTACCGCGGACCACGGCATCACCGGAACCCACGTCCACGCTCAGCGACTGTGCGTTCTCCACGCTGGCATCGCCCGAGCCGATCTTGAACTGCAGCGGCATGTTGTCCGGCACGCTGCCACGGATATCCAGCCAGGCGTAGCTGTTGCCCAGGCTGATACCGCTTTGGCGGCCGTCGCGGCGCAGGCTCACCACCAGCTTGTCGCCGACCTTGCGCTGCTCCAGCACCAGCTGGTCCAGCCATTCCTGGCTGGACGCGCAGGCGCGGCCGTCCAGCTGGCCGCCGCCAGCGCTGGCGACCACCTTCAGGTCATGCTGGTTGACCTCGAACACCACCGTCCTGGCACCAGCCACGTCCAGCTTCAGTGCGCGGGCAGCAGTGAACTTGCAGTTCGGAGCATCGGCGGCCAGCGCCGACAACGGCAACAGCAACAACGCAGAACAGGCGAGCAAAGAACGCATGGGTGGTGCCTCCGGATGGATGGGATCAGATCTCGCCGGCGCGCTTGCGCAGGCGGATGGCAAGGAAGATGAACACTGCACCGACGACGGCGCCG
Source organism: Stenotrophomonas sp. SMYL20 (assembly GCF_036320045.1). NCBI lineage: Bacteria > Pseudomonadati > Pseudomonadota > Gammaproteobacteria > Lysobacterales > Lysobacteraceae > Stenotrophomonas > Stenotrophomonas sp. SMYL20. The sequence continues at coordinate 114,007 of NZ_JAWIRT010000011.1, read as the reverse complement.
ATCCACAGCTCCGGCATCGCCAGCGACTTCAGCTGCGAGGCGGGGGACATCAGGCTGACGACCGAGTCCAGATCGCGGCGCGATGCTTCGTCGGCGCCGAGGCGATACAGCAGGTCCATGCCGGGCACGCCGCCCAGCAGCAGGCGGCCGACGATGTTCTGCCAGAACCAGCCGGTGGTCAGGCCGAACAGCGGCATCATCTTGGTGGAGCTGACAATGATGCCGGCAAACAGCGGCAACATTACCGCCCACAGGAACGGCTTGCTCCTGGCCCATGCCGAGCACAGCAACAGCCAGCCGGCGGTGGGCAGGGCCCACAGGGCATAGACCGGAATCCAGGCCAGGTGCCCAGCGGCCAGGGTCAGCGGGCTGGCCGGGCCCCAGATCAGGGTCATCGGGCTGCCGCCGTGCAGCAGTGCGACGGCGCTGATGATCAGCATGAAGCCAAACATGGTGAGGATGCCGGCGATGACCGCGATCAACGGTGCCACGATCAGTGCGCTGATCACCTTGGACAGCACGGTCTGCGTGTCCGACAGCGGCAACGACTTCCAGAACAGTATGCTGCGGTCACGGCGATCGTCGTAGAGGGCGCCCAGGCAGTAGAAGAACACGACGAAGGCCAGCACCACGAACGGCCAACTTGAACTGAGTACCAGCGTCAGGTCCAGGCCGTTGCCAAGATCAGCAAGGTCCTTGGCACTGATGTCACGGGTGAGCAGGGCCAGGTTCAGGCCGTTGATGTTCACGTTCTCGCCATCGATGTGCAGGCCGCCGTCGCGTGCTGCACGGTTCAGCGCGAACAGGCCGAAGGCAATGCCGGCGATGCTCATCACCAGTGAGATCAGGCCCGCGATCAACGGGGCATACAGGAAGCCGCCGCGGTTCTCCCAGTACTCGCGCTTGAGCAGCCAGCGCAGGGTGCCGATCGGGCTGACGGGGTGGTTGACGGCATTCATGCGTAGGTCCCCTTCATGATGGCGACGAACAGGTCGGCCAGGCCCGGAATGCGGGTCTCGCCGAGAGAGGAAAGCTGGGTGCGCGGCACGCCATCGAACAGCATCACCGTCTTGCCGAACGCCAGGCTGCGCTCGTCGATCGGCTTCAGGGCGCGCGCGGTGTCCAGCTGGTCGGCATTGACCAGCAGCTCGGTATAGCGCTGGCCGACGTCGTCCATTTCCGCGTCGAGCACGATGCGGCCATCGCGGATGAACATCACGTCGCTGAGGATGTGCTCGATCTCCTCCACCTGGTGGGTGGTGACGATGATGGTTTTCTGTTCGTCGAAGTAGTCTTCCAGCAGGCGCTGGTAGAACTCCTTGCGGTACAGGATGTCCAGGCCGAGGGTCGGCTCGTCCAGCACCAGGATGCGGGCATCGATGGCCATCACCAGCGCCAGGTGCAGCTGCACGATCATGCCCTTGGACAGCTCGCGCACGCGCTGCTTCGGCTGCAGCTTGGTGTTGGCCAGGAAGCGCTCGCAGCGGGCGCGGTCGAAGCGCGGGTGGACGCCGGCCACGAAATCGATCGCCTCGCGCACCTTCAGCCAGCGCGGCAGCACGGCGACGTCGGCGATGAAGCAGATGTCGTTCATCAGTTCGTCGCGGTGCAGTCGCGGGTCGCGGCCGAGCACGCTCAGTTCACCCTCCACCGAGGTCAGCCCAAGAATGGCCTTCAGCGCGGTGGTCTTGCCGGCGCCATTGGGCCCGATCAGGCCGACGATGCGTCCGCTTGGAATGCTGAAACTGGCGTTGTCGAGGGCGACCGTGGTCTTGTAGGCCTTGCGCAGGCCTCGGGCGGTGATGACCGACTCACTTGCAGTGCTATTCATCAGACTTTCCCCTGGGGCAGCAATTCGTCGAGGCTCAGGCCCAGGCGCTGGATGCGCTCCAGAACCGCCGGCCATTCTTCGTTGAGGAAACGGTCGCGCTCGCTGCTGCGCAGCTGCGTGGCCGCCTGCTCGGTCATGAACATGCCCAGGCCGCGGCGCTTCTCGACCAGGCCTTCGTCGGCCAGCTCCTGGTAAGCGCGCGAAACGGTGATGGGGTTGAGTTGATAGTCGGCGGCCACCTGGCGCACCGAAGGCAGGGCATCGCCCGGCTTGAGGATTCCGTCGAGCATCATGGCGATCACGCGCTCCTTCAACTGACGGTAGATGGGAGCGCCGTCGCTCCACTGGATGTCGCTCATATTCAGCTCCGTGGGGTCAGCGGCTGGGCGAACGAGAAATACGGCATGGACAGCGCGCTGTGCAGCCGACGCGGGGGAGGGGGGGAGGAGGAGGGGGCGTTCCCTGCGGGGGAGAGAGTCGCGTCCTGCGCACTTTCAGCAGCGGCGGAAACAGGGGCGGTGGGCGTGGCCCACCAGGCCAGCACGAGCAGGGTCGAAACAGCGACGGCCGCGGGTGCGGTGAGGTTGCGACGGATCCGGACGTTCATGGCTTCCCCCTGTCTCAGGTGACTGGTGTTGTATGCAACTATAACACCGGCACGCCTACGTGCAACCCCTTGCCGTCCCCAACTGATGGCAGGGGTGGTCAGATTGCTGAAACATCCCTTTAGTCGATTGATTTAAAAGGGAAATTGATCTTCTGCAGGGGGCTTTTCGGGGCGGCCTTCCATTCAGTGATGTCCATGCTATGTCATCACTGCGCCTTCGATGGCGCCCGGGCAGCACATTCGCCACGCCGCGCAAAGCCCGGGGGGGACCTGTGCCATCAGGGGCTGCAGAGCCCGGTGCTATAGTTCGGCCGATTCCCGGCCAGCACTGGCCGGGCCTTGTGAATGGCTACCGCGGACCGCCTCTGATGCCCCTGCCGACCGTTTCCCCGTGCCGCCTGCGCGGCCTGTCCCTGCTGGCCCTGATGGTGGCCGGCGCCGCCGGTTCCGCCAGTGCGCTGGCGGCCGACCTGCTCGATCTGGAATACCGGCCGTTGGCCAGCAAGCAGCAGGTGAATCTGCAGCAGCGCTATCACGGGCAAGTGCTGCTGGTGGTCAACACCGCCAGCAAGTGTGGCTACACGCCGCAGTACGAAGGGCTGGAGGCGCTGCAGAAGCGCTATGCAGGCCGCGGTTTTGCGGTGCTGGGCTTTCCTTCCAATGACTTCAAGGGCCAGGAACCGGGTGACGAGAAGCAGATCCAGGACTTCTGCACCCTGACCTACGGCGTCAAGTTCCCGATGTTCGAGAAGGTGCATGTGGTCGGCACGCAGGCCACGCCGCTGTACCAGCGGTTGACCGCAGCGACCGGCGTTGCGCCGGCCTGGAACTTCCACAAGTACCTCGTGGGCCGCGATGGCAAGGTCATTGCCCAGTTCGCCAGCAAGGTGACGCCGGACGATCCGCAGCTGACCGCGGCCATCGACAAGGCGCTGGCGGCAGCCGCCACGCATTGATATCCGGCACGCATGCCTCGACATCGACGGCATGCGTGCGACAATGCTTCTTTTCGCGCCGACGTCGGCGCCCAGACACTTCCAGGAATGCAGCGAATGAAGATGGGAATGCGCGGCGCCGCGGCGTCGGTTCTGATTCTGGCGATGGGCACTTCGGGTGTCGCTCTGTCGCAACAACCGGCTGCCCCCGCAGCCGCCAAGGAGACCGCAACCTTGAATTCCCCCAAGCAGAAGCTCGGCTACGCCATCGGCCTTGATGTCGCCAAGTCGTTCACCCCGATCGCCGATGAGATCGATGTGGCCGCCCTGCGCACCGCCGTTGAGCGTTCGTTCGAGGGCCTGCAGCCGCAGATCACCCAGGAACAGGCCAAGGCCACCGATGCCGCCCTGCGCCAGGTCGTGATGGCCCGCAGCGGCCAGCAGGTGCCGGGCGTGGCACCGGGCTCGCAGCCGCCGAAGGTCGACCGCGTCAAGGTGTCGCAGATGATCGGCTCCTACTCGGTGGGTCCGTCGCTGGCGCAGCTGAAGGACGATATCGATGTCGCCTCGTTGTTTGACGCAATCAGCACCGGCCTGACCAAGGGCCAGCCGAAGATGACGGAAGCTGACGCGACCGCCACCATCCAGGCCTTCATGGGTGCCAAGCAGGCTGAAATGCAGGCCAAGGCCGCCCAGGCTGCGCAGACCAACCGCACGGAAGGCAACGCATTCCTGGCCAAGAACAAGACCCAGCCGGGCGTGGTGACCACCTCGTCGGGCCTGCAGTACCAGGTGATCCGCCCGGGTAGCGGCGAGCGCCCGCTGCCGAGCAGCAAGGTGCGCGTGAACTACGAAGGCAAGCTGCTCAACGGCACCGTGTTCGACAGTTCCTACGGCCGCCAGCCGGCCGAGTTCGGTCTGGACCAGGTGATCAAGGGCTGGACCGAAGGCGTCGCGCTGATGCCGGTCGGTTCGAAGTACCGCTTCTGGATCCCGGGCGAACTCGCCTACGGTGAGAACGGCACCCCGGGCGGCCCGATCGGCCCGAACGCGACTCTGACGTTCGACGTCGAGCTGCTGGGCGTTCTGCCGTAAGTCATTCAGGAGCGAATACGGATATGCGCGTTGCGATTTTTGGTACCGGCTACGTTGGACTGGTGACCGGTACCTGCCTGGCCGATGTTGGTCATCAGGTGGTCTGTGTCGATATCGACCAGGCCAAGGTGGATGGCCTCAACCAGGGCATCATCCCGATCTATGAACCCGGCCTGGAGCCGATGGTGAAGGCCAACCATGCCGCAGCGCGGCTGGCGTTCACCACGGATGCCGCGGCCGCCATCGATCACGGCCAGGTGGTGTTCATCGCCGTTGGTACGCCACCGGACGAGGATGGCAGTGCCGATCTTCAATACGTGCTTGCCGTAGCCCGAACCATTGGTCGGCACATGAGTGTGCCGACCGTGGTGGTGAACAAGTCGACGGTGCCGGTTGGCACCGCCGACAAGGTGCGTGCCGCCATTGCCGAAGAGCTGGCCGCGCGTGGCGCGGACATCGCCTTCGACGTGGTGTCCAACCCGGAATTCCTGAAGGAAGGCGATGCGGTTGCGGACTGCATGCGCCCGGACCGCATCATCATCGGTGCGGCGAACGAAGAGTCGGTGGCGGTGATGCGTCGCCTGTACGCGCCGTTCAACCGCAACCACGACCGCGTGGTGGAAATGGACGTGCGTTCGGCCGAACTGACCAAGTACGCCGCCAATGCGATGCTGGCGACCAAGATTTCGTTCATGAATGAAATCGCCAACATCGCTGAACGCGTCGGTGCCGATGTCGAGCAGGTCCGCCAGGGCATTGGTTCGGATCCACGCATCGGCTGGCACTTCATCTATCCGGGTGCCGGTTACGGCGGCTCGTGCTTCCCCAAGGACGTGCAGGCATTGGCCCGTACCGCCCAGCAGTATGGCCTTGAGCCGAAGCTGCTCAATGCGGTTGAAGCGGTCAACGATGCGCAGAAGGGCCATCTGTTTGCCCTCATCCAGCGTCATTACGACAAGGGCGAGGACGAGGGCGTGCGTGGAAAGACCTTCGCCGTATGGGGTCTGGCCTTCAAGCCGAACACCGACGACATGCGTGAGGCCTCCAGCCGTCGACTGCTGGCGCAGCTGTGGGAAGGCGGTGCGACGGTGCGTGCCTACGATCCGGAGGCGATGCACGAGTCGCAGCGCATCTTCGGCGAACGCGATGACCTGGTGTTCTGCAACAGTGCCGATGAAGCGCTGCAGGGTGCTGACGCGCTGGTGGTAGTCACCGAGTGGAAGCAGTTCCGCAGCCCCGACTTCCAGAAGCTGCGCGAGCAGCTGAAGGATGCGGCGGTGTTCGACGGCCGCAACCTGTATGAGCCGGGCGAAGTGGAAGCCGCAGGTCTTGCGTACTACGGCATTGGCCGGGGGCGCTCGTTGCATGTCTGATCTGCCCACTGAACGCGAGCAGGCGCTGGAAGCGCGCCTGGTCGAGCTGGAAATGCGCGTGTCCTTCCAGGAACAGGCGCTGGCCGAGCTGAGCGACGCGCTGGCTGATGCCCGCATGCAGGGCATGCGCAACGCCGATGTGCTGCGCGTGCTGCTGGAAGACCTGGGCAAGGTCCGCAACGCACTGAATTCTTCCGATCCGGCGAGCGAACCGCCGCCGCCGCACTACTGATCCGAATCCTATGAGCGATACCCTCCGCGACCAGCTGATGGGCCTGGGCTTCAAGCCCGCGCCCAAGCCCGAGCGCAAGAATGATGGCCCCCGCCGTGATGGCCGCCCGCAGGGCAAGGGTGGCAACGGCAATGGAAAGCCGCAGGGCGCAGGCAAGGGCGAGCACAAGCCCGGTGAGCGTCGTGGGCAGGGCCATGGCGCGGGCAAGCCCGGCGGGCATGCGCGCGGTGGCCAGGGCCAGCAGGGCCCGCGCAAGCCGCGCAGCACCGAAGAGATGGACCTGGCCAAGGCCTATGCCATCCGGGCGCAGCGGGAGAAGGAAGAGCGCATCGAGACCGAGCGCCTGAAGCAGGAAGAAGCACGCGTGCGCCGCGAGGCGAAGGCCAAGCTGGAAGAACTGCTGAAGGACAAGAGCCTCAACGCCGAGGCAGCGGACATCGCCCGCCACTTCCCGTATGGCGGCAAGATCAAGCGCATCTATGTGACCGCCGAACAGCTGACCGCGCTCAATGCCGGTGAGCTGGGTGTGGTCCAGCTCAATGGCCGCTACCTGCTGGTAACGGCCGACGTGCTGGCACAGTCCGAGGCGGTGTTCGCCGCCTCGGTGGCGCTGAAGGTCGATCCGAATGCGCCGGCCGAGGAAGATCCGTATGCGGATCCGCAGTACCAGGTGCCGGACGACCTGGTCTGGTAAAGGCGCAACCACCGCGGACGGCACTGCCCCCGCGGTTGGGGGAAGGGATGACCGCTGATCCAAGCCGCGGCTACGTGCCGCACATTGACGGCCTGCGCGCGATTGCCGTGCTGGCCGTCATCGTGTTCCACCTGGACCCGGCCTGGTTGCCGGGCGGGTTCACCGGCGTAGACGTGTTCTTCGTCATTTCCGGGTTCGTGGTCAGCGCGTCGGTGCACCGGCTGCCGCCGTTGTCGCTGTGGCAGTCGATGCTGCGCTTCTATTCGCGTCGCATCCGCCGCATCGCACCTGCGCTGATCAGCTGCCTGCTGTTGACCGCCGTCGGCAGCGTGCTGTTCATTCCCGAGTCCTGGCTCAGCGAGGCCAGTGACAAGACCGGGCTGATGGCATTCTTCGGCTTCAGCAACTGGGTGCTGGCGCTGATCGGCAACGACTATTTCGCGCCCAAGGCCGAATTCAATCCCTATACCCATACCTGGTCGCTGGGCGTGGAGGAACAGTTCTACCTGCTGTTCCCGCTGCTGTTCCTGGCCTGGGCGCGCGGCGCGCGCGGGCGCTGGATCAGCCTTGGCCTGTTTGCCGTGGTCAGCGCGGCGTCGCTGCTGCATGCGGCGGTGCTGGGCCTGCGCGAGGCGCCGCCATCGTGGGCGTTCTACGCCACCACTACGCGGCTGTGGCAGCTGGGTGTTGGCGTACTGCTGTTCCAGCTGCTGCATGTTCGCCAGCCAGTGGATGCGGTGACGACGATTGCACTGAAGCGCGCTGCGCCCGTGTTCTCGCTGCTCGCGATGGTGGCGCTGGCCTTGCTGTGCTGGGCATTGTGGACCGCACGGGCCGGACGTTCGCCGTGGCCTGATGGCCTGCTGCCGACCTTTGCTGCGGCAGGCCTGCTGTGGGCGCTGCATCATCATCCCCGGTCCTGGGTGGCACGCCTGTTGGCCAGCAGGCCGATGCGCTCCATCGGCCTGCTGTCGTACTCGCTGTATCTGTGGCACTGGCCGGTATTCGTGCTGATGCGCTGGACCGTGGGCCTGCAGACACCCCTGCAGATGAGCGCTGCGATGGCGCTGGTGCTGCTGCTGTCGTGGTTGTCGTGGCGCTGGGTGGAGCAACCGTTCCGGGGCCCCTTGGCGCAGCGTCTGCGCCCGGGTCGCTGGGTGCTGGCAGGTTCGGTTGTGCTGCTGGTCGCGGCCGGCACCCAGACGCTGCTGTACCTGCAGGCACCGCGGATATCACTGAGCACGGTCAGTCGGCATCCCGGCGACTGGTATCCCAACGGCAAGAGCGTGGCAGGCGACTATCCCGACTGCAACCTGGTGACCACCAAGCGACGCTTCGAAGGTGGCAGCATGCGGACCTATGCGCGTGGTGACTGCGATCGGCCGGTGCCTGCCGGTGCGCCGAAGCAGGTGTTCGTTGCTGGCGATTCGCATGCAATGGCCTACATCGAGCTGCTGCAGCGGCTGGCGCTTGAGAGTGGCTCGGAGGTGATTCTCTACGGTCGTGGTGGATGCCCGCAGGTGAGCCTGCAGAAGTGGCGCGGCGCGGGTGCCGGTTGCAGTGATTTCGACGCAGCGATGCTCGCCGATGTCACGCAGCGTGCGCAGCCAGGTGATGCCGTGGTGCTGGTGTCGCTGCGGATACCGCGCTTGTCCGATCAGTTCGTATTGTTCGATGCGCAGGCGCAGCTGGCGGGCGAGGTGACCCCGGAAGCCACTGCAGGGCGCGAGGCCGAAGTGGCCGAGGCGATCACCCAGTGGAAACCGTTGGCCGAGCGCGGTGTGCGAATTGTGCTGGAGGCGCCCAAACCGGTGCTGCCGGCGCCGCCGTATCGCTGCTCTGACCGCTTCAATTCACGCAACGAGGTCTGCCGCAACGGCCTGGACAGCACGCGTGAGGCGATGGAAACGCTGCGTGCGCCGATGCTGGGCAGCCTGCAGCAGGTGGTCGATGGCCTGCCAGGAGGTGTGCTGTGGGATCCGATGCCGGTGCTGTGTGATGACGTGCTGTGCCCGGCGCAGCGCGATGGCCGGCCGTTGTTCTTCGATGGCGATCACCTCAGCGCGCATGGCAACCGTGTGCTGCTGCCGTCGCTGCAGCAGGTACTGCTGCAGCAGTAGGACCGCGCCGGCGTCAGGCCTTGAAGCGGCTCCGGCGTGCGCGGATCAGTGGCAGGCTCGGTGCGAAGAAGCACAGCAGTGCGCCGACCAGGGCAAACGACACCGGACGAGAAACCGTCAAAGCCCAGCGCAATGATGAAGCGAAAAGGGGACGGAGGGGATTAAGTCGTTTGGGGCACAAACGACTTAATCCCCTCCGTCCCCTTTTGTGTCATTCGGGATCGTAGTCGAGGTTGGAGGCCAGCCAGCGCTCGGCCTGGGCGCGGTCCACGCCCTTGCGGCGGGCGTAGTCGCTGATCTGCTCGCGGCTGAGGCGGCCGACCACGAAGTACTGGCTCTGCGGATGGCTGAAGTAGTAGCCCGAAACGGCCGCCGTGGGCAGCATCGCGAAGCTCTCGGTCAGTTCCATGCCGGCGTTGGCTTCGGCCTGCAGCAGGTCGAACAGGCGTCGCTTTTCGCTGTGCTCCGGGCAGGCGGGGTAACCCGGTGCCGGGCGGATGCCACGGTACTCCTCGTCGATCAGCGCCTCGTTGTCCAGCGTCTCGGCGTGCTCATGGCCCCAGAATTCGGTACGCACGCGCTGGTGCAGGCGCTCGGCCAGCGCTTCGGCGAAACGGTCGGCGAGGGCCTTCAGCAGGATCGCGTTGTAGTCATCGTGGTCGGCTTCGAAGCGCGCTACGTGCGCGTCGATGCCGATGCCGGCAGTGACGGCGAAGGCGCCGATCCAATCCTGCTTGCCGCTGTCGGCCGGGGCGATGAAATCGGCCAGGCAGAAATCCGGGCGCTCGGCCGGCTTGTCCACCTGCTGGCGCAGGAAGTGCAGGGTGGTTTCGCCCTGCGGGTGCTGCACGCGCACGTCGTCGCCGATGCTGTTCGCCGGCCACAGGCCGAACACGGCCTTGGCGGTCAGCCATTTCTCATTGACGATGCGCTCAAGCATCGCGCGGGCGTCCCTGTACAGATCGCTGGCCTGGGTGCCGACGATTTCGTCGGTGAGGATGGCCGGGAACTTGCCGGCCAGCTCCCAGGCCTGGAAGAACGGCGTCCAGTCGATGTAGTCGACCAGTTCGGCCAGCGGGTAGTCGTCAAATACGTGCAGGCCGGGCTGGTTCGGTGCCGGCGGCGTGTAGGTGTCCCAGCCGCCCTGGAATTTCTGCCCACGCGCGTGTTCCAGCGAAACCAGGCGCTTGGCATCGCCACGGTTGCGATGGCGCGCGCGGATCTCGGCATAGTCGGCCTCGTTGGCGGCTACGAAGGCCTCGCGCAGGTCACGCGAGATCAGCGACTGGGCCACGCCGACTGCGCGCGAGGCGTCCTTCACCCACACCGTGGGCGCCTTGTAATGTGGGTCGATCTTCAGCGCGGTGTGCGCGCGCGAGGTGGTCGCTCCACCGATCAGCAGCGGCAGGTCGAAGCCCTGGCGCTGCATCTCCCGGGCCACGTGGCTCATCTCTTCCAGTGATGGAGTGATCAGACCGGACAGGCCGATCAGGTCGGCGTTGTGCTCGCGCGCGGCATCGAGGATCTTCTGCGCCGGCACCATCACGCCAAGGTCGACCACCTCGAAGTTGTTGCAGGCCAGGACTACGCCGACGATGTTCTTGCCGATGTCATGCACATCACCCTTCACCGTGGCCATGATGATCTTGCCGTTGCTCTTGGCGGTGTCGCCACTGCGCGCCTTCTCGGCCTCGATGTAGGGCAGCAGGTAGGCCACGGCCTTCTTCATCACGCGCGCGGATTTCACCACCTGCGGCAGGAACATCTTGCCGGCGCCGAACAGGTCGCCGACCACGTTCATGCCATCCATCAACGGACCTTCGATCACGTCCAGCGGGCGGCTGGACGCCTGCCGGGCCAGTTCGGTGTCTTCTTCCACGAAGGCATCCAGGCCGTGCACCAGCGCGTGCGCCAGGCGCTGCGCCACCGGCTTCTCGCGCCAGGCGAGGTCTTCGGTCTTCGCCGCGCCCTTCTTGCCCTTGTAGCGCTCGGCGATTTCCAGCAGGCGCTCGGTGGCATCGCTGCGGCGGTTGAGGATCACATCCTCCACGCGCTCGCGCAGTTCCGGTTCCAGTTCGTCGTAGATCGGCATGGCGCCGGCGTTGACGATGCCCATGTCCATGCCGGCGGCAATGGCGTGGTACAGGAACACCGAGTGGATGGCCTGGCGCACCGTTTCGTTGCCGCGGAACGAGAACGAGACGTTGGAAACACCGCCGGACACATGGCAGTGCGGCAGCGTCTGCTTGATGATGCGGGTAGCTTCGATGAAGTCCACCGCATAGTTGTCGTGCTCTTCGATGCCGGTGGCGACGGCGAAGATGTTCGGGTCGAAGATGATGTCCTGCGGTGGGAAGCCGATCTCGTCGACCAGGATGCGGTAGGCGCGGGTGCAGATCTCGACCTTGCGTGCGCAGGTGTCAGCCTGGCCGCTTTCGTCGAATGCCATCACCACCGCGGCAGCGCCATAGCGCAGGACCTTGCGTGCGTGCTCGCGGAACAGCGCCTCGCCTTCCTTCAGCGAGATCGAATTGACCACGCTCTTGCCCTGCAGGCACTTCAGGCCGGCCTCGATCACGCTCCACTTGGAGGAGTCGACCATCACCGGAATACGGGCGATGTCCGGCTCGGACATGATCAGGTTGAGGTAGCGGGTCATCGCCGCTTCCGAATCGATCAGGCCCTCGTCCATGTTGACGTCGAGGATCTGCGCACCGCTGGCCACCTGCTGGCGGGCCACGTCCACCGCTTCTTCGTAGCGGCCTTCCTTGACCAGCTTGCGGAACTGCGCGCTGCCGGTGACGTTGGTGCGTTCGCCGACGTTGATGAACAGCAGGTCCGGAGTGATGACCAGAGGTTCCAGGCCGGACAGGCGGGTAGGGCGGACAGGCGTCATGGCAGGCGTCAGCTCAACAGCAATAGGGCGGGAAGTGCGGAACGGTGGCAGCGACATTCATGCGGCCTGCTCCTGGACACCGGGCAGGGCGCGCGGCGGCAGCCCGGCCACGGCCTCGGCGATTGCGCGGATATGGTCAGGGGTGGAGCCACAGCAGCCACCGACCAGGTTCAACAGGCCATCCTCGGCGAAACCGCGCAGGGTGCTGGCCATGTCCTCGGGCGTCTCGTCGTACTCGCCGAAGGCATTGGGCAGGCCTGCGTTGGGGTGCGCGCTGACGTAGCAGTCGGCGACCTGCGAAAGGGTTTCCACGTGCGGGCGCATCGCGTCGGCACCCAGTGCGCAGTTCAGGCCGATCGACAATGGGCGCGCATGCGCGAGCGACGCGTGGAAGGCCTCGGCGGTCTGCCCGGACAGCGTGCGTCCCGAGGCATCAGTGATGGTGCCGGAGATCATCACGGGCAACCTTGCGCCGCGTGCATCGAAGGCCTCCTCCAGTGCATACAGCGCGGCCTTGGCATTGAGCGTGTCGAAGATGGTCTCGACCATGATGGTGTCGGCGCCGCCGTCGATCAGGCCGTCAATGGCTTCGCGGTACGTGTCGCGAAGCTCGTCGAAGCTGGTGTTGCGAAAGCCCGGATCGTTGACATCGGGACTGATCGAGGCGGTGCGGCTGGTCGGGCCGATCACCCCGATCACGAAGCGTGGCTTGCCTGGTGTGGTTGCAGCTACCGTATCGCAGCAGGCGCGTGCCACCGCTGCGCCAGCCTTGTTCAACTCGTACACCAGGTGTTCGAGGTGGTAGTCGGCCTGGCTGACCGACGTGGCGTTGAAGGTGTTGGTCTCGACCAGATCCGCGCCCGCTTCCAGGTAGGCGGTATGGATGTCGGCGACGATCTGCGGCCGGGTCAGCAGCAGCAGATCGTTGTTGCCCTTCAGGTCATGCCCTTCCTGCACGGCGTGGTCGCAAGCGGGGCCATGCACATGATCGTAGCCACCGGCGAAGCGCTCGCCGCGGTAGTCGTCTTCCTGCAGGCCATGGCGCTGGATCATGGTGCCCATCGCGCCGTCGATGATCAGGATCCGCTCGCGCAGGGCGTCGAGCAGGGCGTTGGCACGATCAGGATGCAACCAGGGCAGGGCAGGCATGGCGATCTCGGGCTCAGGGCTTGTTGGCGATCAGTGAAATCACTTCGAAGTGCGGCGGACGCTTTTCGCGGGTGACCGTCTCCAGGCTGGATACCTGCAGGCCGGCCTTGTCGACGAACCTGCGCAGCTCCTTGTCGCTGAAGCCGAGGTTGACGTGGCCGTAGGCCTCCACCGCCGCCTTGTGCTCGTGGCGGGCCAGGCTGCACAGCAGCAGGCGGCCGCCGGAGCGCAGCACGCGCGCGGCTTCGGTCACCGCCTGCGCCGGTTTGCTGGCGTAGGTCAGCGCATGCATCAGCACCACCAGGTCGAAGCTGCCGTCCTTGAACGGCAGCGCATGCATGTCGCCCTCGCGCACTTCCACATTGGGCAGGCGGCGCAGGCGCTCGCTGGCAGCGGCAACCACGCGCGCGCTGGTATCGATGCAGATGTAGCGCTTGGCATGCGGGGCGACGAGTTCGGCCAGCACGCCGTCACCGGAGGCGATGTCCAGCACGTCGCCGGTCTCCAGCAGCGGCAACGCGGTACGCGCGAGGGCTTCCCAGGTGCGGCCGGGAGAATAGTGGCGCTCCATGTCGCCGGCCACGCTGTCGGCCCAGTTCTGGTCGGAGGCACGGTGGGCCAGCACGGCGGCGACACGTTCAGCGTCCTGCCGCAGCAACGGGTCGTCGCTTCCATTGCTCAAGGCATGCCACAATGCACGCTGCGCCGGGTCCAGCTGGACCTCGTCGAAGCGGTAATAGGCCGACACGCCCGCACGGCGGTCGCGGACCAGGCCGGCTTCCTTCAGGCGCGCCAGGTGGGTGGACACCCGCGGCTGTGCCAGCCGGGTGATCGCCGACAGTTCGGCCACGGTCAGTTCCTCCTGCTCCAGCAGCGCCAGCAAGCGCACGCGGGTGGCATCGGCGAACACCTTGAGGCGGGTCGACCAGTCTTCCAGATCCATAAATATCTACCTATCGCGATATAGAGATATATTCGCTGAGAACGCCTGCCGCGGTCAAGTCGCTGGCGTACGGAAACTGGCGGGCCCCGGTACAATCGAGGCACCTGGGCGCGCGGTGCGCGGCCCATAACTTCATGTACCCGGGAGGGTGTTGTGGATTTCAGCTTTACTGAAGAGCAGTTGATGCTGCAGGACGTGGCGCGGCGCATCGCGCAGGAAAAGATCGCCCCCAGCGCGGAGCACCATGACCGCACCGGCGAGTTCCCGCTGGACAACATCCGCCTGCTGGGCGAAAACGGCCTGATGGGCATCGAAGTGCCGACCGAATACGGTGGCGCGGGCATGGACCCGGTGGCGTACGTGCTGGCGATGGTGGAGGTCGCCGCCGCCGACGCAGCCCATTCGACCATCATGTCGGTCAACAACTCGCTGTTCTGCAACGGCATCCTCACCCACGGCACCGAGGAACAGAAGCAGAAGTATGTGCGTGCCATCGCCGAAGGCGAGGCCATCGGCGCGTTCGCGCTGACCGAACCGCAGTCCGGTTCGGACGCCACGGCGATGCGCTGCCGCGCGGTGAAGCAGGCCGATGGCACCTTCGTCATCAACGGCAAGAAGAGCTGGATCACCTCCGGCCCGGTGGCCAAGTACATCGTGCTGTTCGCAATGAGCGAGCCGGACAAGGGCGCGCGCGGCATCACCGCCTTCATCATCGATACCGACAAGGCGGGCTTCGGTCGCGGCAAGACGGAGCCGAAGCTCGGCATCCGCGCTTCGGCCACCTGCGAGATCGAGTTCAACGACTACGTGGCGCAGGCTGAAGACGTGCTGGGCCAGGAAGGCGAGGGCTTCAAGATCGCCATGAGCGTGCTCGATGCTGGCCGCATCGGTATCGCCTCACAGGCCATCGGCATCGCCCGTGCCGCCTATGAAGCGACCCTGGAGTACGTGAAGGAGCGCAAGGCGTTCGGCGCGGCCATCGGTACCTTCCAGATGACCCAGGCCAAGATCGCCGACATGAAGTGCAAGCTGGACGCAGCGCTGCTGCTGACCCTGCGCGCGGCATGGGTGAAGGGCCAGGGCAAGCGCTTCAGCACCGAAGCAGCGGTGGCCAAGCTGACCGCCTCGGAAGCGGCGATGTGGATCACCCACCAGGCCGTGCAGATTCATGGCGGCATGGGGTATTCGAAGGAAATGCCGCTGGAGCGCTACTTCCGTGATGCCAAGATCACCGAGATCTACGAGGGCACCTCGGAAATCCAGCGCCTGGTGATCGCCCGCAACGAGACCGGGCTGCGCTGAGTTCGACCGGCCGCGCCGCTGCAACGGCGGCGCGGCCAGTAGATCCACGCCATGCGTGGATACACGGTCTTCTTGGCCGAGCGATACCCGATCTGGTCCAATGCAAGCCGGTTTTTACGTGGTCTGCAAAGATGATCTATCGAGGTTGGGGATTCATGACGCTGGTGACGCCGATTGCAGCCATCCTGCTGCTGGCGTACTTCTTTCCGCATGAAGGCTCCAGGGGCAACACGCCGCTGCCCCAGGTTCTGTTGGGTGCAGGCATCGGCGCAGCGGTGAACGTATTGCTGGGTTTGTGGCTCAACCGTGCGCCCCGGCAGAAGGGTATGGCTGCACCCCATCATTTCTTCTTTGTGCCGATGCAATGGGCTGCATTGGCTCTCGTGGTGGTGTGCGTGGTGGTTGCGCTGCTGCGCTGAGACGCCGGCTTGGCATGCGCCAACCTTGGTTGGCATGGATCCAGCGGCGCCAACCAAGGTTGGCGACTACCGGCTTCATGGCACGAATGAAAAAGCCCCGGATCGCTCCGGGGCCTTTTCGTTTCAACTCACCACCGGATCAACGATCCGGGCGGTGCGCGGCTTCCGCGTCGCGCTGGCGCTCCATGAATTCCTTGGAGGACTCATCCAGCTTGTCACCCAGCATGCGGCGCACGACCACGAAGAACACCGGGATCATAAGCAGGCCGAGCAGGGTGGCGAACAGCATGCCGCCGATCACGCCGGTGCCGATGGCGTGGCGGGAGTTGGCGCCGGCGCCGGTGGAGATCGCCATCGGGATCACGCCCATGATGAACGCGAACGAGGTCATCAGGATCGGTCGGAAACGCAGGCGTGCCGCCTCGATGGTGGCATCGCGCAGGGTCTTGCCTGCTGCGCGCTGCTCCACCGCGAACTCCACGATCAGGATCGCGTTCTTGGCGGCCAGGCCGATCACGGTGATCAGGCCGATCTTGAAGAACAGATCGTTCGGCAGGCCACGCAGCATCGACAGGCCGAGGGCGCCAAGCACGCCCAGCGGCACCACCAGCAGCACTGCCACCGGGATCGACCAGCTTTCATACAACGCGGCCAGGCACAGGAACACCACCACGATCGACAGCACCAGCAGCAGCGTCGCCGCGTTGCCGGCCAGGATTTCCTGGTAGGACATGCCCGACCAGTCGTAGCCGAAGCCAGCCGGCAGATCGTCGTTGACGATGCCTTCCATGGTCTGCATCGCCTCACCCGAGCTGGTGCCCGGTGCCTGCGAGCCGACGATGTTGATCGCCGAGTAGCCGTTGTAGCGGCTCAGCGACGGCGGTGCCGACACCCATTCGGACTTGACCACCGTATTGAGCGGGATCATCGCATTGGTGCCGTCGGCATTCGTGGTCAGGCTGGACGGGCTGTAGAAGCTCTTCAGCGACTCCTGGCCGGTGCGGTACGGACCATCGGCCTGCATGGTCACGCGCTTGATGCGGCCTTCGTAGAAGAAGTCGTTCACGTACACCGGGGCCAGCATCAGCTGGATGGTGCTGTACACGTCCGACACCGACATGCCCATCGACTGCGCCTGCACGCGGTCGACATGCAGCTGCAGCTGCGGGGCGTTTTCCAGGCCGTTCGGGCGTACGCCCACCAGATGGTCGGGCTTCTGCGCAGCCTGGCCAAGCAGGATGTTGCGGGCCTGGGTCAGCTGCTCGTAGCCGGCACCGCTGCGGTCCTGCAGCCACATGTCGAAGCCGCCGAACTGGCCGAGGCCCTGCACGGTGGGCAGGTTGACCACGAAGATCTGCGCTTCCTTGATGCCGTAGAACGCGCCGTTCATGTTCTGGATGAACTCGGGCGCGGTGAACTTGCGTTCCTCCCATGGCTTCAGGCGGATGAAGCCCATGCCCACGTTCTCGCCGGAACCGACGAAGCTGAAACCGGCCACCTGCAGCATGCCTTCATAGCCATCCTGCTTTTCCAGGATGCCACGCATCTGCGCGAACACTTCGTTGGTCTGGCCCTTGGTCGAGCCCGGCGGCAGCTGCACGATCGCCAGCGCATAGCCCTGGTCTTCTTCCGGCAGGAAGCTGCCCGGCATGCGGGTGAACAGGAAGCCGCACAGTGCGGTCAGCACCACGAACAGGATCATCCAGCGCGGTGCATGGCGCACCGCCGAAGTGATGTGCCCCACATAGGTATGGCTGATCTTGTCGTAGTACTTGTTGAAGGTGCGGTAGATGATGTTCGGGTTGTCGTTGTGCGTCGGCTTGAGGAAGGTCGCGCACAGCGCCGGGGTGAAGCCCAGAGCCAGGAACGCCGAGAACGCCATCGAGATGGCGATGGTCAGCGCGAACTGCTTGTAGATCTCACCGGCGGCGCCGCCCTGCAGGGCGGACGGGATGAACACCGCGGCCAGTACGACGGTGATCGCCACCACCGCGCCGGTGATCTGGGTCATCGCCTTCTGCGTGGCCGGCTTCGGCGCCAGGCCTTCCTCGGTCATGATGCGTTCGACGTTCTCGATCACCACGATCGCGTCATCGACCACGATGCCGATCGCCAGCACCATCGCGAACAGGGTCAGCTGGTTGATCGTGAAGCCGATCATCCACATGCCCAGGAAGGTGCCGAGCAGGGCCACCGGGATGACCAGGGTCGGGATCAGGGTGGCGCGGAAGTTCTGCAGGAAGATCAGCATCACCAGGAACACCAGGAACACTGCTTCAAACAGTGTCTTGACCACTTCCTGGATGGAGATCTTGACGAAGGTGGTGCTGTCGTACGGCGAGAACCAGGTCACCCCGGACGGGAAGCTGGGCTGCAGCTCGTCCATCTTGGCGCGCACCGCATCGGCCACGTTCAGGGCGTTGGCGCCCGGCAGCAGCTGGATGGCGAAGGCACCGGTCGGCTTGCCGTTGTACTGGGTGTCGAAACCGTAGTTGTTGGCACCGAAGGCAACGCGGGCGATGTCCTTCATCAGCACCCGCGAACCGTCCGGATTTGCCCGCAGGATGATGTTCTCGAACTCCTGCGGCGAACTGAAGCGGCCTTCAGCCGAGACCGTGGCGGTGAAGTGCTGGCCTTCCGGCGACGGGTCCGAACCCAGCGCACCGGCGGCGAACTGCACGTTCTGCGCGCGCACCGCCGCCAGTACCTGGCTGGCCGACAGGCCATAACCCTGCATCTTCTCCGGGTTGAGCCAGATGTTCATGGCGTACTCGGAACCGAACTGCTGGGTGCTGCCGACGCCGGGAATACGCGAGACCTGGTCGAGCACGCGCGAACCGACGATGTCGTTCAGGGCGTCACGGTTGATGGCCGGCGTATCGGACTGCAGCGCGATCACCATCAGGAAGCCGGCGTTGGCCTTGGCCACCACCACGCCCTGCTGGGTCACTTCCGAAGGCAGGCGTGGCGTGGCCAGCGAGACCTTGTTCTGCACCTGCACCTGGGCGATGTCCGGATCGGTACCGGTCTCGAAGGTCAGGGTGATCTGCGCGCGGCCGTTGGAGGCGGACGATGAGCTGAAGTACAGCAGGTGATCGATACCGGTCAGCTGCTGCTCGATCACCTGGGTGACCGATTTCTCGGTGGTGTCCGCACTGGCGCCCGGGTAGGTCGCCGAGACGGTGACCTGCGGCGGGGCGATGTTGGGATAGGACTCCACGCCCAGGTTGAGGATCGCGATCACGCCGCTGAGCGAGATCAGGATCGCAACCACCCAGGCGAAGACTGGATGTTCGATGAAAAATTTAGGCATGACGGAAGGTTCCCGTTACTGCTTGTTCGAATCGGTGGCGGCCGGCTTGGCCGCATCGGCCTGCTCGGGCTTGGCCGCGTCGGCCGGTGCCTTGCCTGCGGCCGGTGCTGCGCCCGCCGGAGCGGCGCCGCCTGCGGCAGGCTTGCCGTTGGCGTCCTGCCCCGGGGTCCACGGCTTGGCGACTGCCGGTGCACCTTCCTTGACCTTCTGCACGCCGGCCACGATCACCTTGTCACCGGCGGCCAGGCCGTCGCTGACCAGCCAGTTGCCGTTCTGCGCGCCATCGGTCTTCACGTTCTTGCGCACGACCTTGCCGTCGGCACCGACCACCATCACGTAGCCGCCGGTGGTGTCGCGCAGCAGCGCCTGCTGCGGCACCAGGTAGGCGTTGTTGCGCTCGCCGAGGTTGGCCTGGAAGCTGACGAAGGCGCCGGGCAGCAGGATCTGCTGCGGGTTCGGCAGCAGCGCGCGCAGCGACACCGCGCCGGTGGCCGGGTCGACCGTGGTCGAAGAGAAGTCCAGCGTGCCCGGTTCGCTGTAGGTGCTGCCGTCGGCCAGCTTGACGTTGACCGTAGCCTTGCCGTCACCAGACAGCGCCAGCGCACCCTTGGCCTGCTGCGCGCGCAGCTGGGTCAACTCGTCCACGCTCAGCGAGAAGTTCACGTACAGCGGGTCGAGCTGGTCGACGGTGGTCAGCAGGGTCACATCGCCCTGGCCGACCAGTGCGCCTTCGGTGACCTGCTGCTTGTTGGCCACACCGCTGATCGGCGCGGTCACTTCGGTATAGCCCAGGCTGATGCGCGAAGAGGTCACCGCCGCTTCGGCCTGCTTGACCGCGGCCAGCGCGGTGCGCTCGGCCGATTCGGCGTTGTCCAGGTCGGATTTGGAGACGAACTGCTGCGGCGCCAGCGAACGCGCGCGGTCCGCGGCCACCTTGGCATTGGCGTAGGTGGCGCGGGCCGAGGCCAGCTGGGCCTCGGAGGCATTGAGCGAAGCACGCAGCGGCGCCGGGTCGATCAGGAACAGGGGCTGGCCCTGCTTGACCTGCGAGCCTTCCTGGTAGACGCGCTTGAGCAGTACGCCCGGCACGCGCGCGCGGACGTCGGCGCTGCGGAACGGCGACAGGCGGCCGACCAGCTCACGCTGCAGCGGCAGGGTCTGCGGCTTGGCGTCGATCACGCCCACCTCCGGCGGCGGGGGCGTCTGCTGTTCCGGCTTCTTGCAGGCAGCCAGCGCGACAGCAACGGCGCACGTCAGGGCAAGGGTGCGGAGTGGGGCGGTCATCAGGAGGAACTCCGGGGTTGGTTTGAAGACGGGGCCGCCGACGGCTGAGGCGCGAACGCGCGCAGGAAGCTGTCGACGGAGAACTCTGCCCAGCGCCGACGCAGCTGCGCGTCATCACGATGGGGGGTATGGAAACGCTGTTTGTCGAAATCCTGACCGGCGATCATGCTCAGCAGCAGTTCGGCCATGAAGTGCGGGTCGTCATGCCGGAGCTGGCCACGCATGCAAACGGTTTCAATCCATTCAGCAAGATGAAGCGTCAGCGCGCCGGCGCCATGCCGGTACAGCGTACGCGCCTCTTCGGGAAACTGGGCCGCGTCGGCGGCGATCAGCCGACAGGCCTGCCCTACGTGCGGTTGGTTGAAATGCTCCAGGAAGTCGGTGGCGAACTGGAGCAGGCTGGCACGCAGGTCGTCAGTGCGGAGTGCACGAACCATGGCTCCGGTAGCGTGGCCGACATGGCGCTGCATCACCCGGCGCAGCAGTTCCTGCTTGTTGCCGTAGCGCGAGTACAGGGTCTGCTTGGAGCAGCCGGCATGCTGGGCCACCGCGTCCATGCTCATCTGCATGCCCTGCTGGGCCAACAGCTCGCGCACGGCATCGAACACGCGCTCATCGCGTGCGTCGAGGGCAACGGGGAGGTAGGCCGGGTTCACGCGGTGGACTATACCGTCCAGTTCAGGATTGTGGAATCGAATCGGCGTCGCCGCGTGTGTCTTCCGGTAACACGCTTTGCCGATCCTGTCGGCAGTGCTGAAGCGCGCACCAGCACCATACCGGTGCGAACTGAATAGGCGTCTAAACCGCAGCAAACCCGAATCTGGTTATTCCGTCCTGCAGCAAGGCCTTTTCGTGCGGTAGGGCTACAATTTCATTTTCCCAACTGAGCAAGCGCATCGCTCTGCCATGAAACCGCAAAAAACCGCAGCCAAGACCGTGAAAAACAAGACCAAACCAGCAGAGTCGGAGGTCGCAGTGACCGCTGGTTTCTCCCTGGAGCCGGTGTACACGGCATTGCGCAAGCGTTACCCCGCGGCCGCACAGGCCGAAGCGGTGGCCTTCGCCACTGACTTCTACAAGCGCATGGAGTCGGACGAGTTCCCGCACCACAGCGCTGAAGAGTGGGCCGCGCTCGCGGCTGAGACGCTGGAATTCGCCCGTGCCCGCAAGGCCGGCAAGGCCAACGTCCGCGTGTTCAATCCGACCGCGAAGGCCAACGGTTGGGAATCGCCGCACACCGTGCTGCAGATCGTCAACGACGACATGCCGTTCCTGGTCGACACCGTCACCATGTCGCTGGCCGAACAGGGCGTGGGCGTCCACGTGCTGGGCCACCCGGTGCTGCGCTTCACCCGCGACAAGGCCGGCAAGCTGGTCAAGGTCGGCGAGGGTGATGCCGAGTCGGTGATGCTGCTGGAGATCGACCGCCAGCCGGCCGAAGCCATGGCGGCCATCGAGCAGGCCATCAGCAAGGCGCTGGACGAAGTGCGTGCGATCGTGCGCGACTGGCAGCCGATGAAGGACAAGGCACTGGCGCTGGCCGACGACCTGGGCAGCCGCCAGCTGCCGGTCGACGATGCGTCGCGCAAGGAAGCACAGGAATTCCTGCGCTGGGCCGCCGACAACCACTTCACCTTCTTCGGCTACCGCGAGTACCGCGTCGAGAAGCAGGGCAAGGAAGAGGTGCTGGCGCCGCTGAACGACACCGGCCTGGGCCTGATGCGCGGCAAGGACAAGTCCGCCGCCCGTCCGGTCAAGACCCTGGCCGCGCAGGGGCTGAACACCACGTCCGGGCTGAAGGACGCGCTGATCCTGACCAAGACCAATGCCCGTTCGCGCGTGCACCGCGCCGGCTACATGGACTACATCGGCGTGCTGGAATTCGACGCCAAGGGCAAGATCATCGGCGAGCAGCGCTTCCTCGGCCTGTTCACCTCCAGCGCCTACAACCGTCGCCCGTGGGAAATCCCGCTGGTGCGCCAGCGCCACGAGCACGTGATGAAGCAGTCGGGCCTGGCCTCGGCCAGCCACAGCGGCAAGGCCCTGCGCCACATCCTGGAAACCCTGCCGCGCGAAGAACTGTTCCAGTCCAGCGAGGACGAACTGTTCCGCACTGCCATGGGCGTGCTGGGCCTGCAGGAGCGCGTGCGCAGCCGCCTGTTCCTGCGCCGTGACAAGTACAGCCGTTTCATCTCCGCGCTGGTCTACCTGCCGCGTGAGCGCTTCAACACCGACGTGCGCCTGCGCATCGAAGCGATGCTGAAGGACGCGCTGCACGGCGAGTACGTCGACAGCTCGGTGGTGCTGGGCGAATCGCCGCTGGCCCAGGTGCACCTGATCGTGCGCCCGAAGCCGGGCGAAATGCTGGACGTCGATACCGCCGAACTGGAGCAGAAGCTGGCCCAGGTGCTGCGCAACTGGCAGGACGACCTGCGCGAAGCGCTGGTGACCCGCCATGGCGAAACCGAAGGCCTGCGCATCGCTGCCCGTATCGGCAAGGCACTGCCGGCCGGCTACATTGAAGACAACAGCACCGCCGTTGCCGCCAACGATGTCAGCCAGCTCGATGCCCTGACCGGCCCGGACGACCTGCGCCTGAGCCTGCAGGCCGTGCCGCGCGAAAGCGGCGATGGCCTGCGCCTGAAGCTGTATCGCCAGCTGGACGACATTCCGCTGTCGGACGCGCTGCCGATGATGGAAAACATGGGCCTGCGCGTGATCGCCGAGCGTCCGTACCGCCTGTCGGTCGACAACGCGCCGGTGTACGTGCAGGACTTCGAGGTCGAGTCGACCGCCGGCGCGATCGATGCCGCCAGCGTCGATGAAGCCTTCGGCGAGACCTTCGCCCGCGTCTGGCACGGCGATGCCGAGAACGACGGCTTCAACCGCCTGGTGCTGGCCGCTGGCCTGCACTGGCGCCAGGTCGCCATGCTGCGTGGCTACTGCAAGTACCTGCTGCAGACCGGCGTGCCGTTCTCGCAGGCCTACGTGGAAGGCACCTTCGCGCGCTACCCGCTGCTGGCCCGCCTGCTGGTCGAGCTGTTCGAAGCCCGCTTCGATCCGGCTACCGGCCATGAGAGCAAGGACGATATCGCCGCCGGCCAGGCCCAGCTGAAGGCCCACTTCGATGTGCTGGCTGCTGGCGACGACGCCACCCTGAAGGTGCTCAAGACCGTGGTCGACGCCCGCAAGGGTGACCGCGACGCGCAGATGCAGGCCGCGCGCGATGCGCTGCTGAAGCTGATGGACCGCGTGTCCAGCCTGGACGAGGACCGCATCCTGCGCTCGTTCATGGGCGTGATCGACGCGACCCTGCGTACCAGCTACTACCAGACCGATGCCAACGGCCAGCACGGCCATGTCATCAGCTTCAAGTTCGATTCGGCGCTGGTGCCGGACCTGCCGAAGCCGCGCCCGTACCGCGAAATCTTCGTCTACGGCCCGCGCGTGGAAGGTACCCACCTGCGCTTCGGCGCGGTCGCCCGTGGTGGCCTGCGCTGGTCGGACCGTCGCGAAGACTTCCGTACCGAAGTGCTGGGCCTGGTCAAGGCGCAGATGGTCAAGAACACCGTCATCGTGCCGGTTGGCGCGAAGGGCGGCTTCTTCGCCAAGACCCCGCCGGTGAACGGCGACCGCGACGCGATCTTCGCCAACGGCGTGGCCTGCTACAAGCTGTTCATCCAGGGCCTGCTGGACATCACCGACAACATCGTCAACAACAAGATCGTGCCGCCGGTGGATGTCGTGCGCCACGACATGGACGATCCGTACCTGGTGGTGGCTGCCGACAAGGGCACCGCGACCTTCTCCGACATTGCCAACGGCCTGGCCATCGCGCACGGCTTCTGGATGGGCGATGCCTTCGCCTCCGGTGGTTCGGTCGGTTACGACCACAAGGGCATGGGCATCACCGCACGCGGTGCGTGGGAGTCGGTCAAGCGTCACTTCCGTGCGCTGGGCCGTGACAGCCAGAGCCAGGACTTCACCGCGGTCGGCGTCGGCGACATGTCCGGCGACGTGTTCGGCAACGGCATGCTGCTGTCGCGCCACATCCGCCTGGTCGCTGCGTTCGATCACCGCCACATCTTCCTGGACCCGAACCCGGATGCAGCCACCACGTTCGTCGAACGTGAGCGCCTGTTCACCGTGCCGCGTTCGAGCTGGGCGGACTACGATGCCAAGCTGATCAGCAAGGGTGGCGGCGTGTACCCGCGCAGCCTGAAGTCGATCGAGATCACCCCGCAGGTGCGTGAAGTGCTGGGCCTGGACGAGAACGTCAAGGCGCTGTCGCCGAACGACCTGATGAGCGCGATCCTGAAGGCACCGGTCGACCTGCTGTGGAACGGCGGCATCGGTACCTACGTCAAGGCCGCCAGCGAGCAGCACAGCGATGTCGGCGACCGCGCCAACAACGCGCTGCGCGTGAACGGTGGCGAGCTGCGCTGCAAGGTGGTGGGCGAGGGCGGCAACCTGGGCATGACCCAGCTGGGCCGCATCGAAGCCGCCCAGGCCGGCGTGCTGCTCAACACCGACTTCATCGACAACTCGGCCGGTGTCGACACCTCCGACCATGAAGTCAACATCAAGATCCTGCTCAACGATGTGGTGCGGGCCAAGAAGCTGACCGTCGAGCAGCGCAACAAGCTGCTGGCCTCGATGACCGATGAAGTCGCCGAGCTGGTGCTCAACGACAACTACCGCCAGAACCAGGCGCTGAGCCTGATGGAGCGGATGGCAGTCAAGCGCCTGGGTTCCAAGCAGCACTTCATCCGTACCCTGGAGCAGCAGGGCCTGCTTGATCGCCAGATCGAGTTCCTGCCGTCCGATGCGGAGCTGTCGCAGCGCAAGGCACGCGGCCAGGGCCTGACCCGTCCGGAGCTGTCGGTGCTGCTGTCCTACTCCAAGCTGGTGGCGTTCGCCCAGCTGCTGGATTCGGACATCCCGGAAGATCCGTACCTGTCCAAGGAGCTGCAGCGCTACTTCCCGACCCCGCTGCAGAAGAAGTACGCCGACGCGATGGAGCGTCACCGCCTGAAGCGCGAAATCATCGCCACGGCCGTGACCAACCAGACCATCAACCGCATGGGCGCCACCTTCCTGATGCGCATGCAGGAAGACACCGGTCGTTCCATCGCCGAGGTCGCCAAGGCCTACACCATCAGCCGTGAAACGCTGGATGCACGCGCGCTGTGGGCGCAGATCGATGCCCTCGACGGCAAGGTGCCGGAGTCGGTGCAGATCGATGCACTGGAAGTGATCTGGAAGCTGCAGCGCTCGTTCGTGCGCTGGCTGCTGTCGCGCCCCGGCGCGATGCCGGGCATCACCGAAGCGGTCAACCGCTACCAGGGTCCGTTCAACGACATCCGCGTTGCTTCGGGTGTGCTGCCGGATTCGCAGCGTCCGACCTACGAAGCCCTGGTGGCCGAGTGGAAGGAAAAGGGCCTGCCGTCCGCGCTGGCGCAGCAGCTGGCCGAACTGCACTTCCTGGAGCCGGCGTTCGACATCATCGAACTGGCCCGCACCCGCAAGCTGAAGCCGGTGGACGTGTCCAAGGTTCACTTCCGCCTGGGCGACGCCCTGCAGCTGCCGTGGCTGTTCGAGCAGGTCGACGCGCTGGAGGTCAATGGCCGTTGGCACGCCGTGGCACGTGGCGTGCTGCGTGACGAGCTGGCCGCCAACCACCGCAACCTGGCGGGCCAGGTGCTGGGCACCAAGGGCAGCAGTGCTGAAGCGAAGGTGGCGGCCTGGATGGGTCGCGACGACAACAGCCTGCGCTTCACCCTGGCGATGCTGGCCGAACTGGCCGAGCAGAAGACCCTGGACTACCCGACCGTCTCGGTCGCGGTGCAGCGCCTGGGCCAGCTGGCTGCACATGGTGCGTAAGTGATGTACCGCCGGGTTATGCCCGGCGTGTGTTGAACAGAACGGCCCCGCGAAAGCGGGGCCGTCTTGTTTTGCGGCGCATGCCTGGGACGGGTAGTGCCGGCCAGCGGCCGGCACTACCGCTTGGATCAGTGCCGGGTATTGGAGTTACGGCCTGAGGCTGTCGCTGTATCGGGCAACGTCTGCGGCGACACCATTCATGTACAGCACCTCGTCGCGCTGCCCGTGGTTGATGGCACGGCTGCCGTCTTCCAGGATGCGGGTGCTGGTTGGATACATGGGCAGTGCGTTGCCCGAGCCGATGACCGGTACCGGTTGCTTGGCGTTGATCTTCATGCCCAGGGCCTTGCCAACTTCCTCGCGCAGGACGTCGGTTGAGCACAGCACATTGGTCGCGATCACGAAGCGCATGGCCTCTGCAGAATGATGGGAGCCACTGCAGCCGTCGGCGAAACCACCGTAGTACAGGCCATCTGAGCGGAGCAGGCCGACCACGTACTCGAAGTCGGGCTGCTGTGCCAGCCATTCCGGAATGGCCTGGGTGGGCATTCCGGCAGGTACCCTGTAATTCATTGCGACTGCTTCACGCAGGCGGAACGTTGCGCCGGAGTTCTGCAAGGCCTCGTTGGTCTTCCTGAGGTTCTCGCGCATCAATACAAGGATGTCTTCGTCCGGCCGGCCTGGACCCGGAGGGCCCACCAGAGTGACGTCGATGGTGTCGGTTTCGCGGACCCAGTCGAGCCGGCCGTTGACCCTCGTCAAGCGGAAAGACGCCTGCTCGCGGCGCTTGAGAGTGTCGACCCTGTTGCCCGTGACCTTGATGCTTGCATTGGGGTCGGTGTTTACCACTTCGATACGCGCATGCTCCGTCATCCAGGCTGAAACGTGGGGCAAGCTCACGTTCCTGCCCTTGCTCGTAATCCAGGTGAGCATCGTCTGGGCCTTGTCGAGGCGCCCACCCGGCAGCGTATCAGCATCGAAGTGCTGGATCGGATAGCGCAGCGGGTGCCATTGGCCGCTGCCCACGCCGCCATCATCGATATAGACCAGCTCCATCGACTGGCCAGGCGCAAGCATCCAGTAGGTGGTGGCGTGATCGAAGATGTTCCGGGCGATCAGTGCAATGGAACGATCGAGCGCCGGATGCACGGAGACGGTGCGACGATCCCGATCGCTGGCCACGTCAGGGAGACGCAGTGACCTGTGCGAATCTTCCGGTGTAACCTCAACTACCGTTCGGGGCGCATCGGGCTTGTCCATATGCCTGGCGATGCTGACCGGAACAAGGGTCGCGTAATCAAGCTTCCATTTGCGATGGTTCGGGTCGAACACGAAGTGATGCACATCACCGGTCCCCAGCTTCATCTGCGCATCGGGGAACAGCGTGTTGTTGCCCATGATCCGGGTAGGCCACGTCGCATGGTTGGTGACGGTAATCGTGTCATAGGGAAGATTGGGCTGGCTGGGCAACCCGATCTCGCCGGCCCACTGGCCGTCGTACAGCGAGACTTTGGTGATGAATTTGCGGCCCATGGCGGGCACCCACCAGCGCTCGGTATTGTGAGGAATCAACTCCCGTACGTCGCCGATGACTTCCCATCCCTGTTCGCGCTTGTCCAGGTCCACCCATTTCGAGGCAGGGATGATCATGCGGTTGGCATCCGGTGGCAGATGCGAGAACTTTCCGATGAGTTCGAAGTTCTGGTCTTTGCCAGCGGCGTTGGAGATCAAGAAGGACATTTCCCCTGGCTGGGACTGATGTGAAGGCAGCCGTGCCCGCTCCATCCAGTCCTTGGCGCTTACTGTGAAATCCACATGGGAGTACCTGTCAGGTAGTTGCTCCTGGTAGTTGATCCTGCTGGGTGTCAGGTGGGCGCTACCGGACTGCGCGAGGCTGTTGCCTGCTGGCAGCAACGCCGCCAGGGCGATTGCGAGGTGGTGGATTCTCATGGGCTCTCTCTTGGATAGACGGCCGATCCGCGACGTGCCCTGCGGGCCTGCGCCAACGCTGGGTGTGCCAGGCGAACCTGATCGGCACATCAATGGTCATGAGAGTGGTATGAGAAGCCTATCGGACGATATCGAGATGTCGTTGCTGTCGCCGGGAAGGGCTCGATCCTGCTGCACCGCTGAAACCTTCATTGAGTTGGATGAGGGTGCCCCATCCGGCCTGCGGTTGCGCTGTCCGGGGGGCGAGGTATGCTTTGCCCAGCCCTTCCGGATCTGCCGCGCTGATGAGCGACACCCCCCGCATCGCTTTCCTGGCCAGCACCACCGAGCCCGCGCAGATGGCCCGCGCCGCGATGGTCTCGCGCTATGGCGATCATGCGCCGGAGCAGGCCGACGTGCTGTGTCCGCTGGGGGGCGACGGCTTCATGCTGCAGACCCTGCATCGGCATGGTCACCTGGGCAAGCCGGTGTTCGGCATGAAGCTGGGCACCGTTGGTTTCCTGATGAACCAGTACCGTGGCGACGACGACGTGCAGGCGCGCATTGCCCGTGCCGAACCGGCCAACCTGCGCCCGCTGGAAATGGTGGCGCTGACCGAGTCGGGCACCAGTACCGGTTCGCTGGCCTACAACGATGTGTCGCTGCTGCGCCAGACCCGGCAGGCGGCGCATATCGGCATCGACCTCAACGGCCAGGAACGTGTGGCCGAACTGATCGGAGACGGCGTGCTGGTGGCCACCCCGGCAGGCAGTACCGCCTACAACTATTCCGCGCACGGACCGGTGCTGCCGCTGGGCTCGCATACCATCGCGCTGACGCCGCTGGCCCCTTACCGGCCGCGACGCTGGCGCGGGGCGATCCTCAAGGCCGACACCGAGGTGCGTTTCCGCGTGCTTGATCCGTACAAGCGCCCGGTCAGCGTTACAGCGGATTCGCACGAGACCCGCGACGTGGTCGAGGTGACCATCCGCGAGTCGAAGGACCGCCGCGTGACCCTGCTGTTCGACCCGGAGCACAACCTGGAAGACCGGATCCTGAGCGAACAGTTCGTTTTTTGACGACAATAGGCGGCCGGCCCCGCCGACCGCTTGAAGGACCCCCACCGATGGGCGACAACTCCCCCCGTTTGCTGACCGTCGCGGTGACCTCGCGCGCCCTGTTCGACCTCGAGGAAAGCCATGCGCTGTTCGAGAGCGATGGCGTGGCGGCCTATGCCGAATTCCAGCGCCAGCACGAGGACGATATCCTCGGGCCCGGCGTGGCCTT
The DNA here is from genome assembly GCF_036320045.1 of Stenotrophomonas sp. SMYL20. NCBI lineage: Bacteria > Pseudomonadati > Pseudomonadota > Gammaproteobacteria > Lysobacterales > Lysobacteraceae > Stenotrophomonas > Stenotrophomonas sp. SMYL20. Next base: position 84,715 of record NZ_JAWIRT010000011.1, on the reverse strand, counting down.
CCCGGTGGTGCGCAAGTTGCTGGCGCTGAACCAGGGCGCCAGCCCGGAGAACCCGCGGGTCGAGGTGATCCTGCTGTCGCGCAATTCGGCCGATACCGGCCTGCGCATCTTCAATTCGATCCAGCACTACGGCCTGGGCATCATCCGCGCAACGTTCACCGCCGGCGAGCCGACCTGGCCGTACGTGAAGCCGTTCGGTACCGACCTGTTCCTGTCGGCCAACCCCGAATCGGTGCGCAGCGCGCTGCGCCATGGCATCGCGGCGGCGACCATCCTGCCCAAGCCGCCTGGCGAAACCGCCGCCGCGGCGGCCGACCAGATCGATACCGGTCGCCCGGCCGGCCAGCTGCGCATCGCCTTTGACGGTGACGCCGTGATCTTCGGCGACGAGAGTGAGCGCATTTCGCGCGAGCAGGGCGTGGAAGCCTTTGGCCGCCACGAACGCGAGCGCGCCCGAGAGCCGCTCAGCGGCGGGCCGTTCCGTGGCTTCCTATCGGCGCTGCACACGCTGCAGGAAGTGTTCCCGGCCGGAGACAGTGCACCGATCCGTACCGCGCTGGTCACCGCGCGATCGGCACCGGCGCATGAGCGGGTGATCCGCACCCTGCGCGAGTGGGGCGTGCGCCTGGACGAGGCGCTGTTCCTCGGAGGGCGCCACAAGGGGCCGTTCCTGCAGGCGTTCGGTGCCGACATCTTCTTCGATGATTCGCAGCACAACATCGACAGCGCCCGAGAGCATGTAGCCGCCGGCCACGTGCCGCATGGCGTTGCCAACGAGGGGTGAAACCATGCCGGGTGGGTGCCAACCGTTGGTTGGCACTGCCATGCATCCGTGCCCACCAAGGTGGGCATCTACCACAGCGCTGTACCCCGGTAGTCGCCAACCTTGGTTGGCGCCGTATTGGATCCATGCCCACCAAGGTGGGCATCTACCAGAGCGCCATGCCCCGGTAGTCGCCAACCTTGGTTGGCATTGCCGTCAGGCCACGGGTCCGGTCACGGGCTGCCCGACATCCCCAGCTGCAGGTCCACCACCTTCCAGCGCAGACCCTGCGGTTCCAGCACCACCTTCATCGGCGGCTGGCCGGGGCCGCGATCGACATCGATCACGAAGCGGTCCAGCGCTTCGAAATGATGTTCGGCATGCTTCAGCGGCCGTGCGGGTTCGGTCGCGCCGAAGGCATCGCCGCCCTGCAGTTCATTGCGGCCGCGCTTCCACAGCACGTGACCCTGCAGCATCGCGCCGATCCCGGTCGGGGTCACCATGGTGTCCACCGCGGCACCACCAAGCTGGTCGCCCAGTCCGTACAGCAGGGCACCGAACGGGCTGGCCGCCACATCCGGGCTGGCTTGGCGCACCAGATAGTCATTGAGCTGCGCGCGCAGGCTGCTGCGCACGCGCGGGAAATCGACGTAACGCTCCAGGCGCGCGGTGTCGCGTTGCTCAATGGCCTTGGACAGGCCATTGACGGTCATGTACGGGCCGCCGAACCACCAGGCGGCCAAGGCCAGGACCAGCAGCCCAACGAGTGCGGTGAGTTTCTTCATGCCGCCCAGACTGCCGCAACCGCAGCAGCATGGGGTGAAGACTCAATGACTGGGAGATCCGCGGCCATCACCGAAGGCGTCCACCAGCTGCTGGCGTTCGGCTGCGGTCAGTGCCTCAAGCCGCGTCGCCAGTACTTCGTCCAGGCTGCCGGTGCGGGTGGTGCCCAGGATGCCACTGGCCACGCCGGGATGGCCCAGGGCGTAGGCAAACGCGGTCTGGGCCGGGCGCTGGCTGCGGATGGCGGCGAGTGCCTTCCGCATGTTGCGTGCGCTGCGCATCAGTTGACGGCTGCTCGGTTTGAGCCAGGCCCTGGCCAGGTACCAGGCATCCGCCGGTCGTGGCAGGCGCGGGCGTGGTGGCAGCAGATGGCCCTGCGCCAGCACGGTGCCGGCCAGTACGCCTATGCCCACCGCGTGCAACTGGTCGATGAGGGGTTCACGGTCCTGCTGCAGGGCGTTGTAATCGAGCAGCACCACGTCGAACAGCGTGGGATGGTCGATCATCCAGCGCAGGGTCGATGCCGTGTGCGTATTGATGCCGGTGTGCCGGATCAGCCCGCGTTCGCGCAGGCGTTGCAGCGCGGCCAGCAGGTCATCGTTGATGTCGTGCTGGCTGGCACCGTGCAGCTGGTAGATATCCAGGTAATCCAGGCCGAGGTTGCGCAGCGAGGCCTCGCAGCTGGCAGTGATGGCTGCCGGCGAGAAATTGCGTTGCTCGGCGCCGCTGACGCCGGCCTGGCCGGTCAGTGTGCCGCCCTTGCTGGAAATCACCAGCGACTCGCGCGGGTATCGCTTCAGCAACGGGCGCAGGATGCGGCCCAGCCGCGGCTCGGCGTGGAAACCGGAATAGTTGTGTCCGGTGTCCAACAGGTTCACGCCCTGTGCCAGTGCCTGCTCGACCACGTGCGCGGCCGACTGTTCCGGGAAGCGGCGATGCCCCCAGAAGCCGGAGCAGCCCAGGCCCACCGGCGAAACCGCCAGGCCGGTGCGGCCCAGCGTGCGGCGTTGCTGTGCCAACGGCATCAGAATTCCAGGTCCAGCGCCGCGCACAGGTAGTCGACGAACGGGCCGAGCGCGGCCAGGTCCTTGCCCAGCGTGGACAGCAGGCGCGGGCCGGTCATGGTGGCGTCGTCCAGCGAGCGCCACATCACCCAGTTGCGGTGCTTGAGGTCGTCGATGAATTCGAAGTCGGCCGGGAAGCCGCGCGGCGGCCGCACCAGCTTTTCGCTCTCCTCGAAGTCGAAGCGTTTGCGCAGGGCCGGTGCATGCGCGGCGGCCTTCCAGCTGCCGGGGTTGTCGAGGATGAAATGGCGCACGCGGCGCTGGGTCTCCGGTTCCGGATGCCACAGGCCGGCACCGACGAAGCTCTCGCCCGGCTGCAGGTGCACGTAGAACGAAGGCGCGGCCACCTCGCGGCGGCGTTCGTGGAACAGGCGTGCACCCTGCCAGGTCTTGTACGGGGATTTGTCGTTGGAGAAGCGCGCGTCGCGATGGATGCGGAACAGCGAGCCGCCGACGCCGCGGGTATCGGCGCGGAAGTGGTCGCTGACCTCGGCCAGCGCCGGCTGCAGGTCACCCAGCAGGCGCAGGAATGGCTGCCGCACGTGGTCTTCATACTGCTGGCGGTGGTCGTTGAACCACGCCTTGTCGTTATGCCGCGCCAGGCTGCGCAGGAACTTGAAGCTGGCGTCCGAGAAATAGGTACTCACAAGGTCTCCTGCAGGTGCTGGCCCCAGTCGCGCAGCGATTGCAGCAGGGCCTGGCGCCGTGCATCGTCGGGCGCTTCAGCGGCCAGTGCATCGAGCTGCTGCTGGTACTGGGGCAGGTTGAGTTCGCCCAGCCCGCCGTCTCCGAGCAGGCGCTGGCGGCGGTAATCCTGCCAGCGCTGGCGTTCAGCCGGCGCGAGGCTGTCGGGATGATTGCGCGCGCGGTAGCGGAACAGCAGCTCCGGCAGGCGCGGGTCGCGGAAGCGGCCTTCCAGCGCGGCCAGCTGCTCCGGCGCGGTGGTGCGTGCCAGCGCAAGCAGCGGCTTGTCGCCATTGCCGAGGAAGCCGTCGTAGAGCGAGGCATCGACATCGGCCACGGTGGCGGCGCGGGGCTGGTTGTAGACCTGCCGGGCCTTCTCGGCCAGCTGCGGGGCGAACGCGCGCAGGCGTTCCACCTTGGCCTCGATCGCGGCCACGTCCAGGCCGAGGCGCGCGTGGTCATCGGCGCGCAGGTGGTTCCAGGCGATCAGCGCGGGCACCTTGTTCAGGTGCACTTCCTTCAGCGGCACCCGCGCCACGCCTTCGGGCAGCTCGCTGACGCGCATGTACAGGCGCTGTGCGATCACCTCGGCCGGCAGTTCCAGCAGATCGTCGATCTCGCCTTCCAGGTCGAACACGATCACCCGGTTGTTGATGGTCGGGTGCGCGGCCAGCGGCAGCACCGGGGCCGCGCACAGGCGACTGGCCGGGTAGCGCATGGAAATGTGCAGTACCGGCTTCATCGCGGCCACGTCCAGCAGGCTGCCGACGAAGCGTTTGTCGCGCAGCTTCAGCGCGTACTCCCACAGCCGTGGCTGCGACTGCTTGAACAGGCGTGCCATGCCGATGGTGGCGCGTACGTCGGACAGCGCTTCGTGCGCATCGCCTTCGCGCACGTTGTTGGCCTCGGCCAGGTGCTCGAGCTTGAACGAGGTGGCGCCATCCTCGCGCAGCGGCCACTGGATGCCGTCCGGGCGCATCGCGCGCATCAGCCGCAGCATGTCCAGCAGGTCCCAGCGCGAATTGCCGTTGCGCCACTCGCGTTCGTACGGGTCGTGGAAGTTGCGGAACAGGCCGTAGCGGACGAACTCATCGTCGAAGCGCAGCGTGTTGTAGCCCAGCGCACAGGTGCCGGGGCGCGACAGCTGCTCGTTGATGCGATCGAAGGCCTCGGCCTCGCTGATGCCCTCGGCCAGTGCCTGCTGCGGGGTGATGCCGGTGACCAGGGTGGCCATCGGCGAGGGCAGCAGGTCATCGGCCGGGCGCACGAAGAAACTGACCGGCGTGTCGATTTCGTTGAGATCGGCGTCGGTACGGATCGCGGCGTACTGCGAGATGCGCGTGCGCCGCGGGTCCTGGCCGAAGGTTTCCAGGTCGTAGAACAGGAAGCTGTCAGCCATCAGTGCGCGCCCTCCAGGACCGGTAGCTGGGCGTGGATCTGTGCTTCCAGTGCGGTCCAGTCGATGTTGTCCAGTGAATCGTGACCGGCGGTGGCGGCCACCAGCATGTCGCGCTGCAGTTCGGTGCGGCGCAGCGCCTCGGCGTACGGCGTGTGCAGGAAAGTGACCATCGTGTAGTGCGGTACGAAGCGGGTCGGCCAGCGCCGCTGCAGTTCCTGTTCCAGCTCGCGCTGCAGCAGGAAGGCGGGATCGGCCACGCGGTCGCGCATCTCCAGGTAGTTCTCCAGCGCCATCTGCTGGATTGCGCGCGCATTTGGCTTGCGCTCGGCTTCGAACGCGGCGAACGCGCCTTCCAGATCATCGGCCTCCATCAGGTGACGGGCCAGCGCAACGCAGTCCTCGAACGCGCAGTTCATACCCTGGCCATGGAACGGCACCATCGCATGCGCGGCGTCGCCGATCAGCACGGCGCGGCCCTGCTGGTGCCAGCGTTCCAGAGTGAGCGTGCCAAGCAGGCCCGGCGGATGCTGCTCCCAGTCCGCGCGCAGGTTCGGGATCAACGGCAGGGTGTCGGCGAACTCGCGCGCGAACAGCGCCTCGGCCTGTGCGCCGGTGTTGACCGTGGCGAAGCTGGGGTCGCCCTGGTTGGGCAGGAACAGGGTGACGGTGAAGGTGCCTTCATGGTTGGGCAGGGCGATGCACATGTAGTGGCCGCGCGGCCAGATGTGCAGTGCATTGCGCTCGATTCGGAAGCTCCCATCGGCAGCCGGCGGGATCTCCAGCTCCTTGTAGGAGTGGTCGAGGAAGGCGATGTCCTCACCCAGCGGCGCGCGCCGGTTCATCGCCGCACGCAGTGCCGAACCGGCACCGTCGGCACCGATCAGGGTGTCGAAACGGATGTCGTGCGGGCTGTCGTCACGGTCATCGATGAAGCGTGCGTAACCCGCATCGAAATCGACGGTGTGCAGGCGGCGATGGAAGTGCACGGTGGCGCCGGCCTGTTCGGCCAGCTCCAGCAGCGTGGTGTTCAGGTCGCTGCGGTGGATCGACCAGATCACTTCGCTGTCGTCGCGGCCATAGCGCTGCAGCTGCGGTTCGCCCTCGCGCGGGTGCACCATGCGCCCGCGCATCATCACCGCGCGCGCCATCACCTCGTCTTCCACGCCCGCCTGACGCAGTGCGTTGCGCCCACGCTCGGCCAACGCCAGGTTGATCGAGCGGCCGCTCTCGTAGTCGGCCACGCGTGGATCGCCGCGGCGTTCGTACAAGGTGATGCGCCAGCCCTGGCGTGACAGCAGGATGGCCAGCAGGGACCCGGCAAGGCCGGCACCGATAATGCTCAACGAGCGGGAAGCGTGTGCGATCAACGAACTGTCCAGCAGTAGGGGAGGGGCCGGCTTAGAGGCCGGCCCAGGCTTCCACTTCCTCGACGAAGTGGTGCACGTCCAGGTAGCGGTTGTAGAGCGGCGTGGGCGAGATGCGGATCACGTCGGGTTCGCGCCAGTCGCCGAGCACGCCGATGCCGCGCAGATGCTCGAACAGCGCACGGCCGCGCTCGCGGCCACCGATCACGCGCAGCGACAACTGGCAGCCACGGCGCTGCGGCTCGGCCGGGGTGATGATGTCCAGCACGCCGGACAGGCGCGCACGGACCAGTGCTTCGAGCATGCCGGTCAGTGCCAGCGACTTGCTGCGCAGCGCCTCCATGCCGGCGCGCTCGAACAGGTCCAGCGAGGCGCGCAGCGGCGCCAGGCCGAGGATTGGCGGATTGCTCAGCTGCCAGCCTTCGGCACCGATGGCCGGGGTGAACTGCGGTGCCATCTGGAAGCGGGTGGATTCCTCATGGCCCCACCAGCCGGCAAAGCGCGGCAGGCTGGTGTCGCGGTGATGGCGCTCGTGGACGAAGGCGCCGGCAACCGCGCCCGGGCCGCTGTTGAGGTACTTGTAGTGGCACCACACGGCGAAATCAGGGGCCACGTCATGCAGGCGCAGCGGCAGGTTGCCGACCGAGTGTGCCAGGTCGAAGCCGATACGCGCGCCCTGCAGGCGTGCGGCGCGGGTGATCGCATCGAGGTCGAAGGCCTGGCCGGTGCGGTACTGCACGCCAGGCCACAGCACCAGCGCCAGGCGTGAACCGTGCTCGGCGATGGCATGCTCGATCGCGGTCAGTGAAATCGTGCCGTTGGCCTCGTCCGGCTGCACTTCCACCAGGCACTCGGCCGGGTCGAAACCATGGAAGCGGATCTGTGCTTCCACCGCGTGGCGATCGGTCGGGAATGCGCCGGCTTCCATCAGGATCACCGGGCGCTCGGCCGTGGGCCGGTAGAAGCTGACCATCATCAGGTGCAGGTTCACGCTCAGCGTGTTCATTGCAACCACCTCGCTGGGCAGCGCACCGACCACGCGGGCCAGCTGCGCGCTCACCAGGCGGTGGTAGGACAGCCACTGCGTCGGGCCGGTGAAGTGGCCTTCCACCGCCAGCTCACCCCACTGCTTCATCACTTCCTGCACGGCCGCCTGCGCGCCACGCGGCTGCAGGCCCAGCGAGTTGCCGACGAAGTAGGTCTGCTCGCCGCCGCCATGGCGCGGAATCAGGAATTCATTGCGCAGCGGGCGCAGCGGATCGGCGGCGTCCAGGGCAATGGCGTGGGTGCGGCTGAGCAGGTCGGACATGGTCGGGCAACAGGCTGCAACGGGACCGCCAGTGTAGCGCCTGGGGCATGGCCCGGTAGCTGCCAACCCAACGCCAGCGCCGCATGACCCGGTTGTCGCCAACCTTGGTTGGCGCACGTACAAGCAAGCGCCCACCAAGGTGGGCAACTACCAGAGCGGGGGCAAGCGCCCACCAAGGTGGGCATCTACCAGAGCGGGGGCGAGCATGCGCCCACCAAGGTGGGCAACTACCGTTCGATGGCTCAGCCTGCCGCTGGCACCGGCAGCGGGTCCACGTGCCCGCACTGGCTGCAGGTACGCAGTTCCAGGCTGGCGTGATAGCGCGCAAACACCTTGGGCAGGTCGGTCTCGATGTTCTGCAGCGGGAAATACTCTTCGTGCAGCTTGTGGTTGCAGCGCTCGCAGTGCCAGATCACGCCGTCCATCTCGTGCGGCAGGCGCTTGCGCTCGACCACCAGACCGATACCACCGGGCGGGCGCCGCGGCGAGTGCGGAACCTTTGCCGGCAGCAGGAAGATCTCGCCGGCGCGGATCGGAATGTCGCGCACCGCGCCGTCTTCCTGCACCTTCAGCACCATCTCGCCTTCGAGCTGGTAGAACCACTCCGGGCCTTCGTCGTAGTGGAAGTCGGTACGCGAGTTCGGCCCGCCCACCACCATCACGATGAAGTCGCCGTTGTCGATCATCTTGTTGCCCACCGGCGGCTTCAGCAGGTGGCGGTTTTCTTCGATCCAGGCGTGCAGGTTGATCGGCGAAGCGAGCATGGTGGTCATCCGTAAGGGATCAGTCGCGCTTGCCCTTGCGCGGGACGTAGGACAGGGCCTTTTCATAGGCGGGCTGCAGCTCTTCCTGCGAACCGACGTCGATGCCCATCTCGCGCACGCGTCCGTCCTTCAGGCTGTAGACCCAGCCGTGCACCATCAGCTTCTGGCCGCGGGCCCAGGCGTCCTGCACGATGGTCGAGCGGCACAGGTTGGCCACCTGCTCGATCACGTTCAGTTCGCACAGGCGTGCGTGCTTGAGCTCGTCGGTCTCGATCGCATCGAGGATGCCGGTGTGCTTCTGCATCACGTCGCCAACGTGGCGCAGCCAGTTGTCGGCCAGGCCGACGCGGGTGTTGTGCAGGCAGGCATGCACGCCGCCGCAGCCGTAGTGGCCGACGATCAGGATGTGCTTCACCTTCAGCTGGTCCACCGCGTACTGCACCACGCTCAGGCAGTTCAGATCGGTGTGGGCGACCACGTTGGCGACGTTGCGGTGCACGAACACTTCACCCGGGGCCATGCCGATGATCTGGTTGGCCGGCACGCGCGAATCGGAACAGCCGATCCACAGGTATTCGGGGTGCTGCTGCTTGGCGAGCTGGTGGAAGAACTCGGGGTCTTCCTTCTCGATGCGGTCGGCCCAGTCGCGGTTGTTCTGCAGCAGTTTGTGGATGTCTTTCATGTATGGGTCCCTGGCGTCGGGTGGGGGCTCGCCGCAGCCGTCCGGCTGCGTCGTCGCGGGAATCTGGGGCGTTCAGTCGCTGCGGGCGGCCTGTTCGCGGTGCCAGCGCATCCACTGCGCCAACTCGGTGGAAGCGGGGGTGCCCAACTGTTCCAGTTCGGCGATCACCGCGCGCTGGTTGGCATCGGGATGGTTCTGGCTCAGCTTGAGCTTCAGCTGCACCTGTTCGACCTGGAAGCGGAAGCCGACGATGGCGCGCAGCTCCGGGCCATGTTCGGCACGCGTGGCATCGAACTGCCAGGCCTGGCCGACACTCGCTTCGAAGCGGTCGCTGATCGCGCCGACCAGTTCGGCCAGCGCCTCGGTATCGTCGAAGGTCTGCAGCTGGCCACGCAGCTCGGCGGCGGCGTAGTTCCAGGTGGGTACCCGCGCAGCGGGTTCCTTGTCCGGATACCAGCTGGCCGAGACGTAGCCATGCGGACCATCGATCAGTACCTTCGCCGCGCCGCGGTGGCGCGACTGCGGGTTGGCGCGCGCCCAGTGGCCGCGCAGTTCGATCTGGTCGCCGTCACGCCGGTACAGCACCGGCATCCGGGTCAGCTCCGGCAGGCCATCGCTGCCGGGCGTAAGCACGGTAACGAACGGGTCGCGCGCCAGCAGGCGGTCCAGCCAGAGCAGGTCGGTCTCGGCGAAGGCGCGCGGGGTGAACATGCAGGGTCAGGCGCGCCCGCCCAGCGACTGGATCATGCGGCCGCGCAGGCCCTCATCGCTGTCGGCCTGCGGCGGCTGCACCTCGTGCAGGCTGAAGCCGCGCACCAGCGCGTCTTCCTCGTCCAGGCCGTCGTACTCGACGAATTCGGCGTCGAACAGCTGCGAACGCGCGGTGTCTTCGCTGTCATAGCTCAGCGTGTTGCCATCGCTGTCGAGCACTTCGGCGGTGCCGGCCGGGCGCACGCGCAGGCGCGCCCAGATCAGGGTGTTGCCGAGGCTGGCCAGCCACCAGCTGTCGCGCGAGGCGGTGATGTCATTCATGGATGTGTTACCAGAGCGAGGCCAGCCAGAGCAGGGCGGCCATGCCCAGTCCGGCCAGCAGGGTCAGCAGCGATACCCAGGCCGGCGTCGCCAGCCCGGACAGCGAGCGGTCCGGCTGCTGGCGATAGTCACGGCGCAGCAGCCAGGCCAGGGCATCGGGCTTGAGGAAGGCACCGCTGCCGAAGCGCTCGGCGAGCGCCGGATGGCGATCGCGTACGTGCACCAGGGTCAGCGGCCAGAAGATCACGAAGGCACTGAACCCGGCCACTGCAACGCCGACGAAACAGAGGGCGAAGAACAGGGTCATGGGAGCGGTACCTCCGTGGTCGTGTGGGGCTTAGAAGTCCGCGCTGCCCGGGGCGCGCGGGTAGGGGATCGCATCGCGGATGTTGGACAGCCCGCAGACGTACACCACCAGGCGTTCGAAGCCCAGGCCGAAGCCGGCGTGCGGCACCGAACCATAGCGGCGGAAGTCGCGATACCAGCTGTAGTGCTCACGATCCAGGCCGAACTGGGCCATGCGCGCGTCCAGCACGTCCAGGCGCTCTTCGCGCTGGCTGCCGCCGATGATCTCGCCGATGCCCGGGGCCAGCACGTCCATCGCGGCAACGGTCTTGCCGTCGTCGTTCAGGCGCATGTAGAAGGCCTTGATGTGCTCCGGATAGTTGGTCACCACCACCGGGCGGCCGACGTGTTCTTCGGTCAGCCAGCGCTCGTGCTCGGTCTGCAGGTCCAGGCCCCATTCGACCGGGAAGTCGAACTTCTTGCCGGACTTCTGCAGCAGGCTGACCGCATCGGTGTAGTCGATGCGCTCGAACGGCGCATTGATGAAGTCTTCCAGCTTGGTGATCGCGTTCTTGTCCACGCGCTCGGCGATGAAGGCCAGGTCGTCGCCACGCTCGTTCAGCGCCGCACGGAACAGGTACTTCAGGAACTCTTCGGCCAGGCGCGCGTCTTCGGCCAGGTCGGCGAAGGCGATTTCCGGCTCGATCATCCAGAACTCCGCCAGGTGGCGGGTGGTGTGGCTGTTCTCGGCGCGGAAGGTCGGGCCGAAGGTGTAGACCTTGCTCAGCGCCAGGCAGTAGGCCTCGACGTTCAGCTGGCCGGACACGGTCAGGAAGGTTTCCTTGCCGAAGAAGTCGCGGCTGAAATCGATCGCGCCCTTCTCGTCACGCGGCAGGTTCACCATGTCCAGGGTGGACACGCGGAACATCTGGCCGGCGCCTTCGGCGTCGGAGGTGGTGATGATCGGGGTGCTGATCCAGTTGAAGCCGTTCTCGTGGAAGAAACGGTGCACGGCCTGGGCCAGGCAGTTGCGGATGCGGGTGACCGCGCCGAACAGGTTGGTGCGCGGGCGCAGGTGCGCCACTTCGCGCAGGAACTCCGGCGACATCGGCTTGGGCTGGATCGGGTAGGTGAGCGGGTCTTCGACCCAGCCGACCACGTCCAGCGTGCTGGCCTGGATCTCGAATGACTGGCCCTTGCCCTGCGACTTCACCAGGGTGCCGGTGGCGATGACCGAGCAGCCGCTGGTCAGGCGCTTGATCTCATCGAAGTTGGCCAGGCTGTCGCCGGCCACGACCTGGATCGGCGCGAAGCAGGAGCCGTCGCTCACATTCACGAAGGCCAGATTCGCTGAACCGCGCACCGTGCGCACCCATCCGCGTACCGTGACTTCGCCGCCTTCCGGGATCTTCCCGGCAAGCGCATGTTCAACGCTGACCACCGTCATGACTTGAATCCTCTGCTGATCGACTCGATCTGTGAACACGGGAGTTTACCGGTTGCAGCGTTCTGCTTGCGAGGCATTTTTCGTGGCAACGGCTCCTTATAATGCCCCCGTACCTATGGAGTAGCCCCATGGCCGTCAGCCTGACCCCCATTGCCTTCGAGCGCGTGCAGCGCTTTGTCGCCCAGACCCCCGGCGCGCTGGGCCTGCGTTTCGGCGTGACCAAGACCGGTTGCTCGGGCTGGGGTCACATCACCGACCTGGCCCGCGACGAGCGCGAGGGCGATACCGTTTTCGATCAGGACGGCGTGAAGATCTACGTCGACGCCAAGAGCCTGGCGCTGGTGGACGGCACCGTGATCGACTTCGGCAAGCACGGCCTGAGCGAAACGTTCACGTTCAGCAACCCGAACGCCACCGCCGAGTGTGGCTGCGGTGAAAGCTTCACCACCGACGCCGACAAGGCCTGAGGGCTGGTTCTGGCGTCCGCCGGGCATGGCCGGGCGCTGGTACATGCCGACCTTGGTCGGCAGGGAAGGGATCCACGGATGGAACGACCGCTTTTCATTTATCACCCCAACGCCTACGCCCTCTCCTTCGAAGAGGTCGACGGGGTCTGCGACTGCTGTGGTCAGCCGCGCACACTGCGCTACCGGGGGCCGTTCTACTCCGTTCTGAGCCCCGATTACCTGTGCCCCTGGTGCATTGCCGATGGCAGGGCAGTGGCCAGTTACGAGGGTGAATTCACCGGCTGGAGCGATATCGAGGGGGTATCCCCGGATCCGGCCGATCCGCCGCCGACCATCGCCCGCGAGCTGCTGCTGGAGATCTGCGAGCGCACCCCGGGCTACTCGTCCTGGCAGCAGTCGGTCTGGCTCAGCCATTGTGAGCGGCCCTGCGCCTTCCTCGGTTACGCCGGTAGCGAGGACCTCCAGCCCATCCTCGACGAGGTCCGGCCCGACGTGGTTGAGGTCAACCCGCGCGACGCCGACTGGGTGCTGGAACACCTGAGCCGGGACGGGGAGATGATTGGCTGCCTGTTCCAGTGCCTGGAATGCGGCCAGCACCGCCTTCATGTGGATCTGGGGTAGCCCGGTTCAGGTTGCCCTGTAGCCCGCCGGTTGCCCGGCCACCCCATCTGCGCCATAATGCGCGGCTTCCTGCCTTCCTGGCGGGAATCCTTGCCCCACCGCGGTCTCAACGGCGGGGGGCTGTCCGGCCGCGAGGCCACATCCGAAAGGTAGAAAAAACATGAGTCGTCATTACGAAATCGTGTTCATGGTCCACCCGGACCAGAGCGAGCAGGTCCCGGCCATGATCGAGCGCTACAAGTCGCTGGTCGAGAACGGCAACGGCACCATCCACCGTCTGGAAGACTGGGGCCGCCGCCAGCTGGCGTACCCGATCCAGAACCTGGTGAAGGCCCACTACGTGCTGATGAACATCGAAGCCGACCAGGCCGTTCTGAACGAACTGACCGAAAGCTTCCGCTTCAACGACGCCGTGCTGCGCAACCTGGTCATCAAGCGTGACGAGGCTGACACCGAGCAGTCGCTGATCATGAAGAGCAAGGACGAGAAGGGTGACAAGCCGGAGCGCGGTGAGCGCCGTCGTCGTGACGACGAAGAAGGCGAGTCCACCACCACCGCTGACAACGAAGCCGGCGACGACGCCGCTTCCGCCGCCTAAGGAGCCTTCCCATGTCCAAGTTCTTCCGTCGCCGCAAGTTCTGCAAGTTCACGGCTGAAGGTGTGAAGGAGATCGACTACAAGGATCTCAACACCCTGCGCCAGTACCTGACCGAGAACGGCAAGATCGTGCCGAGCCGCGTCACCGGTACCAAGTCGAAGTACCAGCGTCAGCTGGCGACCGCCGTCAAGCGCGCTCGCTTCCTGGCCCTGATCCCGTACACCGACAACCACGACGTCTGATGCCCGGCGGGGCGGCCCGGTGCCGCCCCCGCTGTGCCAGCTATTCGGACAGCCTTTGTTGCGGGGCATCGCCTCGCTAACGAATAACTCATCTGGAGCAATACCATGCAGCTGATCCTCCTGCAGAAAGTCACCAACCTCGGCAACCTGGGCGACCTGGTCGACGTGAAGCCGGGCTACGGCCGTAACTTCCTCGTGCCGCAGGGCAAGGCCGTGCCGGCCACCGAGAGCAACAAGGCCGAGTTCGAAGCCAAGCGCGCCGAATACGAAGCCAAGGCCCAGGCCATCCACGCCGACGCTGACGCCCGCAAGGCCAAGCTGGAAGGCGCGAGCGTGACCATCCCGGCCAACGCTTCGACCGAAGGCAAGCTGTACGGCTCGGTCGGCGCCCGCGAAATCGCCGATGCCTTCACCGCTGCCGGCCTGCCGGTCAGCAAGAGCGAAGTCATCCTGGGCGAAGGCGCCTTCCGCAACATCGGCGAATACGACGTGCTGGTCCACCTGCACGCCGACGTCGAGACCACCGTCAAGGTCGTCGTCGTCGCCGAAGCCTGATCCCACGCCGCAAGGCCAGGAATCACCGCAGAACGGGCGCCCGCAAGGGTGCCCGTTTTGTTTTGGGCGAATGTTGGACATATAGAGTCGAGGCGTGCTCGACTGATTGCTCAGGTCGTCTGGATGACGAATCGACCGCAGTCCATCGAAGGTGAGGGAATGTTGCGATCAAGCAACAGATACCCCATTCCGCCGACCAGAATTCCTCGGTGCGTGGGTGCTGCCCGGTTCAATCGGGAGCCGTTGATCTGGAGGATGAATTCCCGGCCATCGGTGCAATCGTCCTGAAGCCAGACGGGAATTCCGCCAATCTTGGCGATTCCGTTCGCGGCGTCATCCGGGATGGAGGCCGTGGCAGTGGTGATCAGGCGCGGATCAAAAGGGGGCGCTGCGCTGTCTGGACCGGATTCGTGGGGTGCGTAAGCGATGACACGTCCGCCAGTCAGTAGAGCGATTTCGATGTAGGCATCGTCAAGAACGTCATAAGGCGTGAAGATCGACACGCAGAGATCAGCTCTGATTTCGATCTTCTGGGCATGCGTTTGAACGAAGGGTGCAGGCAGGCTCGCAAGATGAAGCATCGGCTTCGCCTTTGCGTCGCAAGGCCAGGGAGTATCGGGAGGCAGGTATGGATTGCCTCCAAGAAAGGCGCGATCCCGGGCTTGGCCAAGGTGCTCAAACTTCAGCTCCTGGTAGGAAGGCTGGCTGGGGCTGTTCATCGGTCCATGCTGCAGCCTGGAGACGTAGCTGGCTAGGTTGACTCAAAAAATATACTTTAAAATCAATAATTTGGTTAATTATGGAGGGGGCTGCCCGATCCCAAAGCGACATTCAAGCGTGAAACGGAGTACGTGTATGGGCATTCTCGGCTGGTCATCCCGCCCGTGGAACATTCGCGCCGTTATACTCATTCCATTGTGTCACCCTTGGCTTCATTGAATTCTTTTGAAATCAATGGCTTGAGGTGCTGGCTGACCTGACATCCACAATACGGACGCCCCCAAGGCGCCTGTTGGAACCCAATCACGCCATGCGTCTTTCCACGATCAAGCTGTCCGGCTTCAAGTCGTTCGTCGATCCGACCACCCTGCACCTGCCGACCAACATGACCGGCGTGGTGGGGCCCAATGGCTGCGGCAAGTCGAACATCATCGACGCCGTGCGCTGGGTCATGGGCGAGAGCTCGGCCAGCCGCCTGCGCGGCGACTCGCTGACCGACGTGATCTTCTCCGGTTCCAATGCCCGCAAGCCGGTCTCGCAGGCCACCGTCGAGCTGATCTTCGACAACTCGGACCACACGATCTCCGGCGAGTACGCCTCGTTCAACGAGATCTCGGTCAAGCGCACGGTCAGCCGCGACGGCACCAGCAACTATTACCTCAACGGCACCAAGTGCCGTCGCCGCGACATCACCGATCTGTTCCTCGGCACCGGCCTGGGCCCGCGCAGCTACTCGATCATCGAGCAGGGCATGATCAGCCAGATCATTGAGGCGCGCCCGGAAGACCTGCGCGTGTACCTGGAAGAGGCGGCCGGCATCTCCAAGTACAAGGAGCGCCGCAAGGAAACCGAGACCCGCATCCGCCACACCCGCGAGAACCTGGACCGGCTGGGCGACCTGCGCGACGAGATCAGCAAGCAGCTCGAACACCTCAAGCGCCAGGCCAAGCAGGCCGAGCAGTACCAGGCCCTGCAGGAAGAGCGCCGGGTCAAGGATGCCGAGTGGAAGGCCCTGGAGTTCCGCGGGTTGGACGGTCGCCTGTCCAAGCTGCGCGAAGGGCTGTCGCAGGAAGAGACGAAGCTGCAGCAGCTGATCGCCGACCAGCGTGACGCCGAGGCCCGCATCGAGACCTCGCGCGTTCGACGCGAAGAGGCCGCCGATGCGCTCAACACCGCGCAGGCTGCGGTCTACCAGGTCGGCAGCACGCTGGCGCGCCTGGAACAGCAGATCCAGCACCAGCGCGAGCTGTCGCAGCGCCTGCACAAGGCGCGCGACGAGACCCGCCAGGCACTGGCCGAACTGGGCCAGCACATCAGCGGCGACGAGGCCAAGCTGATGGTGCTGCGCGAAGCGGTCGAGGCCGCCACCCCGCAGCTGGAGGAGCTGCAGGAAGAAAACGAGATAAAGCAGGAAAGCCTGCGCGAGGCCGAAGACCGGCTGGCCAGCTGGCAGCAGCGCTGGGAACAGCACACTTCGCAGAGTTCGGAGGCCTCGCGCGCCGGAGATGTCGAGCGCACGCGCGTGGACTACCTGGACAAGCAGATCCTCGATGCCGACCGCCGTCGCGAGGCCCTGGCCGCTGAGCGCGCCGGGCTGGACGTGGACGCGCTGGAAGAAGCTTTCGAGCAGCTGCACCTGCAGCACGACACGCAGAAGACCGCGCTGGATGAATTGAGCGAAGACGTCGAGCTGCGCAAGCAGGGCGTGGCGGCAGTGCAGGAACAGCAGCGCAATGGCCAGAACGAACTGGCCGAACTGCGCAAGCAGGCCAACGGCCTGCGCGGTCGCCTGGCTTCGCTGGAAACCCTGCAGCAGGCCGCGCTGGGCCAGGAGCAGGGCGCTGCCGTGGCGTGGCTGAAGGCGCGTGGGCTGGATTCGGCAGCGCGTGTCGGCGAACGCCTGGACGTTGATGCCGGCTGGGAAAACGCGGTGGAAAGCGCGCTGGGCCAATTGATCGAAGGCGTGCTGGTTGATGATCCGGCCAGCCTGGTCGATGCGCTCGGCGAACTTGGCGAGGGCCACATCGCACTGGTCGCCAACGATGGCGCGGACCTGAAGGTCGCGCCGACCTCGCTGGCGGCCCGCGTGCGTGGCCCGGCCGCGATCCGTCGACTGCTGGCACACCTGCACGCAGCCAAGGACTTGTCCGAGGCGAAGGTGTTGCAGGGCACTCTTCCGGAAGGCGATTCGATCATCACCCAGAGCGGCGAACGCCTGGGCCAGGGCTGGCTGCGTGTATCGCGCTCTGGTGCGGCCCAGCAGGGTGCGCTGCTGCGCGAACGTGAGATCAACGAGCTGCGCGAGCAGATCGAGCAACTGCAGGATCGCGAAGCCGAGCTGGAAGAACAGCTGAGTGGTTTCCGTGAGCAGTTGCAGGCCGCCGAGCAGCAGCGCGAAGACGCGCAGCGTGCGCTGTACCAGGCCCATCGTGCGGTCTCTGAACTGGCTGGCCAGTTGCAGGGACAGCAGGGCAAGGTGGAGGCGGCGCGAACGCGCATCGACCGCATCGAAGGTGAACTGAAGCAGCTGCAGGAAACGCTGGAAGCCAACAACGAGCAGGCGCGTGAAGCGCGCTCGCGGTTGGAAAACGCGGTCAGCAGCATGGGTGACCTGGAATCGACCCGGCAGCGGCTGGAGGGTGAGCGTCGCCAGCTGACCGAGGCCCGCGACCTGGCCAGAGACGCGGCGCGAGCGGTGCGCGAGCGCTCGCACTCGTTGGCCTTGACCCTGGAATCGCAGCGGGCGCAGCTGGCTTCACTGAGCCAGGCGTTGGAACGCATGGGCACCCAGCGCGGGCAGCTGGATTCGCGCCTGGGCGAACTGCATTCGCAGCTGGATGAAGGTGATTCGCCGGTCGAATCGCTGCAGGCCGAGCACCAGAACGCACTGGAAGAGCGCGTGCGGGCCGATCGCGTGCTGACCGAAGCGCGCACGCTGCTCGATGGCATCGACGCCGAGCTGCGCAATTACGAGCAGACCCGTCACCAGCGCGACGAACAGGCGCTGGCCCAGCGCGAGCGTATTTCGCAGCGCAAGCTGGACCAGCAGGCGCTGGTGCTCAGCGCGGATACCTTGCAGGGCGCGGTGGAGAAGGCCGGGTTCGTGCTGCAGGACGTGCTCAACGCACTGCCCGAGGACGCCCGCCTGGGTGACTGGGAGCAGGCCGTGCACCAGATCGATGGCCGCATGCGCCGGCTGGAGCCGGTCAACCTGGCCGCCATCCACGAGTACGGCGAGGCTTCGCAGCGCTCGGACTACCTGGATTCGCAGCACACCGACCTGACCACCGCGCTGGAAACCCTGGAAGATGCGATCCGCAAGATCGACCGCGAGACCCGCGGTCGTTTCAAGGACACCTTCGATCGTGTCAACGCTGGCGTGCAGGCGCTGTACCCGCGCCTGTTCGGTGGCGGCCACGCCTACCTGGAACTGACCGGTGAAGACCTGCTCGACACCGGTGTGACCATCATGGCGCGTCCGCCGGGCAAGCGCGTGTCCAGCATCTCGCTGCTGTCCGGCGGCGAGAAGGCGATGACCGCGGTGGCGCTGGTGTTCGCCATCTTCCAGCTCAACCCCGCGCCGTTCTGCCTGCTGGACGAGGTGGACGCGCCGCTGGACGAAGCCAACGTCGGCCGCCTGGCCAACATGGTCAAGGAAATGAGCGAAAAGGTGCAGTTCCTGTTCGTCAGCCACAACAAAGCGACGATGGAGGCCGCGCACCAGCTGTCGGGCGTGACCATGCGCGAGCCGGGCGTCAGCCGCCTGGTCAGCGTGGACCTGGAAGAAGCCGCGCGATTGGCGGGCGCGGCCTGACGTGCCATCCTAGTTACCTGAATGAACTAGCCGGAGAACCTATCGAATGTCCGACACGGCACTGTTGCGCATCGGCATCCTGGCCGCCGGCCTGCTGTTGATCGCCGCGATCTTCCTGTTTGGCCGTCCGAAAAAGAAGCCCCAGGGGCGCCGCGTGGAAGGCGCGGAACCGACCAGCGGCGAGCGCCGCGAACCGGTACTGGGCGAAGACGGCGTCGCCGTGGCCGATGGCCGCGTCGAACCGGGCATGGGCACGGAAGGCGAGCAGGCCGAACTTGGTCTGGGCGAAACCGACCCGGGCGCCAGTGATCTCGGCAAGCGCGCCACCCAGGATTTCGACAAGATCGTCTCCTTGTTCGTGGCTGCCCGGGCCGGCGAGCAGCTGCGTGGTGAGGACATCGTGGTGGCGGCTGAGAAGACTGGCCTGGTGTTCGGCCACATGAACGTGTTCCACCGCCTGGTGGAAGGCCACCCCGAGCGCGGCCCGATTTTCTCGATGGCCAGCATCATGAAGCCGGGCAGCTTCGACATGGCCAACATCCGCGCCATGGAAACCCCGGCCATCGCCTTCTTCCTGACCCTGCCGGCGCCGCTGACCGCGCTGGACGCCTGGGAGAAGATGCTGCCGACGGTGCAGCGCATGGCTGAACTGCTGGATGGCGTGGTGCTCGATGACAGCCGCAATGCCCTGGGCCGCCAGCGCATCGCACACATCCGTGACGAGCTGCGCGCCTACGACCGCCAGCACCAGGCCCCGCCGCTGACCAAGACCCCGCGCTGGTAAGCGCCATGGCGTGCCGACCAACGGTCGGCACCCACCCCGACCAACGGTCGGCACCCACAACAGTAGATCCACGCCATGCGTGGATGGGGCGAACCAAGGTTCGCCCCCACCAACAGGTTCAGGCCGGCACGCCGGCCACCTTCGCGAACGCGCGGCAGAACGCCGCCATTTCCTCTTCGGTGCCGACGGTCACGCGCACGCGCTGTGGCCAGATTGGCCAGCTGCGTCCGATCACCACGCCGTTGTCCGCCATCGCTTTGGCGAACGCGCTGCCATCGCGTTGCACGTCGACCACGAAGCAGTTCGCTTCCGACGGCACGCAGCTGAAACCACGCTTGCCCAGCCATGCGATGGTGGCCTGGCGCACCTTGGCATTCTGCAGGCGGCGCTGTGGAATCAACTGCGGATCGCGCAGGCTGGCCAGTGCCGCCGCCAGCGCCGGCACCGGCAGCGGGTTGTCGCCCAGGCTGGCCAGCTCGCGCAGGCGGTCGGGATGTGCGGTCGCCACGCCCAGGCGCAGGCCGGCCATGCCATATAGCTTGGAGAACGTGCGCAACACGATCAGGTCATCGCGCTGCGCCACCTGCGCGATCAGGCTCGGCTGTTCGCTGTACTGCAGATACGCCTCGTCCAACAGCACGCGGGTGGAACCGGGCTTGTGGGCCAGCAGCCAGGCGAGCTCATCCGGTGGGCTGATCGAGCCGGTCGGGTTGTTGGGGTTGCACACATACAGCAGCCCGGTCGGGCGTGCGTGTGCGGCGGCGACCATCGCACGCAGGTCGTGTGCACCGTCCTCGCGCAGCGGCACTTTCTGCACGTGTGCACCGTGTGCGGCGGCGACCTCGCCGAGCGTCTCGAAGGTCGGGTCGGCCACCACCAGCCCCGCCTGCGGGCCGGTCCATAGCACGGCGGCGCGGTTCAGCGGCTCGCTGGAACCCGGATACAGCCGCACGTGATCAGCTGGGATGCGCGCCTGTTCGATGAAGGCATCGCGAACCTGTGCCGCCAGAGCGAAGCGGTAGCGGCCGCAGCTGGCGATGCTGGCGCGCGCCGCCTGCTGGGCGGCGGGCGAGGGGCCATACGGGCATTCGTTGAAGTTCAGTAGTACGGCGCCTTCGGCAGGGGCTGGGGCGGCGGCTGTCGCGGGTTGGGCATGGCCGAGCTGCGGCAGGCCGGTGCCGGCGACGGCGAGGCCAGCACCGGCCAGTTGCAGGAAGCGTCGACGGGAGGCAGGCAGGGTCACGGGTGGGATTCCGAAGGGCGACCGTCGCACGCTAGTGCCGGTGGTGGTGCGCCGCAAGCCGTCTTTTGTAGAGTCGAGCTTGCTCGACTGCTTTGGCCGTGCATGAAGGCCAGTCGAGCAAGCTCGACTCTACGGAAAGGCGCAGTCGAGCTTGGCTCAACTCTACAAAAGGCGGCGGCGTTACAGGGGCTGACAGCCGGGCGCGGTAGAATCCCCGGCCATCCCAGAACCACCGGATCCCGATGAGCCCCAGCCCCGCCGAACGCGCCGAAGACCTTCGCCGGCAGATCGCCCAGGCCAACCGCGCCTACCATGAGCTGGACGCGCCGGAGATCCCCGACGTCGACTACGACCGGATGGTGCGCGAGCTGGAAGCGCTGGAGCGCGAGCATCCGGAGCTGGCCCGTGCCGACAGCCCGACCCAGCAGGTCGGTGCGCGCCCCTCCGGCCGCTTCCCGGAAGTGCGCCACGCGGTGCCGATGCTGTCGCTGTCCAATGCTTTCAGCGATGAGGAGGTGGCCGATTTCGTGCGCCGCATCGATGAGCGCCTGGGCCGTCGCAGCCTGCGGTTCTCGGCCGAGCCGAAGATGGACGGCCTGGCGATCAGCCTGCGCTACGAAGACGGGCATTTCGTGTTGGGCGCGACCCGTGGCGATGGCAGTACCGGCGAGGACGTGACGGCCAACCTGCGCGAGATCGGTGATATTCCCAAGCGGCTGCACGGCAAGGACTGGCCGGATGTGCTGGAGGTGCGTGGTGAGGTCTACATGGCCCGCGCCGACTTCGAGTCCTACAACGAACGTGCGCGCCTGCAGGGCGGCAAGGTGCTGGCCAACCCGCGCAACGCCGCCGCCGGTTCGCTGCGCCAGCTCGACCCGAAGATCAGTGCGCAGCGCCGGCTGAGTTTCTTCGCCTACGGCACCGGCGAAGTGCAGGGCGGCGAGCTGCCGGACACCCATTCGGGCACACTGGCCCAGCTCGGTGCCTGGGGCTTCCCGGTCAGTGAGCTGTGCAAGGTCGTGGAAGGCACCGACGGCCTGCTCGGCTACTACCGCGATATCGGTGAGCGCCGCGATGGCCTGCCGTTCGATATCGATGGCGTGGTCTACAAGCTGGATGACCGCGCCGGCCAGCAGGCCATGGGCTTCGTTTCGCGTGCGCCGCGCTGGGCCATCGCGCACAAGTTCCCCGCGCAGGAACAGAGCACTAAGGTAGAGGCGATCGAGATCCAGATCGGCCGCACCGGTGCTGCCACACCGGTCGCGCGGCTGGCACCGGTGGCGGTGGCCGGCGTGATCGTGTCCAACGCCACGTTGCACAACGCCGACCAGATCGCACGCCTGGATGTGCGCGTGGGTGACAGCGTGATCGTGCGCCGCGCCGGTGATGTGATTCCGGAAGTGGTCAGCGTCATCCTTGATCGCCGCCCGCCGGGCACCATGCCGTGGCAGATGCCGACGCGCTGCCCGGTGTGCGGCTCGGAAATCGTGCGCGAGGAAGGTGCTGCCGCATGGCGCTGCTCGGGCGAACTGTCCTGCCCGGCGCAGCGCAAGGAAGCCATCGCCCATTTCGCCTCGCGTCGCGCGATGGATATCGATGGCCTGGGTGACAAGTACATCGAAACCCTGGTCGACGCCGGCATCGTCAGAAGCGTGGCCGATCTGTACCGGCTCAACCGTGACCAGCTGCTGCATCTGAAGCTGGTGCTGGATGCCGAGGACCCTTCCGCACTGGCGGCTGCGCTGAAGCTGCACCTGCCCGCCGAAGGCAGTGGTGCGGTGCTCAATGCGGTGCTCAAGCTGGATGGCAACGATCCGGGCTGGCGCGCACAGGCGCTGGCACAGCCTGCCAGCTTCGAATGGAACACGAAGAAGATCGCCACCAAGTGGGCCGACAACCTGATCGCGGCAATCGACGCCAGCCGTGCGGCCACGCTGGAGCGCCTGCTGTTCGCGCTTGGCATCGAGCACGTGGGTGAGAGCACGGCCAAGGCGCTGGCGCAGTGGTTTGGTGACCTGGAGCTGATCCGCCACCTGCCGTGGCCGTTGTTCAAGCGTGTGCCGGACATCGGCGGCGAAGTGGCGCGTTCGCTGGGCCACTTCTTCGAGCAGCAGGGCAACCAGCAGGCCATCGATGACCTGCTGCAGGTCGGTCAGGTGCGCATCAGCGATGTGCATGCGCCCAGTGCCAAGCTGCGCGAAGGGCTGGATCTGGCGCAGCTGCTGGTCGAATCGGAAATCCCGGGCATCACCCGCCTGCGCGCCGAAAAACTGGTCGCTGCGCTTTCCGGCGCGCAAGCAGTGCTCGACGCCGAGCATGGCCAGTTCGTCAACGCCGGCCTGCCCGATGACACTGCACGCGGCCTGGCTGCGTGGCTCGATGCAGATGGCCATGGCGCGATGCTGCTGGCGGCCGAGAAGGCGATGCAGCAGATCCTGGCCAAGGCGCCGGCGCTGGCCGAGATCGTGGCCGGCCCGCTGGATGGGCAGACCGTGGTGCTGACCGGCACCCTGGCCCAGCTCACCCGCGATGCCGCCAAGGAACGCCTGGAAGCGCTGGGTGCCAAGGTCTCCGGCAGCGTGTCGAAGAAGACCAGCTTCGTGGTGGCCGGTACCGAGGCCGGCTCCAAGCTGGACAAGGCGCAGTCGCTGGGCGTGCCGGTATGGGACGAAGACCGCCTGCTGGCCTACCTCGCCGAACACGAATGATGACCCCGCCGGGTGCCTGGCGCCCGGCATGAAACACAAAGGAACACCGATGCAGACCGCTCCGCTGGATTTCCGCCTGGCCACCCGTGCCGACGAAGAACTGTTGATCGCGTTGATGCGCGAGTTCTATGCCGAAGACAAGATCGACTTCGACGACGCGCGCGTGCGTCGCGGCGTGGACGCGCTGCTGGCCGATCCGCGCAATGGCGAGGTGCTGCTGTGGCTGGACGAGGCCGCCGAGGTGGTGGGCTACGCAGTGATCGCGATGGGTTTCAGCCTGGAGCAGGGCGGCCATTTCATGTTGCTGGACGAGCTGTACCTGAGCCACCGCGCGCGCGGCCGCGGCCGCGGCAAGCAGGCGCTGGCCATCTGCGAACAGCGCGCTCGCGGGCGTGGCGTCAGCCGCCTGCGGCTGGAAGTGAACCACCACAACGAACTGGCCCGGCGCCTGTACCTGGCCAGTGGCTACATCGATGACACCCGCGATCTGCTGACCCTGCCGCTGGATCATCCGCGCCCGGAGGGCATCCTGTGAGCGAGGCCCTGCTGCGCGCGCTGCAGCAGCGTGCCGCGCTCAACGCGCTGGTGCGCCGCTTCTTCGCCGATCGCGATGTGCTGGAGGTGGAGACGCCGATCCTGTCGGTGGCCGGCAACACCGAGCCGAACATCGACAGCTTCCATACCGATTTCACCGGCCATGTCGATGCCGGTGGCCGCCGCCGCTGGCTGCGTACCTCGCCGGAGTATCCGCTCAAGCGCCTGCTGGCGGCGGGCGTGGGTGACTGTTACGAACTGGGCCGGGTGTTCCGCAACGGCGAGGCGGGCGGCCGCCACAATCCGGAATTCACCATGCTGGAGTGGTACCGGGTAGGTTGGGACCACCATCGCCTGGTGCAGGAAACCGCCGAGCTGGTCGGCCAAGCGCTGGCCCTGGTCGGGCGCAGTGCGACGCTGCGTGTGCTCAGTTACCGCGAGCTGTTCCAGCAGTACGTGGGTGTGGATCCGTTCGATGCCGACGAGGCCGCGCTGCGTGCCGCGCTGGGCGAGGTACATATCGACCCGGTCGGGCTGACCCGCGATGACTGGCTGGATCTGCTGATGACCCATCATATCCAGCCGCATTTCGATGACGCGGTGATGACCGTGGTCCATGATTGGCCTGCCAGCCAGGCCGCACTGGCACGCATTCGAGCCGGCACGCCGCCGCTGGCCGAGCGTTTCGAGCTTTATCTGGGGGCCGTGGAACTGGCCAACGGCTATCACGAACTGAACGACGCGCAAGAACAGCGTGCGCGATTCCAGCGTGACCTGCAGCGCCGCCATGAGCGGGGCCAGGTGCAACCGTCCGTGGATGAGGCGCTGCTGTCGGCGTTGCCATCGATGCCTGCCTGCGCTGGCGTGGCGGTGGGTGTCGATCGGTTGTTGATGGCGATGAGCCGCACGCCGCGTATCGCCGATGTGCTGGCCTACGACTTCGCCCACGCGTGAGCGCGGTGCGCACGTTCCTGAACATCGAAGACTGAACGGAATTCCGCGTTTCCGCGCTTGCTTCGGTAAGCAGGATGATGCTCTTATCACGGCAGATGCCGGACACTGGCACGCAGTTCATCCATTCCTGCTGGGGAAGGCTTTGGTCAAGTGGTTTGCGGTTGTCGCTGCACCGGTGTACTCCATCGCGCTCTGGGGTGCCTGGCTGCCGTCATCGGCGTCGGCCCAGCAGGCGGGCTATGACGGCGAAGTGGTGACCTGCGAATCGCGCGACATGGGCTGGGTGCATTGCGATATCGACGTCAGCAATGGCATCGACCTTGTGCGCCAGTTGTCCAGCAACAGTTGCATCCGTGGCAGCGAATGGGGCACCGACCGCAGTGGCGTGTGGGTCACCCTTGGCTGCCGCGCAGAGTTCCGTGCGCGTCGTGCGGAAGGTGCAGCGCCTGCGGCAACGGAAGGCAAGCGCCTGGTCCGCCGTGTGGTGCGCTGCGAATCCAATGGCCGCCCGCAGAGTTGCCCGGTGCGCCTGGACGGGGCGCCGGTGCGCCTGCTGCGCCAGCTGTCGGTGCTGCCGTGCCGCGAAGGGCAGGGCTGGGGCTACAAGCGCAATGAAGTCTGGACCAGCCGTGGTTGCCAGGGCGATTTCGAAGTGGCTGACGAGGACGGCCGTTTTGTCGACGTGCCACGCCGCCTGACCTGCGAGTCGAAGTCGAAGAAGCGCCGCTTCTGTGGGGCGAGCATTTCGGTCGGCGCGGTCGTTACCGAGCAGTTGTCCAGCACCCCGTGCGAGGAAGGCAACACCTGGGGCTGGAACCGCAACGGGATCTGGGTGGACGGCGGCTGCCGCGCCGAATTCTCGGTGAATTGAGCCCGGGCAGGCTCCAACCACGCGGGGCGTGGCCCTACAATGGGCCCATGAACACTGCCTCCGACATCGACTACGCCCGTTATGACCACATCCGCCCGATCCTCTGGACCGGCGATGCCCTGCAACTGCTGGACCAGCGCAAGCTGCCGTTCGTGGTCGAGCACGTGGTCTGCCATGACAGTGACGAAGTTGCCAGCGCCATCCACGCGCTGACCGTGCGTGGCGCGCCGGCGATCGGCATTGCCGCAGCCTGGGGTGTGGTGCTGGCGGCGCGGGACGTGCAGGCCGCTGATGGCGCGCATGCGCTTCAGCAGTTGGAGCCGGCGCTGCAGCGTCTGAACGCATCGCGCCCGACCGCCGTCAATCTGGCCTGGGCGCTGGCGCGCATGCGTCGCTGCCTGAACGTCGCCGGCGCCGACTGGAAGGCTCTGCTGGAAGCCGAAGCGCAGGCCATTGCCGAGGAGGACCTGGCCGCCAACCGCCACATGGGCGCGCTGGGCGCGGGCCTGATCGAGGCCGGCAGCGGCGTGCTGACCCACTGCAACACCGGCTCGCTGGCTACCGCCGGCTTCGGCACGGCACTGGGCGTGATCCGTGCCGGCATGGCCCAGCACCGCATCGCCCGCGTGTTCGCCGGCGAGACCCGTCCGTGGCTGCAGGGCGCACGCCTGACCGTGTGGGAACTGCAGCAGGATGGCATCGACGCCACCCTGATCGCCGATTCGGCAGCCTCGCACCTGATGAAGACCGGCGCCGTGCAGTGGGTGATCGTCGGTGCAGACCGCATCTGCGCCAACGGCGATACCGCCAACAAGATCGGCACCTATCAGCTGGCCATCGCCGCTCGCCACCACGGGGTCAAGTTCATGGTGGTGGCGCCGTCCTCGACCGTGGACATGGAGACCGTGGATGGCAGCCAGATCGAGATCGAGCAGCGCGACCCGGGCGAGCTGTACGGCGTGGGCGGTACCCGCACCGTGGCCGAAGGCATCGCCGCCTGGAACCCGGTGTTCGACGTCACCCCGGGTGAACTGATCGATGCCATCGTGACCGAGCGCGGGGTGATCCTGAACCCGACCATCGAGAACATGCGCGCCGCCTTCGGCGGGTGAGGCACAGGGGAGGGGGCAGCGTGACCTCCGCCCCCGGTAGTGCCGGCCGCTGGCCGGCACCCCCCTAAGTTCCTGATTTGTGCCGGTAAAATCCCCGTAAATGGAGGCAGGGAACGGCCTGTTGTGGTAGTATCCACAGGTTGAATCGAGGTTCCGGCACGACCCCCTCCCGCAGAGGGCTGCGCCGGACTGGACCGCTACCAGACAACGGAACCCGAATGGCAGAAAACGCCAAGGAAATCATCCAGGTCAACCTGGAAGACGAGATGCGCAAGAGCTACCTCGATTACGCCATGAGCGTGATCGTGGGCCGCGCGCTCCCGGATGCGCGCGATGGCCTCAAGCCGGTGCATCGCCGCGTGCTGTTCGCGATGAACGAACTCAACGCGCACAGCAACAAGCCCTACTTCAAGTCGGCGCGTATCGTCGGTGACGTCATCGGTAAGTACCACCCGCATGGCGATCAGTCGGTGTACGACACGCTGGTGCGTCTGGCACAGCCGTTCTCGCTGCGTTACATGCTGGTCGATGGCCAGGGTAACTTCGGCTCGATCGATGGCGACTCCGCCGCGGCGATGCGATACACCGAAGCGCGCATGTCGCGCCTCGCGCATGAGCTGATGGCGGACATCGACAAGGAAACCGTCGATTTCCAGCCCAACTACGACGAGAAGGAACTGGAGCCGACGGTCATGCCGACCCGGTTCCCGAACCTGCTGGTCAACGGTTCGGCCGGTATCGCGGTGGGCATGGCGACCAACATCCCGCCGCACAACCTGAGCGAATCGATCAACGCCTGCATCGCGCTGATTGATAATCCGGAAATCGATGTCGACGGCCTGATGGAGTACATCCCGGGCCCGGATTTCCCGACTGCCGGCATCATCAATGGCACTGCCGGCATCGTCGCCGGCTATCGCACCGGCCGCGGCCGTGTGCGCATCCGTGCCAAGGCCGATATCGAAGTGGCCGACAACGGCCGCGAATCGATCATCGTCACCGAAATTCCTTACCAGGTGAACAAGGCGCGTCTGATCGAGAAGATCGCCGAGCTGGTCAAGGAAAAGAAGATTGAAGGCATCAGCGAGCTGCGCGATGAGTCCGACAAGGACGGCATGCGCATCTACATCGAGATCAAGCGCGGTGAATCTGCCGAGGTTGTGCTGAACAACCTGTACCAGCAGACGCAGATGGAATCGGTGTTCGGCATCAACATGGTGGCGCTGGTCGATGGCCGCCCGCAGTTGATGAACCTCAAGCAGATGCTGGAGGCGTTCGTCCGCCACCGTCGCGAAGTGGTCACCCGTCGCACCGTGTTCGAGCTGCGCAAGGCGCGCGCCCGTGCCCACGTGCTGGAAGGCCTGACCGTTGCGCTGGCCAACATCGACGAGATGATCGAGCTGATCAAGACCTCGCCGAACCCGAATGAAGCACGCGAGCGCATGCTGGCGCGCGTGTGGGAGCCCGGCCTGGTCGGTGCGATGCTGGGTGCCGCCGGTGCCGAAGCCTCGCGTCCGGAAGACCTGCCCAAGGGCGTGGGCCTGATCGAGGGCGGCTACCAGCTGACCGAGATCCAGGCCACCCAGATCCTGGAAATGCGCCTGCACCGCCTGACCGGGCTGGAGCAGGACCGCCTGACCGACGAGTACAAGCAGCTGCTGGAAGTGATCGCCGGGCTGATCCACATCCTGGAAGATCCCGACCGCCTGCTGCAGGTGATCCGCGAGGAGCTGGTCAACGTCAAGGCCGAGTTCGGCGATGAGCGTCGTACCGAAATCCGCCACAGCGAAGAAGACCTGGACATCCTCGACCTGATCGCGCCGGAAGACGTGGTGGTCACCGTGTCGCATGCCGGTTACGTGAAGCGGCAGCCGGTGAGCGTGTACCGCGCACAGCGCCGTGGCGGCCGCGGCCGCAGTGCGGCAGCGACCAAGGAAGAGGATTTCATCGAACAGCTGTGGCTGGTCAACACGCACGATACGCTGCTGACCTTCACCAGCTCGGGCAAGGTGTTCTGGCTGCCGGTCTACCAGCTGCCCGAAGCCGGTTCGAATGCCCGCGGCCGTCCGATCATCAACTGGATCCCGCTGGAGCCGGGCGAACGCGTGCAGGCCGTGCTGCCGGTGCGCGAATACGCCGATGGCCAGTTCGTGTTCTTCGCCACCAAGAACGGTACGGTCAAGAAGACCCCGCTGGGCGAGTTCGCCTTCCGTCTGGCGCGCGGCAAGATCGCAATCAATCTGGACGAGGGCGATGCCCTGGTCGGCGTCGGCCTGACCGACGGCGAGCGCGACATCCTGCTGTTCGCCTCCAACGGCAAGACCGTGCGCTTCGGTGAAGACAAGGTCCGCTCGATGGGCCGTACCGCAACCGGCGTGCGTGGCATCAAGATGCCGGCCGGCGAGGAAGTGGTCAGCCTGATCGTGGCCGAGAGTGCCGGTGGCAGCGAGGATGAGAACGAGGACGACAACGGTGTCGAGGAAACCGCAGCCAATGGCGATGCGGTGATCGACGGCGCCGATGACGCCAGCGTGCAGTACATCCTCACCGCCACCGAGAACGGCTACGGCAAGCGCACCCCGCTGCCGGACTACCCGCGCAAGGGCCGTGGCACGCAGGGCGTGATCGGCATCCAGACCACCGAGCGCAACGGCAAGCTGGTCGCCGCAGTGCTGATGGGCTCCAGCGACGAAGTGCTGCTGATCTCCGATGGTGGCACCCTGGTGCGTACGCGTGGCTCGGAAATCAGCCGCGTTGGCCGCAACACCCAGGGCGTGACCCTGATCCGCCTGTCCAAGGACGAGAAGCTGCAGGCGGTGGAGCGCATGGATGCCTCGATCGACGAAGACGAGGACGAGGTGGCCGTCGCCGCACCGGCCGCGACCGACGGCGCACCGGCGGCTGCCAGCAGCGAGGACGCCGCGCAGGAGTGATCCTGCCGCGAGCCTGAGGTACCCGACGACGCCGGCCCTGTGCCGGCGTCGTCGTATCCGGATGCCGCACATACGCGCGCGCTTCACGCAGGCGGTGGGATAACGGCGCATGCTGCCCCCGGAGATCGACGATGTCCGCCACGCCGCAGTCTGCTCCTGCCCCCGTTCGCGCCTCCCGGCATCCCCTTGTCACCGTGCTGTCGCTGCTGCTGGTCGTGCTCGGCCTGGTCATCGGCGGGCTCGGTGCGTGGCTGCTCAGCCTTGGCGGCTCGGCGTACTACGCAATCGCCGGGCTCGGCCTGCTGGCCAGCGGCATCCTGTTGTTCGGCAACCGCCGCAGCGGTGCATTGCTGTACGCGCTGGTGTTCATCGGCACGCTGCTGTGGACCTGGTGGGAGTCAGGGAGCGACTACTGGCGCTGGGTGCCCCGGCTGGGCCTGGTGACCGCACTCGGCATCGTGCTGGCCTTGCTGGCGCCCACCCTGCACGAGCCGGTCTCCAAACGCCTGTCGCGCAGCGTGGCGGGTGTGCTGATGCTGGTGTTCGTGGCCGCCTTCGGCCTGGCCTTTGCGCCGCATGGTGAAGTGGATGGGCATCAGCCGTTCCCGGAAGGCGCGGTCAGCGCCGGACTGGAACCTACGCGTGATACCACGGGCCTGCAGCCGGCTGACCAGCCCGCCGAGGGCGACTGGCCGGCGTGGGGCCGCAGCAATGCCGCCACCCGCTATTCGCCGCTGCAGCAGATCACCCCGGCCAATGTGGCCTCGTTGCAGCCAGCCTGGCAGTTCCGTACCGGCGATATGCCCAAGAAGCGCTGGGGCGCGGAAACCACGCCGCTGAAGATCGGCGATCGCCTTTACCTGTGCACCGCGCGCAACCGCCTGATCGCACTCGATGCCGCCAGCGGCAAGGAACTGTGGCGGTTCGATCCCAAAGTGAAGGACACCTCGATTCCGTACACCGCCGCCTGCCGTGGGGTGAGCTACTACGAGCAGCCCCGCACGCCGACCATTGCCGATGCGGCATTGGCCGATGTCGCCGCCGATCTGGCGCTGCCGGAGCCGTCGCCCAGCGTCACCCGCAGTGCTGCACCGGGCAGCCGTCCGGCGTGCTGGGCACGCATCATCGAAGGCACGCTGGACGGCCGCATCATCGCGGTGGACGCGGACAGCGGCCGCCCCTGCGCCAACTTCGGCAACAACGGCCAGGTCGACATCACCCTGGGCATGGGTGAGGTGCCACCGGGTTACGTGTCGATCACCTCGCCACCGGCGATCGTGCGCGGGGTGATCGTGACCGGTCACCAGGTGCTGGACGGGCAGCGCCGCGATGCGCCGTCGGGTGTGATCCAGGCCTACGATGCCATCACCGGCAAGCTGCGCTGGGCGTGGGACATGGACCAGCCCGAGCGCAGCGGTCTGCCGCCGCGCGAGCAGACCTATACGCGCGGCACGCCCAACATGTGGACCACCGCCACCGGTGATGAGGCGCTGGGCCTGGTCTACCTGCCGCTGGGCAATTCCGCGGGTGACTACTGGAGCGGCTCACGCACGGAAAACCAGAACCGCTATGCGACGTCACTGGTGGCGATCGACGTGGCCACCGGCAAGCCGGTCTGGCATTTCCAGGCGGTGCGCAAGGATGTGTGGGACTACGACCTGGGTTCGCAGGCCAGCCTGATCGATTACCCGACCGCTGCCGGCAAAGTGCCGGCGATCCTGTTGCCGACCAAGCAGGGCGACATCTACATCCTCGACCGCCGCAACGGCCAGTTGCTGAGTGCTGCCGAGGAGCGCAAGGTGCCCATCGGTGGTGTTGAACCCGAGCAGCGCTCGCCCACGCAACTGTTCTCGCTGTATCACACGTTGCGTCGCGAGCATGAGCTGACCGAACGTGACATGTGGGGCATCACCCCGATCGACCAGCTGGTCTGCCGCATCCAGTTCCGCAAGGCCTACTACGAAGGGTTCTACACGCCGCCGAGCAGTGACCGCCATTCCATCGAGTACCCCGGCTACAACGGCGGCTCGGACTGGGGCAGCGTGTCCATCGATACGCGCCGCGGCGTGATCGTGGCCAACTACAACGACATGCCGAACTACAACCGGCTGGTGCCACGCGCGGAGGCCGACCGGCTGGGCTGGCTGCCGCGCGAAAAGATCCGGTTCGACAAGGGCGGAGCAGAAGGCGCGGGTGACCCGCAGGTGGGCACGCCCTACGCCATCCAGGTCAATGCCGGTTGGCGCCTGCCGTTCACCGGTCTGCTGTGCAAGCAGCCGCCCTATGGCGGCATCCGTGCCATCGACCTGCGCACCGGCAAGCTGCTGTGGGACCGTCCGTTCGGCAGTGCGCGTGGCAATGGACCGTTCGGCATCCGCTCCGGCCTGCCGATCGAGATCGGCACACCGAACAATGGCGGTTCGGTGGTGACCGCCAGCGGCCTGATCTTCATCGCTGCCGCCACCGATGACCTGCTGCGCGCCATCGAACTGAGGACCGGCAAGGAGTTGTGGCATGCCAAGCTGCCCGCGGGAGGCCAAGCCAATCCGATGGTGTACGAGCAGGGCGGGCGCCAGTACGTGGTGATCATGGCCGGCGGCCACCATTTCATGGAAACCCCGAACGGCGATTACGTGATGGCGTTTGCGTTGCCGAGGTAACCGCAACGGGGGCGGTGGGCCGCCCCCGTTGCATGACGCTGGATCACACCGTCACTACCACCTTGCCGATCTGCTCGTTCGATTCCAGGTAACGGTGTGCGTCCTGGATCTGCGCGAACGGGAACACCCTGGCGATCTTCGGTGCCAGCGTGCCCTTGTCCAGGCCATCCACGATGAATGCCTTCGCGCGGGCCAGCGCGGCATCGTCGGAAACGATCTCCGAGTACAGGTAGCCTTTCAACGTCAGCGACTTGCCCAGCACGTTGAACAACGGGAACGGCGTGGGTTCGCTGCTCAGCGCGCCGTATTCCAGCAGGATGCCGCCACGCGCCATCGCTTCGGTCAGCGGCACGAACTGCGGGCCACCGATCGGATCGAACACCACGCGGGCACCTGCGCCGCCGGTGATGCGCGCCACTTCGGCCACCAGATCCTGTTCCTGGGTGGCGATGACATGGGCGGCACCGGCGTCGAGCAGGGCCTGGCGCTTGCCCGGGCCACGGGTCACAGCGATCGGCGTGGCGCCGACTGCATTGGCGATCTGGATGGCGGCCAGGCCGACGCTGCTGCTGGCGGCGGTGATGATGACAAAATCCCCGGCGGCCAGGCGTGCCTGTTCCAACAGCGCGCCCCAGGCGGTGACGTACTGCATCCACACCGCGGCGGCCGTTTCAAAGTCCAGTGCCTGCGGATGCTTGACTACCAGTCGTGCCGGCACGTTGGCCAGTTCGCCGTAGGTGCCCCAGCGCGCGATATCCAGCGGCGGCACCACGCTGACCGCATCGCCCGCGGTGAATCCGCTCACTGCACTGCCGACGGCTTCAACCACGCCGGCCGCTTCGTAGCCCAGGCGGCTGGGGAACTGCGCTTCCTGCAGGTAGGCGCCGTTACGGAACATCACCTCGGCGCGGTTCAGGCCGATCGCCTTCACCCGGATCTGGACTTCGTCAGGGGCGGGGGCGGGAACGTCGATATCGTCGATGCGCAGTACATCGGCAGTGCCATATTCGTGGATGCGGACAACCTGGCTCATGGGGGGCTCCGAGGAAGGGCCGGCGAGGGCGCCGGCGAAAGGGTGAGCGCTACTGTGCGCGTAGTCTGCATCCAGAATAAGGGGTAATCTGGCGTTTCATTGAAAAACAATTGTTTGCAATGGACCTGATCGTTCCCCTGCGGACCTTCGCCAAGGTGGCCGAGGTCGGCTCCTTCGCCGCCGCTGCCGAGGCACTGGACCTGTCGCCGCAGCTGGTCGGCAAGCACATCCAGGCGCTGGAGCAGCATCTGGGTGTGCGCCTGCTCAACCGCACCACGCGCAAGCAGAGCCTGACCGACTTCGGCCAGGCCTACCTGGCGCGGGCGCGGGTGATCCTGGAGGAAGTGGAGGGGGCCGAGCAGCTGGCCGAAGTGGCGCGCGGGCGGCCGATGGGGCGCCTGCGCATCAGTGCGCCGGTCACCTTCGGCGTGCACGCGCTGGGCCCCGCGGTGGTGGCCTACTTGCAGCAGTACCCGGACGTGCAGGTCGATCTGAACCTGTCCAACAGTCTGGTGAACATCGTTGAAGACGGCTACGACCTGGTGTTCCGCACTGGCGATCTGGCCGACAGTGGGCTGGTGGCGCGGCGGTTGGGGCCGTATCCGCTGGTCCTGTGTGCCTCGCCGGACTATCTGGCTTCGCGCCCGGCCATTGCCCATCCCAATGACCTGAGCCGCCACGAGTGCCTGGGCTTCGCGCATTCGATCATCCGCACCCGCTGGAGCTTTCGCGATACCGATGGCGGCGTGCTGACCGTGCCGGTGTCCAGCCGCTTCATGGTCAACCAGGCCGAGCCGCTGCTGACCGCCGCCATCGGAGGGCTGGGGCTGATCCTGCAACCGCACGAAATGCTGGCCGGAGCATTGGCGCGTGGTGAGCTGGTGGAAGTGCTGCCGGACTACGTACCGGTGTCGACCTGGATCAACCTGGTGTATCCGCGCGATCGCCAGCTGACGCCCAAGTTGCGCAGCTTCCTGGACTTCTGCGTGGCGCGATTCAGCGAACAGACGATGGCAAGGCGATAGCGGGGCCAGCGGGTAGCAGGGTTTCCATCAACTGCGAAGGATCTCGCACTCACGTTGCATCCGGGGCTGTGCGCATTCCACCACGCGCGCGGAGTGGATGGCAGCGCATCGATGCATTCAGCGTCACCGTTGAGGTGTTGCAGCAGAGTCCCTGGTGTCGATGCGGCGGCCGCATCCTTGGTCTAGGATGCGTCCAGGAATCCCCGCAAAGGAACTGCCATGAGGGTTGTTGGACGCCTGTTTCTCTGCAGTGCACTGGCCTGTTCGGTTCTACTGGTTACCCCGGTTTTTCCAGCAATCGGCGCCACATCTTCCGAGCGTGCACATCCACGTGCGCAGGACGCCATCGATGACTGGCTGGCGGCCTTCAACGCTGGCAGCCTCGAGCAACTGCAGGCGTTCGCCGATACCTACGCGAAGAAGGAAGGCAGCAGCCCCAAGGACTATCTCGAGTTCCGCGAGAGCACCGGCCCGCTGAGTGTGCTGGAAACACGCCAGAGCGCGCCCGGTCACGCGAAGGTGCTGGTGATGGGCCAGCTGAACGAGCGCGCGATGTGGGTGACGGCCAGCATGGACCCGGACAATCCGGCGCACCTGAAGCAGTTCCAGATCGAAGGCACTGAAACGCCGGACAAGTTCAAGCCGGAGAGGGTTGCTTTGCCTGCCCTGATGGCCGATGCCACAGCAAGGCTGGAGGCGCTGCGGGCCCAGGACGCGCTGTCGGGTGCGTTGCAGGTGGCACGGAACGGCAAGGTGCTGCTGGACTGGCGCGGTGGCAATGCCGATCGCACCGCTGGCATTCCAGTGGGCGTGGATACGCAGTTCCGCCTTGCGTCCTCCAACAAGATGTTCACCGCAGTGGCCATACTGCAGCGGGTGCAGGAGGGCAAACTCAGTCTCGATGACACGATCGGCAAGCACCTGCCGGACTATCCGAACAAGGCTGTTGCCAACAGCGTGACGATTCGCCAGCTGCTGACCCATACCAGTGGCCTGGGTGATTTCTTCGGCGACGATTTCGAGCAGTATTCCGCGTCGCTGAAGACGCTGGATGACTATGTGCAGCGCTTTGCCAAGGATGCACCGCAGTTCACGCCCGGCAGCCAGGACAGCTACTCGAACTATGGCTTCATCGTGCTTGGGCGGATCATCGAGGCCGTCTCCGGGCAGTCGTACTACGCCTATGTGGAGCAACACATCCTGCGCCCGGCAGGCATGACCGGCACCGGCTTCGAACCGGAAACAGTGACGGTGCCACGGCGTGCGGTCGCCTATACGAAGCAGGATGGGCAATGGGTGCGTGAAACGAAGTCGCTGCCCTGGCGCGGCATGTCAGCCGGTGGTGGCTACAGCACGGTGAGCGACATGGTGAAGTTCGCCGAGGCGCTGCGCAGCGGAAAGCTGGTCTCACCTGCATTGCTGCAGCAGGCCACCACGGCGCAGAACCACAAGGGCTGGTACGGGTTCGGCTTCGTGGTGCAGGGCGAGGGCAGGGAGCATCAGTACGGCCACGAAGGCGGTGCGCCCGGATCGAACAGTGCCATCGTGGTGCTACCCGCGCAGGGCTATGTGATCGTTGGGCTGGCCAATGTCGATCCGGATGCGATCGGCAATGTGGTCAACTACATCGCGCGAAGAGTGCCGCTGTAGTCCCGAGCGACTATGCCACAGCGATGTTGACGCTGGGGCAGGTGGCGGACCAGAATCGGGCCATGAGCCGACTCCTTCCCGTGGTGTGTCTGGTCGCCAGCATGGTGCTGCTGCTGCGTGGGGTGCACGTGATACTCAAGGGTGTTCCGGCCATGGCCAGCGAAGGTGCCAGTGCTGCGTATGCACAAGGCTACCTGCATGGACAAGCGGCAGCCGGGTGGGTGTTGATTGCCGCTGCAGCAGCCTGTGCGCTCATTGCCTGGCACAGGGCGCGCGCCCGGAAGTGAGAGACGGGCGCGTCAGCGCGGCACCCGCACCATCTTCGTCATCAAGTGTTCCACCACACCCGCCGGGTCCGCCGTGCGGCCCACATGCGTGCTCGACATCTGCACGACCGAGCTGCGCTTGGCGGTGAGGAAATGGAAGCGCGCACGCGCTGGCAGCTGTGCGATCGGCCCGGCGCTGGCATCGCCGCGGCAGATGGCCACTATCGCATCCAGCCACGGCTGCAGCGCCTCCTGGTCCAGCGCTGGGGCGAACACGTGCAGGCGTGCCGGATCGATCTCGATGGCCGCCTCCAGATGACGCGCGCCGGGACAGGAGACGATCACCCCGACGTTGATGAATTCCTCGCGCTCCACCCGCGGTACCACGCGGATGACCGCATAGTCATACGTGTGCAGCGTGGGCACGGATGGCCTCCTGCACGAACACTGCACGCACTTTCAGGCGGTGCTTGAGATAGTTGATATAGCCTTGGCGATAGGCCTGCGGGCTGTCGAACGCCGGTTCGTCCACCAGCCAGCTGTCCGGCACCAGGCCGACGATGCGCTCGATCTCGGCATCGGTCAGGCGCGCGGCCAGTTCGGCATCCACCTCGGCGATGCGGCTGGCGAACGACAGCAGTACGTGGTCGCGGATCAGCACGAACGGCTTTTCGCAGGCATCGCCAGCATTGGCCCAGTCGTGATGGAAGTACATGGCCGCACCGTGGTCGATCAGGTACAGCTTTCGATGCCACACCATCAGGTTGGGATTGCGCGTGGTGCGATCGACATTGCTGGTGAACGCATCGAACCAGACGATGCGCGAGGCCAGGTCGGCATCCACCGGCATCGCTGCCGGGTCGTAGTTGATCGCGCCGGGCAGGTAGTCCAGGCCCAGGTTCAAACCCTCGCTGGCGCGGATCAGCTCCTGGATCTCCGGGTCGGGCTCGGTGCGGGCGAACTCGCGGTCCAGCTCCACGAACAGGATCTCCGGAATCGGCAGGCCCAGCGTGCGCGCCATTTCGCCGGCGATCAGCTCGGCGATCAGCGCCTTCGGGCCCTGGCCGGCGCCACGGAACTTCAGCACGGCCATGCCGTCGTCGTCGGTCTCGACCACGGCCGGCAGGGAGCCACCTTCCCGCAAGGGGGTGATGTAGCGGAGGGCATGTACGGTGCGCATGCGCGCATTCTAGCGTGGGTGCCGCCAAGGGAGCGCCGGGCGCGTCCCGGCGGCTCCATGTCGTTCCCCGTCAGTGCGTCAGCGCACCGCGCTGCTGTTCCTGCACGCGGACCTGTTCCTGCGTGGCCTGATCGGCCTGCCGCTGGTTGACCACGGCAAGCGTATCCAGGCTGTCCTGCACCGGGCGCTGGGCGGCCTCGGCAGTGGGTGATGAGGCGCGCAGCGAGGCCGGATCATCCAGCGGCCCCTTCACCACAAAGATGTTCTGCGCCGCGCCCGCACCCTCGGTCTGGCGGCTGAGCACCACATGGTCGACCCGGTCCAGCCCGTTTTCGCGGGCCAGCACCAGCAGGCTGGCACTCAGGCGCTCGCTGGACGCATCGAAACTGCGTCCGTTGGCAGCATCCAGCTCAGCTACCTTGCCGCGGATCTGCTCGTGCAGCGAACGGTCACGGCCTTCCGCAAGCAGCGTCGGTAAGCCATCGCCCTCCACCGCATGCTGTGTGGTGATCGGCACATGCGTATGCGTGCCCTCAGTGTGGTCGAAGTAATGCAGCGTCGACGGCGAGGTACTGGTATCGAAGTAGGGCTGGCGCGGGGGCGAGCCCTCGCCGAGGTTGAGCCCGTTCTGCTCCAGCAGGCGCTCGTCCAGGCCCAGCTTCTTCATGTTCACTTCCATCCGGCTGACGCCATCGGGCGCTGGATTCGCGGCCTCGAATTCGCTGGCCAGTCCGATCGCCAGGGCGCCGTAGAAATTCTGGTAGTCCGAATTCCCATGATGGCCGAGGCCGGTGCTGACGCCCTGATCGTAATAGTGCCTGGCCATTCCCTCGATGTTGGCTGCGGTGGGGGAGATGGTCAGGTCCGCATTGAGGGTCAGCTCCGGGTGCGGGGCATAGGTGATCGGCGGGCCGGGTCGCGACTGGATGACATCTGTCGAGCGGGTGCTGGCTTCATACAGGTCGCGCAGGGTGGCGTCCGGGTTGTTGGCACGTACCTGGCTGACCAGCGCATTCCAGCCTGCGATGTTCGAAGAAGCCTCATCGCGGCGGTTGGCCGCGAGCAGGGTGCCGATGACCTCGGTGTAATCATGACTCGTTGTACGGCCCGCGACCTGCTCCACGTCGGCTTCGAACTGCACGTAGGCGCGCTCGACATCAGCATCGTTGAAGCCGTGCTGGATCTCGTGACCGAGCACAAAGGCAACCTCGGCCGCGTCGAACCTGTCCGGCGCCGCCGGGGTCGACAAGCTGTTGGCGGGCAGGTTGATGGATTTCGTGCCGGTCTCGTAGGTGCCGCCCGCGTTGCTTGTGGCGGGCAACAGTTCGAAGCGTTCCAGATAGCCTGCCGCGATGGCGGCGTCCACCTGCTTCGCCAGCACGGGCGAGCCCGCGATGACGTTGCGCAGGTTGTCGACCTGGTCGCTGGTGACGTCGGTCTTGCCAGCGAACTCGCCCAGCAGGCGTTCCGTTTCTGCGGAAAGGATCGTCATTGATGGCTCCCCTTACTGCACGGTGACAAGACGCACGCAGGCATGCGTGGCGTCGCCGAGGGCGTGAGGGTTCTCGGGCATGGTGTCGACCTTGATGCTCAGCTGCGGTCGATCGAAGCGGTCGTAGATCACCCGGCCGTGTTCGCCGCGCACCGTCTCGCGCTTGAAGCCGGCGGCATCCAGTGCGGAAGCGAAGTGATTGAAGTCGACCTGGCAGATTGCCGCAGCCGAGGCCTTGCGATCGCTGCTGGTGTCCATGAAGTTCAGGTCCAGCCGCGCGTCGGCAGTGCCGGCCCGCTGCACTTCCAGTCCATAGCCCCATTCCGGTGTCAGCGTGCCGCCATAGCCGAAGTGGCCGGGGCCGAAGACCTGCGCCGGCGCCTGCATCGCTGCGGACAGGCGCTCAGCGGTGAGCTCGCGGGTGGAGGTCGTGACCTTGATCAGGTCCAGCAGGCGCAGCAGCAACTGCTCGGCATTGAGCGGGGAGGGCGAAGTGGTCTCGGATACGGCGGGGGCCATGGTGTCGGTTCCTTGAGAAGTCGGCGTGCGGTCGGCGGCATGTGCGCAGGCGCAGAGCGCGGCCGCTGAAAGTGCGAGCGTCCACGGTCGTATGAATGCGTACCGGGGCATGTGCGTTCCTTGCAGATTGAAGGCTGACCCTAGGGCCAGCCGGATGAAGCAGAGGTTAAGCGTAATCGAGGCACCCGAATGCGTTACAAAAGGTGAACGGGTGCGCATTCTTCACTTGACCATTCCGCGCGCGATGTCAGCATCGGGTCCATGGAGCATCAACTTCGCGTGTGACCTTCAACAGGAGGCCGTCATGCAACAACTGCGCAGCTGTCACGCTTTACCCTGCATGCAATGCAACGCGTGGTGTTGACCCTGGTCTGATACGGCCACCTTGCCGGCACGGATGGCCGCCACCCACAGCATCTGCCACTGTTCACCCGATGCGGTCCCGGCATGCTCTTGCCGGCCCTGCAATACAGACATACGCCCGCCAGATTGTCCTCTGCGTTGCCCGATGGCCTTCGCAGCGCGGAGGCTGGCTTGTCCATGATGATCCTGCAGGCTTTGGAGGTGCACCGATGAGCGACCAATACGAACGAATGCTGCCGGCCTTGGACGATGCCAAGGTCGAGGAAATGATCGGAAAACTGGTGCTGGTCGGGGTGACCCGCTACGGCGGCGACGGCCAGGTGCAGGGACTGGAGCAGTACGCGGGAACGGTGCTGCGCATCAGTGCCGATGAAGGCGTGGTGCTGGCCGACGAGAACGATGGCCACGAGCGTTACCTGCCTCCGATGCTCGACCAGTACCTGCCGGCCCAGCCGGGAGAGTACCGGATGAGCAACAGCGGCATGATCGTGGTCGACCCGGACTATCTCACCGCCTGGGACCTGCACGCCCAGCAGTAGTGCCGGGCCATGCCTGGCAGGTGCCGGCAGCTCCCCGGCACCTCCCGGAGCTGCACTTTGCCCCATCCGGCCACTAGCCCTTCCGGCCCATTCACGACAACTCCTGCGGTGCTAGATTCGGGGCCATGCCCGATTCCGGGTACCCATTCACACCCCAGGGGATAAGGATGCTGATCCGTCGAACCTCTCTGGCAGCGGCCGTTGCCGTTGCCACCGTCGGCCTGCTGGCCGCTGGCCCGGCGCTTGCCGATTACGCGAAGCCGCCGGAGCACCTGCTCAAGGTGCTGAAGGCACCGCCGCCGCCAGCACCGAACGTGGCCCCGGGCGGCCAGCGCCTGCTGCTGACCACCGCACAGACCTATCCGTCGATCAGCCGCGTCGCCCAGCCGTACCTGAAGCTGGCCGGCGTTCGCCTGGAGCCGAAGAACCGCAGTCGGCATGACACCCCCGGCGGCTACGGTATTCCGGCCTGCGTGGCCGACTTCACCCTGGTCGATATCGGCAGCGGCAAGGAGACCAAGGTCAACCTGCCGCAGGGCTGCGCCACTGGCGCGCTGTGGTCGGCCGATGGCAGCCACTTCGCCTTCCAGAATGCGGTCGATACCAGCGTGCAGCTGTGGGTGGGCGATGCGGCCACCGGCCAGGTGAAGCAGGTGCCGAACGTGCAGCTGAACCCGATCTTCGGCTACACCGTGCAGTGGCTGGGCGGCAGCCAGAACCTGCTGGTGAAACTGGTGCCGGCCAATCAGGGTCCGGCGCCGTCCAACGGTGGCGTGCCGACCGGTCCGGATGCGCAGGAATCGCTGGGCAGCAGTGGCGAGAGCAGCACCTACGAAGCCCGCGACACCCTGACCAGCGTGCATGATGAAAAGCTGTTCGCCTACTACGGCGCTTCGCAGCTGGCCGTGGTCGATACCGCCGCGGGCAGCGTGCGCCCGGTGGGGCAGCCTGCGCTGTTCAACGAGGTCAGCGCCGCGCCCGATGGCGTGCACGTGCTGACCGAGTCGATCAAGGCGCCGTACTCACATGCGGTGACCTATCAGCGCTTCGCCAATGATGTGGCGGTGCTGGACGTGAGCAATGGCCGCAGCACGTCGATCGCCAGCCTGCCGCTGGCGGATCGCGTGCCGGTGCACGGCGTACCGGAAGGCCCGCGCGGTTTCGACTGGCGAGCCACCGATCCGGCGACCCTGGTCTATGCCGAAGCGCTGGACAAGGGCGACTGGAAGGTCAGCGTGCCGCACCGTGACCGCGTGCTGATGCTGAAGGCCCCGTTCAACGGCAAGCCGACCGAAATCACCCGTACCGCGCAGCGTTTTGAAGGGTTTGCGTGGACCGCCGATCCGGCCGTAGCCTTCCAGTACGAGAACGACGAGAACCGCCACTGGATGCAGACCCGCATCGTCGATGTGGACCAGCCGAAGAAGGAAGGTCGCCTGCTGTGGGACATGTCCAGCGATGAGCTCTACGGCAATCCCGGCAACCTCGTGTTCACGCGTCTGCCGAATGGCGCGCAGGTCGTGCGCCGTGAGGGCAACCACGTATTCCTCAGCGGCCGTGGCGCTTCGCCGCAGGGCGACCGTCCGTTCCTGGACCGCCTGGACCTGGGCACCCTGAAGAGCGAGCGCCTGTTCCGCAGCAGTGCCGACGCCTACGAACAGTTCCTCGGCTTCAGCAACA
The DNA here is from genome assembly GCF_036320045.1 of Stenotrophomonas sp. SMYL20. Taxonomy (NCBI): domain Bacteria; kingdom Pseudomonadati; phylum Pseudomonadota; class Gammaproteobacteria; order Lysobacterales; family Lysobacteraceae; genus Stenotrophomonas; species Stenotrophomonas sp. SMYL20. Next base: position 42,576 of record NZ_JAWIRT010000011.1, on the reverse strand, counting down.
CGCAGGGGCGCTACCTGACCTGGCACCAGTCGGTGATCGATCCGCCGAACGCCTTCATCCGCCAGCAGGGGGAGGCAGTGGCCGATGCGAAGGCCGGCGAGGCGCAGTTCGCGTCGACCACGACCGCGCTGACCAAGCTGGTCGACCCGACCCCGGAAGTGCGCCAGATCAAGAAGCAGTTGGTGACCTACAAGCGTGCCGACGGCGTGGACCTGTCGTTCACCCTGTACACGCCGCCGGGCTACAAGGAAGGCCAGCGCGTGCCGGCGATCCTGTACGCGTACCCGGCCGACTTCGCCAATGCCGCGCAGGCCGGCCAGGTGTCCGGTTCGCAGCAGACCTTCACCCGCCTGCAGCCGTACCGCCTGATGCTGCTGGCCGGCTACGCGATCATCGACAATGCCTCGTTCCCGATCGTGGGTGACCCGAAGAACGCCTACGACACCTACCTGGAGCAGCTGGAAGCCGACGCCAAGGCAGCGGTGGACAAGGCCGTGGACATGGGCGTGGTCGACCGCAACCGCATCGGCGTGACCGGTCACAGCCACGGTGGCCTGATGACCGCCAACCTGATCGCGCATACCAAGCTGTTCAAGGCCGGCGTGGCGACCAGTGGTTCGTACAACAAGACCTTCACCCCGTTCGGCTTCCAGAACGAACGCCGCTCGGTCTGGCAGGCGCAGGACGTGTACCTGAAGGCCTCGCCGTTCTTCTATGCCGACAAGATCAAGCTGCCGCTGCTGCTGGTGCACGGTGAGGACGATGCCAACCCGGGCACCGAACCGTTCCAGTCGCGCAAGCTGTACCAGGCCATTCGTGGCAACGGCGGTACTACCCGCCTGGTGATGCTGCCGAACGAACCGCACTGGTACACCGCGCTGGAGTCCAACGAGCAGCTGGTGTCGGAGATGCTGAACTGGTTCGACACCTACGTGAAGAACGCCAAGTAGCGTCGAGCGAGCTCGACTGCTTTGCACGAGGCCGCCTTCGGGCGGCCTTCCTGCATCCTGTAGAGCCGCGCCATGCTCGGCTGCTGTTCGCATGTAAACAGATGCACGTGCTTTGCAATCAACTGTGGAGACTCGGTAACGACTTGTTACCGGCACATTCGCATGCCACGCAAATGGTCTAGGCTGAACCTGATCGCTCGTTCCAGGTCGGTGCAATGAAAGCCATTCTCCTTGCTGCAACGTTGTCGTTGACCCTGGTTTCAACGGCATATGCTCAGTCGTTTCCTGCTGAGCTGACGCAATTGGGCATTGTCGCCGGCATGCCTTACGCCAAGGCCAAGCGCCTGCTGGATGCTGCAGGCTGGCAGGCGAAACCTGCGCAGGGCGCGCCGGAGTCGCTGGAGGGCTTTCCGGAAGTCGGATGCCAGAAGGGCGGAAAGCAGTGTGCGACGACCTTCGAAAAGGACGGTCAACAGATCGCGGTGCGGCTGGGCACTACCCTGGCAGGGCAGCCGTTCGTGCGGAGCGCTGACTGAGCATTCGCCCTCACGCCAGCGGTAGGCGGTCCTGCGCGTGCGACATCCGGTCATGCAGATCGCGCACGTGCTCGGTCTTGGCATGCACCCGGGTGGTATCGCCGAAGCTGCGCAGATAAGCGCAAGCAGCGAATCCCGCACTCTTCTTTTCGTACTCGGCGATCCAGGCCAGTCGGTCCGGGTTGTTGGCCTGTTCGGATGACCACGCGGCCACTGGCGGGCGGATGCGGTACTTCAGGCCGACGCGCCACGGCTTCGGTGTCAGTCGCGCACGGAAGCAATGCTGCAGCCGGCACATGCGCGCGTACAGGGTATCGGTGCCCAGTGCCTTGAAGAATGCCTGCAGCTGCTCGTCCTCCGGGGAGAACGTGGCATGCATCGCCAGTACGCGCAGTCCCGCAGGCGTCCGGTAGGCGCGCAGATGCCAGTGGGGGTGTTGTTCGCTGAAGGCTTCCACGCGTCGCAGCGCCAACCCCTCGGCGCCCCCGGCGGCGGCCAGCCGCTGCCTGCGGCGCATCAGCAATGCCGCATTGACCAGAACCACCGCCGCCACGCCCAGCACCAGTCCCACCAGCCAATGCCACAGCAGCGTGCCGGTGACGGCGCCGGCAAGCAGCACGACCGCCGCAACGATGGCCGGCATCACGCAGCCGGCTGGCGGCTGCGCATGGTCGATGTCGGCGAACAGTACGTCCGGGCTGTTGAGGCACAGTGCGCCATAGCTGTTGCGGGTGATGATGACGTCGCCGTCGCGCAGCACGATCTGCTCGCGGATCGGCACGCCCTCCACGCCGTAGTTGCTGCGCACTTCGCGACGCGGCAGCACCTGTCCGGCGAGGATGGCATTGAGTGCTTCATTGGCGCGGCGGTCGGCGTGCACCTGCGCCTCGGCAGGGCCTTCGTCGGACCAGCCGAAGCGGCGCACCACCACCGGCCGGCCACGGAAACGGGCCTGCAGGCGGGCTTCGGCCCAGTAGGCGGGAACGATCATCATCGCGGGGTGCTCTATCTTCCGTGGCAGGTGCCAACGCGAGTCTGGCACAGCGCAGGGGTGCCCGCATCTGCTTGCTGCGGCGGCCGGGCCGGAGTGATAGATTGCGCGCTTCGCATGCACTCCACCAAGGACGGAGCGATGTCCATGATCCTGCGCGGCCTGTTGGCCCTGGCCTGTGCCGGGGTGGTTGGCATGGCCACGGCGGCGGCACCGGCCGGGCCGCAGATTGTCACTGACGATGTCAGCCGCTTCTACGCGCTGTACGACAACGCAGGTGGCAAACCCAGCGTTGCGCAGTTGCGTGGCTACATGGCCGAGGGTTCGGCGGGCCTGGCCGAGCTGGCCAAGGCACGCCGGGTCACCCCCGAGCGCATTGCCGAGTCCATCGCCAGCCAGCCGGAGCTGTATGTGCAGGGGCGAAGCTGCCTGGCCGAACTGCCGGCGGTGAAACAACGTCTGACGCAGGTGTTTTCCAACCTGCAGGCCATCTATCCGCAGGCTGCGTTTCCGCCGGTGACCATCGCCGTCGGCCGCGGTCGTCCGGTAGGGCTGACCTCGAAAAGCGGCGTGATCATCGGCCTGGAAGCGCTGTGCGCAGCCGATTTCATGAATCCCAATGTGCAGGACCGCTTCGTGCATGTGATCGCGCACGAGTACGTGCACATCCAGCAGACCGGCCTGACCGACTTCGAGCCGGGCGACCCGCATGCGACGGTGCTGCGTGTTTCGTTGGGCGAGGGCATTGCTGAGTTCATCGCCGAACTGATTTCCGGCAACGTCGGGAACGGGCGCCATGCGGCCTGGACCCGTGGTCGGGAAGTGCATATCGAAAGCGCGTTCGCGCTGGATCTGGACAGCACCGATCTGTCGCCGTGGCTGTACAACTACAAGCCAGGCTCGCAGGAACCTTACGACCTGGGGTACTGGGTGGGATACCGCATCGCCAAGGCCTATTACCTGCAGGCCAAGGACAAGCGTGACGCGGTGCGTGCGCTGATCCAGCAGGACAACCCGAAGGCGATCCTGGCCGCCAGCGGCTGGACGCCGGGTATGTGGATGCCGGCGAAAGTCACGGGTGTGGCGGCGCGTACGGCTGCACGCTGAGCACAGGGTGGGGCGTTAGACTGCTGAAGATGATTTCAGGAGTACCCGCATGCGTGGACCTGTTGAGCTTGCCACTGCCACTGCCACTGCCACTGTCGTGGCGTTGGGCCTCGCGTTGGCTTCTCCGCTGGGCGCCGCTGAGGCCGTCGCAGTCAACCCGCTGCTGCAGACGCCCATCGACCAGCTACGCCCCGACGAAGTGCGCTTCATGCAGCAGCGCCTGGCCGATTGGCCGGAGCTGCAACGCTATCGTGATGCCAATGCGCGCCTACCTGATGCGGTGCCCGGCCAGCCGCGCGTGGTGTTCTTCGGTGACTCCATCACCGAGGGCTGGGGCAGGGAAGGCAGTGCCGGTTTCTTCCCCGGCAAGGGCTGGCTCAACCGCGGCATCAGCGGCCAGACCACGGCGCAGATGCTGGTGCGTTTCCCGCAGGACGTGCTGGCACTGAAGCCGCAGGTGGTGGTGATCCTGGCCGGCACCAACGACATTGCAGGCAACACCGGCCCATCCACGCAGGCGATGATCGAAGACAACCTGCACGCGATGGTGGACCTTGCCCGTGCACATGGCATCGCCGTAGTGCTGGCATCAGTGCTGCCGGTCAGCGATTACCCGTGGCTGCCGGGCACAGCACCTGCGCCCAAGGTGCGTGCATTGAACACGGCATTGAAGCGCTATGCCGATGCACAGCAGCTGGTCTATCTGGACTACTACACGCCGATGGCCAATGCGATCGGCGGACTGGTCCCGCAGTTGGCGGAGGACGGCGTGCATCCTACGGCGAAGGGCTATGCGGTGATGGCGCCGTTGGCCGAGGCGGCGGTCAAGCGCGCGCTGCAGCAGAAGTAGCTCCGCCGGGCAGGCTTGCCAGCAGCCACTCGCAGAAACTGATCACCAGCGGATCGGTTGCACTCTCCTCATGTACCAGCCAACTCCAGCGGGGGCCGCGCACGCGTGCATCATCCAATGGTTGCAGCAGGCCTTGTTCGCAGGCTCGGGCTGCCAGCAGCTCGCTGACCAAGGCGATACCCAGCCCTTGGCACGCGGCATCCAGCAACTGCCCGGGCTCGGAGAAATTCATTCCCTCGCGGCGCTGGCCGACATCGGCGCCACCCTGCACCTGCCATTGGCTCCAGTCCATCTCGCGCTCGCCATGCAGGGTGAGGCGTTCGTGCGCCGGTGTGGCGAGCAGGGCCGGATGGCAGGCTGGATAGAGACGATCCTGCAGCAGCACGCGATGCTGGCACTGCGCCTGTGAGTCGAGGTCATCACGTACCGCTACGTCCAGCGTCTGCGTGGTCATGTCCGGCGCTTCCTCGCTGGTCAGCAGCCACAGATCGGCGTCGGGATGCAGCCGGTGAAAGCTGGCCAGGCGTGGCACCAGCCAATGCCGAGCAAAGGCCGGGCTGGCGTTGACGATCAGTTGATTGGGCTTGCGGTACTGATCGAGCCGGCGGATGCCGCTGGCCAGCTGCCGCAGCAGCGCCTGCGTTGTTTCCAGCAGGTCGATGCCGGCATCGGTGAGGGTGACGCTGCGGCCCTGCCGGAAGAACAACGGCTGCTGCAGCGACGCTTCCAGACCCCGGATCTGCTGGCTGATGGCCGACTGGGTCAGGTGCAGTTCCTCCGCCGCACGGTGGAAACTGCCCAGCCGGGCCGCAGCCTCGAACCCCCGTAGCGCGTTCAGTGGTGGCCAGTGCTTGAGCATTTCAGATAAGTAAAACTGTTCAATTGATGGCTGAATCTATCGTTTGTTCTTATGTGTCGGCAAGCGCAGCATAGCGCCCATCCCACACCGGCCATGGAGCCTGTCATGAGCAACCGTCGTCACTTCCTCACCCAGCTGGCGGGCGCCGCCGGCCTTGGCGGCCTGGCTGCTCTGGGCCTGGCCGGGCTGCCGGGTCGCGTGGCTGCAGCAGGGCCAGGTGCGGGGACTTGGCGCATGCCGGACGAGCACGGCCCACAGGAACGCGTGTTCCTTGCCTTCGCCGCGCAGCCGCGGGTGTGGGGCGCGCAAGCCGATGCGGTGAACACCGCCGTGGCGCGGTTGGCCCGTACCATCGCGCGCCACCAGCCGGTCAGCGTGCTGTGCCGCCCGGCGCAGTTGAAGCAGGCGCAGGATCGCTGTGGCCGCGACAACATCGAGTTCCTCGAGGTGCCGCTGGATGACATCTGGGTGCGCGACTATGGTGGGTGCTTCGTCACCGATGACAAGGGCGGCCTGGGCCTGGTCGACTTCAACTTCAACGGCTGGGGTGGCAAGCAGAGCGCGCGCAACGATGGCGCGGTGGCGCCGTGGCTGGCGCAGGTGACTGGCGCGACGCTGCTGGAAAGCGATCTGGTGGGCGAGGGCGGTGGCATCGAAGTCGATGGCCATGGCACGGCCATCCTCACCGAAAGCTGCTGGGTCAACCGCAATCGCAATCCGGACTGGTCGCGCGCGGATATCGAGGCCGAGCTGAAGCATCACCTGGGCCTGCGCAAGGTGATCTGGCTGCCCGGCATCGCCGGCAAGGACATCACCGATGCGCACGTGGACTTCTATGCGCGCTTCGTACGCCCGGGCGTGGTGATCGCCAATCTGGACAACGATCCGGAGTCCTACGATTACGACCTGACCCGCGAGCATCTGCGGATCCTGCGCGGGGCCACCGATGCCGATGGCCGTCGCCTGCAGGTGCATACGCTGCCGCCGCCGCTGGACGGACGCGACAACGTGCATACGCGCGACAACGACGATCTGGCGATGGGCTACATCAACTACCTGCCGATCAACGGCGCAGTGGTCGCGCCGCAGTTCGGAGACGACGAAGCCGATGGATTCTGCCGCGAACTACTGGAAGACATGTATCCCGGCCGCGTGATCGAGCAGGTGGATATCGATGCCATCGCCGGTGGCGGTGGCGGCATCCATTGCGTGACCAAGAACATGCCGAAGGTGTAGTCCACTGTTGCGTTGACGCGCCGGAGGTCATGTCATGATGCTCCAGGTACACATGGTCGGGGGAACAGATGGATCTGGATACGGGCATATGGAGTGGATTGGTGGGCGGCAGTATCGCCACGATGATTGCACGGCGAGCTGCCGGTCGACTTCCCAGTCACTACCGCGGCCGTAGTCTGGTCTACCTGCGACGCCGCCATCGCGCTTCCATCTGGAGTGCAAACGCGCTTTTCCTGCTCGGGTTGATCAGCGGCCTGTTGATCTGGCCGTTGGGTCACTACGCCAGTACAGATTCACTTCCATTGCTGCTGGCAGCCGGCATGAGTTGCGGTCTGCCGCTGTTGGCGCTGCTGCTGATTCCCTGGATGACCCGCCGTCCGATCCGTGAGGCATGGGTGATCTTCGGATATTCGCAGGGTGGGCCGGTGTGGTTGATCTACTCGATCCTGCTGGCAGGCGTCGCCTGTGGTGTGGTCGGAGTTTTGCGGCTGCCGGACTGAGGCGGCAGCACCTGCATGGCGCGCACATCCAGCGCGCTCAGGCGTCGTCCTGTTTCAACGCCGCATCGGCAGCCAGCAGCGCCTCGGCGGCCGCACTGAGCGGCGGCGACGGCGGGGCGACCACGCCGATCGCTTCCATCATCTTCGGCATACCCAGGAACTGCCGTGCGCGGCGGTCGTAGATGCCGGTGACCAGCAGCGCACGGGTGGCGATCTTCTGCTCGGTACCGATCAGTACGCGTTGCTCCATGATCCCGCGCGAGCCGACCCAGCCGACCAGCCGCGTTTCCAGGGTGAAGCGCTGGAATGGCTTCAGCTCGCGGCGGAACTGGATGGTGCCGGCGCCGACGATCGGTGCCCACTTCTCGCGCAGCGCCACCCGTCCCAGGCCCATGCGCAGGATCAGGTCCAGCCGGCCCAGGTCGAAGATGTTCCAGTAGCGGCCGTTGGTCATGTGCAGGTTGCTGTCCAGGTCATTGGGCAGTACCCGGAACTGCAGCCGCGAGACCCCGAATGGGGCCTCCAGCTTGGGCCGGAACAGGCTGCACAGCAGCAGATGGAGCAGGCGGAACCAGAGATTCATGGTTATGACGACTGTTATATAATCGCCGGTACGCTAATCTATGACGACTGTCCTGGCAAGGAGCCTGCCGTGAGCCCGCGCCCGTCTGATGCGCCACAACGCGTGATTGATGCTGCGGCACAGATGCTGGCGCGTGTGGGCCTCAATGCCACCAGCATCCGTGAGGTCACCAAGCTTGCCGAGGCGCCGCTGGGCTCCACCTATCACCACTTTCCCGGCGGCAAGCAGGAGCTGTTGGCGCGTGCCACCCATATGGCCGGCGACAAGGTCGAAGCGTTGCTGGTGGAGCTGCTGAAGGGCGGGGCGGTGCAGGGCCTGCAGCAGTTCCTGACGATGTGGCGCGAGCGCCTGCTGCGCACCGATTTCCGCGCCGGCTGCCCGGTGTTGGCCGCTGCGGTGGAGGAGCCGGTTGACGCGGTGCACAGCCAGCCGCGCGCGGCAGCTGCAGAGGTATTCGCGCGCTGGCAGGGCCATCTGGCCGCAGCGTTCGTCGCCGACGGACACGATCCGGCCGCCGCGGGTGGGCTGGCCAGTCTGGTGATCGCCAGCGTGGAAGGTGCGGTGGCGATGTGCCGCGCACTGCAGGACATCGCCCCGTTCGACCAGGTGGCCGCGCAGTTGTTGAAAACCGCCGCGCGGCCTTGATCCGGCGGCACGGTCGCGGGAGACTCGGCGCAGGCCCTGACTGGACGCCGCCATGGACGAATCGCACTGCCGCCACCTGATTGAGCACTACCTGCAGGCCTACAACCGCTTCGACATCGACGCCATGCTGGCGGTGCTGGCGCATAACGTGCGATTCGAGAACCACAGCGGCAGCCAGCTGACGATGGTCACCGAAGGCATCGATGCCTTCGGCGAACTGGCACGGCAATCGGCGCCGTTGTTCCGCGAGCGCGAGCAGCGGTTGCTCGAGTTGACCTTCGAGGATGGCATGGCGCTGGCCAGGATCGGCTGGCGTGGCGTGTTCGCGCAGGACATTCCCGATGGTCCCAGTGCGGGCACGGAACTGGCCCTGCAGGGACGCAGCGAGTTCGCTTTTGAGGACGGTCGCATCGTGCGGATCATCGACCGCAGCTGAGGATCGATGGCATAGGTCCGCCGTCTGGACAGCGGACCTGCCCGCGGTAGAATCCGCCCACCACCGCTTACGCGTGCCCGGCAAGGATGTCCGCATGCAGTATCAGGTTTTCGAGCTTCCACGCTGCACGATCTGCGGCATCCAGCGGCGCCGATGAAACGCACCCGTTTCTTTACGCGCAGCCCATTGAAGCTGCCGGCTAATCGCGGCAGTGAAGTCGTGCGCGCGCGGCAGCATCTGCAGCAGCTCGGCTGGCCGCGCCTGCAGATGGCGCTGATCGTGGCCCTGACCGGTGCGGCCGGTTTCCTCGCCTCGCACCTGCTGCGTCTGGCCGGTATCGACGCGATGCTGCTGCGCTACCCGATGGCCGTGCTGCTGGCCTATGGCGTATTCCTGCTGCTGATGTGGATCTGGATCCGCTGGCGCTGGGACAACGTGCTGGATGGCCTGTCGCCGGATGTGGGCAGTGGCAGCCCATCGCCTCGCGGAAGTGCCGTGGAATCACCGTGGAGCGGCGTCGGTGGCCGTTCTGGAGGTGGCGGCGCGTCAGCTTCGTGGAATGAGTCGGCGCGGGTCAACGGCGACGATGCCGGTGAGCTGCCGTTGACCGGCCTGGCCGAAGACGAAGCGGGCCTGCCGTTGCTCGCGATCCTCGGCCTCGTCGCGCTGCTGGCGACCGTTCTGCTGGCCAGCGTGTGGGTGGTGTGGTCGGCGCCAGTGCTGATGGCTGAGCTGCTGGTGGACGCGGCCATTGCCGGAGGCCTGTACCGGCGCATGCAGGGCATGCGGGAGCAGGGATGGTGGCGGGTATGCGTGACGCACACGATCTGGCCGCTGCTCGGCCTGCTGCTGTTCTTTGCTGTGCTGGGTTGGCTTGCGCAGACGCTGGCTCCAGGAGCGACCCACCTGCTGCAGGTCATTCAAGCAGTGTAGCGCCACGTTCCCGGCCGATATCCCAACCTGCTTCATTTCTTCGAGGAGCTTCATGCGACAGCGCATTGCACGGAAGCGCATCCTGACGACAGCGGTCGTCCTGTTCGTGGCTGCTGGCGCAGCGCTGATGGCCAGCGTGCGCCCGCAGTGGCGGCAGGATGTCAGCCCGCCTCCGATCAATCTGGGAACGGCACGGATGCAGGCCGAGGTGATGGCAGAGCTCATCGACCTGCGACCGACACCGCCAGGAAAGCCGCCAGTACCACCGATTCCAATGAAGGCAGTCTCCTCCCCGATGCTGACCGGCAACAGTGGGTTCGCGACCGCGGAGGTGCCACTGGCAGATGTCGCGCCAGCACACTTCGAGCCGCGCGGCTGGGAACCCGACATGCCATTTGCAGTGATGGAATGGACTGCGCCTTCCTGCGGTGAAGGAGACCCCGTCCCGGTCTGCCAGGTTCGTCACAGCGTCGTCGAGTGGCGCGATGATGACAGTGCGGCGTCCTTTCAACTTCAGCAGCATCTGGAGGCGGTGCTGCAGGTTGCGAACCGCCGGGCTGTACGCGTACCCGACCTCGCGTTTGAGCTTGCACATGTGCGAGCGCAACGGATGACGTGGGACGAGCTTCAGCAACGGCGCGCACGCGGCGTCGAGGGATGCACGGGTGGCCGGGGCAATCCGGATCTGGGCGTTGTCTATCTGCAGCGTCCTGTGTTCAGCCTGGACGGGAACTGGGCAATGGCATCGATCGCCTCGGATCTGTGCAGTGGAGGAACGGCGATGCGCGCCCTCTACCTTCTGCACCGCAGCAAGGGCGGATGGGAGCGTGTTCGAGTGAATCCTGTCCGCTATATGAGCTTTGGCTACGGCCTGTGGCCCGCGTTGCCGGAGTCGTGATGACAGATACCTCGTTCAAGCCGGACCGTGACTGCCAACAACGGATCGTCTGGCGACGCATTGCGTCGTTGGCGGCGGCGCTGTCGGCTTTGGCTCTCATGGCCGGAGTCTGCAGCCTGCGCCCGAGGTGGCAGCAGGCGATCGGTCCGCCATTGGTCAACCTGGGAACGGCGCAGATGCAGGCGGAGGCGATGGCGCTGGCGATCCGGCAGAGGCCGCCTTTCCCCCCTCCACCCCCGCCAGAGCCGCAGCCAACACCAGTTCTGCCATCGCCGCTGAGCGAGGTGCCCACCGCACCGCAGACGCCGTCCACGCGCGTCGATCGATGGCGCCCGCAGGAGCAGCCACAGTTGACCGACCCGGTGGGGGAGGACATCTACGTGATGGAGCAGACCTTGCCCTATTGCTGGCCAGGCAGCAGTGCCTCCACCTGCCAGGAGGTGGACGATCTGGTCCTGCCGCTGGACGATTGGTGGCCGCCGGACATCCATGCGCTGCGGTTGCAGCTGCAGGCGGACCTGGTTCCCGCCAATCGCCGTTCCACGCCAGTGCCTGCGGCCGCATTGGCCGGTGCGCAGCGGATGGACAGCGCGAGGCTTCGAGCGCTGCGGGAGCAGGGGTGCGGGACAACGGTGCATCGGCCGACTCGGACATACGACCACGTCGTCTATCTGACCCGGCCCGTTTTCAGCGTCGATGGGCAGTGGGCTATGATCGCGGTCGCCTGGGATTCGTGTTCCGACGATTTCGTCTACCGGGAGCTTGTCGTACTGCATCGGGAACAAGGACGCTGGATGGCCGAACCCCCGGAACGGGGTCTGGGCGGCGTATGGGACGGCCGCGTACTGCGGCCCTGGACGTACAACCACTGACGAGGAAGAGCGCATGGATGTCGCTGCACGCAGGAACAGGATGTTGTTTCGTTGGATCATGGTGACGCTGCTGGCTGTGTTGTTGCCGTTTGCAGCACTGGCACAGCCTGCAGCCGGGCAGGCCGATGGCGCCGAAGCCGCTACTGCCGCGGAAGAGGCGCAATGCCGCACCTGCACTTATGAGCGTATTGGGCCCAAGGTCGATATCGGCCTGGTGGCCCTGATTTCGCTGCTGGTGGTGGGCCTGCTGGTGGCGGTATCCCGCGAATGGGGCACCACCTCGCAACGATGGACCTGCCGCACGCTGGCCCTGTTGCTGGTGGGTGTCGGTGTGGCGTTGCTGTGGTGGGCTGGCAGCGTCGTCTACCTGGGCTACAACCCGTGGCAGGAAATGGCCGCCCCCGTCGATGGCTCGCTCACATCGACACTGCTCACTACCTCACCGAAGTGGCTGGCGGCGATGGTGCTGATCGGCTTCGCGCCTTCCATCTGGAAACGCAGCGAGCGCCTGCCGGCGTGGCGCATCAGCTGACATTGAAACGGCGGCGCTGGATCACACCCGGCGCCGCCTGCGGTCATCAGTCAAAGCGCAAACGCACACCAGCGTAGATGCCACGGCCTTCGCCCGGCGTCGAGCGGGCAATATCCTTGCCGGCATCGTTGTAGCCTGGCGTGACCGTGGCGGCGTAGTGGCGGTTGCCGATGTTGCGCATCTCCGCCCAGGCCTGCCAGCGACCGCCGGGTGCGTCGTAGCCGATGCGGCTGCCGAAGATCACATGGCTGTCGGCCCAGTAGCTGTTGGCGTAGTCGACGGCGATGCGCGAGGCGTATTCGGTATTGAGCGCAGCGTACAGGCCGGACGCGTGATCGAAGCGCAGCTCGGCCTGGTAAGCGTGGCGCGGCAGGCCGGGCAGGCGGTTGCTGCCGAAACGCGCATCGTGGCGATAGCGGAAGTCACTGAAGGTGTACGCCTGGCGCAGCGACAGGCGGCCCGGCGCAGCCTGCCACAGGGTGCTGTCCAACCCGGCTTCGATGCCGCGGTGAACGGTGGGGCTGGCGTTGTTCTCGGCGATGAACAGGTTCGGCACCGGTTGCAGTTCGACGCTCAGCAGTTCGTGGTTTACGTGCGCGTAGTAGCCGGTCAGTTCCCAGCGACCCAGCGCCGCGTCACCGCGCGCGCCCAGTTCCAGCGTTGTGGCGGTCTGGTTCTGCATCGGCACCGGCGCGCGTTGGCGGCCGGTAGACGGGCCATTGCCCGGCCCGAAGTACTGGTTCGAGCCCCAGATCATCGACCACGGGTGCGGCGCCTCCACCGAACGGCTGAGGTTGCCGAACCACTGGGTCTGGGCGCTGTGCTGCCAGGTGAAGCCCAGTCGCGGCGCGTAGTCCCAGTCGTGGTCGCGCAGGCGGCCGCCGCTGCTCGGCCAGGTCACCTGTACATTCCGACGGGTGTTGATCAGTGCCAGCCCGGTCTGCATGCGCAGGCGGTCATTGAAGGTGAGGGTATTGCCAACGTGCAGCGTGCTGTCGGTGCCGTGGTGGCGGAAGTCACGCGTGCGCGTGCCGGTGGCATAGCCGTTGCTGGCAAAACGCAGCGACTCGCGCACATCGGCGTCCAGATCGTGGGTGACGCGCAGGCCGACCGTGGTTTCGCTGTCCAGGCCGAACAGCCGGTGGCGGTGGCGGTAGTCCAGTGTGGCGTTGAGGTTGGCGTAGTCCAGCTGCTGGCGGTACAGGCTCTCGTTCAAGTCCATCGGGTACTTGTGATAGACCAGTCCCGCCTGCAGCGAGGAATCCTCATCGATCTGCAGCGTGGTGACGTTGCCCACCCACGTGCTGCCGGGCTGCGGGCGACGTGCATCGATGGCCAGGTTGGCTGGGTTCGCCGCGTGCGGGTCATTGCGGATCTGATCGCGGGTCAGGCGACCGGGTGTTTCGTGATTGGTTTCGCGGTAGCGCACGAAGAAGCGTGTCTGCAGGTCGGGCGTGATCTGCCAGCCGATGTTGGCCATCGCGCCCTTGCCGTCGCCGCGCGCATGGCGCTGATAGCCATCGAACTCGGTATCGGTGTAGGCCAGGAAGTAATCGACATCGCCACTGACGCCGCCCCAGCTGATGCCGCGCTTCTGGTAGCCACGGCTGCCGGCTTCGTAGTGCAGCTGCACGCCCGCCGAATCACGGCCGCTGCGGCTGATGTAGTCGATGGCACCGCCCAGTGCCAGCGCGCCACGCTCGAAACCGTTGGCGCCGCGCAGTACTTCCACGCGGGACAGCCACAGCGATTCCAGCAGCTCGTAGGGCGTGCCGCCCGGGCCGGTCAGTGGCAGGCCGTCGATCGACACCGCAATACCCGAGGCATGCGCGCCCGGGCCCCGGTTGATGCCTGAGCCACGGATCGAAATCTTGGTGCCTTCGTTGCCCGGCGACTGCGCGCTGATGCCCGGCTGGTAGGCCAGCACATCGGCACTGCTGGACAGCCGGCTGTCCGCCTTGGCCACGTCGATGACGTTGCTGGCGCCGGGTACGCGCTTCAGCGCCTCGCGCGCCTGGGCGCTGGCATCGGCGGCGGTGACCTGCACCGCATCCAGCGTGGTGGCCTGCGGGGCCGCAGCGGCGGTGGAGGAGAGGCCAAGAGAAACGGCCAGGAACAACAGCGACGGGGCGGGGCGGTACGACGAGAGCGACATGCGGGAATACTGTAAACCACGAAAGTGGCGCGCAAGTTAACAGGTCGGCGACGTCACGTCACCCATCGGCGGCGTATGGCCGCCCGCGCTCCTTGTAGAGTCGAGCTTGCTCGACTGTCTTTCGCTTTCTGTAGAGTCGAGCCTTGCTCGACTGCCTCTGTGTCCCGGAGTCGAGCACGGCTCGACTCTACAGAGCCGGCTTCGCCAGCGCCTTGGCCTTTGCATACAGCCGGTCAGCCGTTTCCCTCTCACCCAGCGCGGCGTGGCATTCCGCGAGGCTGTCCCACGCATTGGCCGAATTCGGATACAGCTCGGTATTGAGAGCGAACACCTTCACCGCCTTGCGTGCCCCGAGGCTTTCGCGGACCGCGTACGCATCGGCATTGATCGCGCGTTCCAGTTCGCTGGCAGCAACCTTATTGCTGTCGCGCAGCCAGCGATGCACTGCTTCTGCCGCATCCTCACTGTCATCCAGCGCATACGCGATCAGCCGCTCGGACAGCACCGCATGCGGGAACTCCCGCGGTGCGGCGACCGCCATCGTGCTCTCCACCAGCGTGCTCGACCAGACATTGCGTGCGCTGCCGTTGGTCAGGTACACGAACACCCAGTAGCCGTTGGCCAGCGTGCCCTTGTAGGCCAGCCGCGCACGTACACGGGTGCCGCCATCGTGGCCGACCTGGGTGTAGCCGTCGCTGCGGGTGGTATCCCAACCGGTGGAGAAGAAATTGCTGCCACCGCCGGCCAGTTTCTGCGGCTGCCAGAGTTTTTCCAGGGTCGCCGTGCGCAGCAGCTTGCCGGTCGCCAGCGCCTGCAGGAAACGGTTCATGTCGCCCACGGTGGTCTGCAGGTCGGCGTGTCCCCAACCGTAGTTCGGCCAGGGGGCTTCATTGGCCGGCTGCAATGCGCCGTCTTTGCCGATGTACGGCACCGCCGCGCGCTGCGCCGGCACGCTGGTGATGCCCCACGAGGTACTGGTCATCTTCAATGGCAGCAGGATGCGTTCGCGCGCGATGGCCGGGTAGGGCTTGCGGTAATGCGCTTCCAGCAAGGCGGTCAGCACCAGGTAGTTGGCCTGGGTGTACTGCACGCGGCTGCCGGTGACAAACTGCATCGGTGTCGCGCCGGCCACCTTCAGCGCTGCTGCAAGGTCCGGCGCCACTCCGGTGTAGCCCTTGCTCACCCAGCGGTTGTCCACCCGGTCGTAATACTCGCCGATACCCGAGCTGTGGTTGAGGAAATCGCGTACGTGAATGGTCTGCCATGCTGATGGCAGGTCCGGCACATAGCGACTGGCCGGGGCATCCAGATCCACCTTGCCCTGATCCACCAGTTGCATCACCAGCGTGCTGGTCAGCAGCTTGGCCATCGACTGCGCGGCGAAGATGGTATCGACGGTGGCCGGTGCATGCGTGGCCGGGTCGCGCTCGCCGCTGGCGCCCTGGTAGAGCACTTGGCCATTGTGTGCGACCAGTACCGCCTGGCCGGCGATGCCGTAGCGCTCGCGGTTGGCCTGCAGTTGGGTGTCGAGCTGAGCAGAGAGAGTGCCGGGAGCGCCACGTGCAGAAGCGATCGGAACGGCGAACAGGGCACAGAGCAATGCGGCAGCAAGGGTGCGGTACATCGCGGTGATCCGTCAGCGGTGATGGCGCATGTTGGTCACGGCGGGAGAGCGGGTCAAGCGGGGCTGGCGGCAATGTGAATGAATGAATTTCCAATGGTCTGTCGTAAACAGCTCTTAGAATCTGATGAAGCACCAGATATAAGAGCGCCTCAGTCCACGCCGACGAAACAGTCCAAGATGGGAGGGACAATGGAAGATGATGAAGATTTCGCGCTCTTCATCGAGAGCTTCGGTGAGGCAACTGAACACGATCCGGTGCCAGAGACCGCGTTCTCCAAGTGGGCGGGCATCTTGCCTGATTCGCTCTTGAGCTATTGGCGTCGGGATGGATGGGCGAACTATGGCAATGGACGGCTGTGGACGGTGAATCCCGAGGACTACGAAGGCCTGATGCACATGTGGTTGTCTGGTACGCCATTTCCCCTGATCGATACCTACCATGTGTTTGCCAGAAGCGGGTTTGGACGGCTCTACCTGTGCGGCGAAGCATCAGGCGCTGGCGTGAGCATCGATCCGATCCGCAGTGAAGTATTTGCTCTTCAGAACTGTTTGAGACCCAAGTCTCTCGCACGGCAGGAGGGTGGCATCAAGGCATTCTTCGCTTGCGCGGAGCTTGACGACTTTGATCTGATGGATGGGGCCGAAGAGCTGCCTTTCGACAGGGTTGTGAGCACTTGCGGGCACTTGATGGCGGATGAGATGTATGGCTTTGAGCCAGCGCTGGTTTGCGGCGGCGAAGTAGCCATTGGCAATCTGCGCAGGTTCAAGCTTCAGCCGCACCTGCACATGCTGAGGGAGTTCGCCGCGCCTGCGTTTCCACGCTATGCGAACAATGTGAAACCGCTGGCCCGGAAGTGATCCGAAGGACCCAATCATGTAGAGCCGAGCCCATGCTCGGCTGCCTTCCCTGGAAGCATTGAGCCGAGCATGGCTCGGCTCTACAGGTGCCTTCCGGTAGTGCTGGCCGCTGGCCGGCACCCCTGCGATCAGCCGAGGATGCCCGGCAGATCCAGTCCCTTTTCCTTCGCGCAGTCGATTGCGATCTCATAGCCCGCATCGGCATGGCGCATCACGCCGGTCGCGGGGTCGTTCCACAGCACGCGGCCAATCCGTTTGGCCGCCGCTTCGGTGCCGTCGCAGACGATCACCATGCCGGCGTGCTGCGAGAAGCCCATGCCGACGCCGCCGCCATGGTGCAGCGACACCCAGGTGGCGCCGCTGGCGGTGTTGAGCAGGGCGTTCAGCAGCGGCCAGTCGGACACGGCATCGGAACCGTCGGCCATCGCTTCGGTTTCGCGGTTCGGCGAGGCAACGCTGCCGCTGTCCAGGTGGTCGCGGCCGATCACCACCGGCGCCTTCAGCTCGCCGTTGGCCACCATCTCGTTGAAGGCCAGGCCGAGGCGATCGCGGTCACCCAGACCCACCCAGCAGATGCGCGCGGGCAGGCCCTGGAACTTGATCTTCTCGGCAGCCATGTCCAGCCAGCGGTGCAGGTGCGGGTTGTCCGGAATCAGTTCCTTCACCTTGGCATCGGTCTTGGCGATGTCTTCCGGATCGCCGCTCAGTGCGGCCCAGCGGAACGGGCCGATGCCGCGGCAGAACAGCGGGCGGATGTAGGCCGGCACGAAACCGGGGAAGTCGAAGGCATTGGCCACGCCTTCCTCCAGTGCCATCTGCCGCAGGTTGTTGCCGTAGTCCACGGTCGGCACGCCCAGCGCGTGGAAGCCAAGCATGGCGCGGATGTGGTTGGCCATCGACGCGCGCGCGGCTTTCTCCACTTCCTTGGGCGCGGAGACACGTTTCTCATCCCACTGCTCGACCGTCCAGCCCTGCGGCAGGTAGCCGTTCACCGGGTCGTGCGCGGAGGTCTGATCGGTCAGCAGGTCCGGCTTCACGCCGCGCTTGAGCAGTTCAGCCAGTACGTCGGCGACGTTGCCGAGCAGGCCCACCGACTTCGGCGTACCGGCCTTGCACGATTCATCGATCAGCCGCAGCGCTTCGTCCAGGTTGTCGGTCCAGGTATCCAAGTAGCCGGTGCGCAGGCGCATGTCGATGCTGCTCTTGCGGCACTCGACGGCCAGGCAGGACGCGCCGGCCATTACGGCAGCCAGCGGCTGCGCGCCACCCATGCCGCCCAGGCCGCCGGTGAACAGCCACTTCCCGGTCAGGTCGCCACCGAAGTGCTGGCGTCCCATTTCCACGAAGGTCTCGTAGGTGCCCTGTACGATGCCCTGCGCGCCGATGTAGATCCAGCTGCCGGCGGTCATCTGGCCGTACATGGCCAGGCCCTTTTTATCCAGCTCGTTGAAGTGGTCCCAGTTGGCCCAGCGCGGCACCAGGTTGGAATTGGCGATCAGCACGCGCGGCGCATCGGCGTGGGTGCGGAACACGCCCACCGGCTTGCCCGACTGCACCAGCAGGGTCTGGTCATCGTCCAGGCGCTTGAGGGTTTCGACGATGGCGTCGAAGCTCTCCCAGTCGCGCGCGGCGCGGCCGATGCCGCCGTACACCACCAGTTCCTGCGGGCGCTCGGCCACGTCCGGGTGCAGGTTGTTCATCAGCATGCGCAGCGGCGCTTCGGTCAGCCAGCTCTTGGCGTTCAGCGTGGTGCCGGTCGGCGCGGCGATGGTGCGGGACGGGTCGTTGCGGGTCATGCGGCGCTCCGGTTCGTAGCGAATTCAAGGCAGGCGTTGAGCACCTGCGCCAGGGTGTGGCGCAGCGGTGCGGCGTGGTCGGGGTCGAGCGGGGTGGGCCAGCTGTGTTCGTCCACCTCGTCCGGCAGGGGTTCGTGCATGTAGCCGCGGCAGGCCAGCTCCATCTGCAGGCTGTGCACGCCGCCGGCGACGTTGCTGTAGTGGCGGGTGATCCAGCCGCCCTTGAAGCGGCCGTTACGCACCTGGCTCATGCCACTGATCTTCAGCAGGTTCTCCACCACATCGCTCAGCGCGTTGTCGCAGGAGGTGTCCGGAGCACCGGAGGGACCGGCGGTGCCCAGGTTGAACTGCGGCAGCTCGCCGTCGAACAGGTGCGGGATATGCGAGCGGATCGAATGCGCGTCGTACACCACCACGGTGCCGTGGCGTTCACGCAGGCGCGTGATCTGCGAAGCCAGCGCATCGTGGTAAGGCAGGAAATACGTGTCGCAGCGACGGGCGATTTCCGCGTCATCCGGTTCGCGCCCGGCGTGGTACAGCGGCTGGTTGTCGAAGGTGGTCAGCGGACACAGGCCGGTGGTGTTCTGGCCGGGGTACAGCGACACGCCGCTGGGATCGCGGTTGAGGTCGATCACCGAGCGCGAGATCGCCGAGCGCACCGTGGTCGCGCCCATGCCGCGCACGAAGTCGTACAGTTCGTGCACCCACCAGTCGGCGTCGCGGCGGGCCAGCCACGGCGAGTGGTAGTCGCCGATCAGGTCGTGCGGCAGCTCGCTGCCGGTATGCGGGAAGCTGACGATCAGCGGGGCATCGCCTTCGTGCACCGTCAGCCATTCGGGATGGACATTCATGCCTGCGGTTCCACAGTCGGCAGCAGCTCCGCCAAACCCTGCGCCAGCGCGCCACTGCGCACCAGGTTCGTGGCGGTCACCATGTCCGGATGGAAGTAGCGGTCTTCTTCCAGCGTCGGCACCTGCGCGCGCAGGGTGGCGCGCACGGCTTCCAGCGCGGTGCTGGAGCGCAGTGGCGCGTGGAAGTCGCAGCCCTGCGCAGCGGCCAGCAGCTCGATGCCGATCACGTTGGCGGCGTTCTCGGCCATCTGCATCAGGCGGCGCGCACCGTGTGCGGCCATCGACACATGGTCTTCCTGATTGGCCGAGGTCGGGATCGAATCGACGCTGGCCGGGTAGGCGCGCTGCTTGTTTTCCGAGACCAGCGCGGCGGCGGTGACCTGCGGAATCATGAAGCCGGAATTCAGGCCCGGGCGTGGGGTCAGGAACGCCGGCAGGCCGGACAGCGCCGGGTCGACCAGCATCGCCAGGCGGCGCTCGCTGATCGAACCGATCTCGCACACCGCCATCGCCAGCATGTCGGCGGCGAAGGCGACCGGCTCGGCGTGGAAGTTGCCGCCGGACAGTGCTTCGCCGGTATCGGTGAACACCAGCGGATTGTCGGACACGCCGTTGGCTTCGATTTCCAGCGTGGTCGCGGCCTGGCGCAGGATGTCCAGCGCCGCGCCCATCACCTGCGGCTGGCAGCGCAGGCAGTACGGGTCCTGCACGCGTACGTCGTTGTCGCGGTGCGATTCGCGGATGTCCGAGCCCTGCATCAACGTGCGCAGGGTGGCGGCCGTGGCGATCTGCCCGCGCTGGCCGCGGATGGCATGGATGCGCGGGTCGAACGGGGTATCCGAGCCCTTGGCCGCTTCCACCGACAGCGCGCCGGTGACCAACGCGGCCTGGAAGACGGTTTCGATCTCGAACAGGCCGGCCAGCGCATAGGCGGTGGAGAACTGGGTGCCGTTGAGCAGCGCCAGGCCTTCCTTCGCGCCCAGCTCGATCGGCTGCAGGCCGGCACGTGCCAGTGCGTCGGTTGCCGGCAGGCGTTCGTCACCGATAAAGGCTTCACCCACGCCCAGCATCACGCTGGCCAGGTGCGAGAGCGGCGCCAGGTCACCCGAGGCACCCACCGAGCCCTGTGCGGGCACCACCGGCAGCACGCCCTTGACCAGCATTGCTTCCAGCAGCAGCAGGGTTTCCTCGCGGATGCCCGAAGCACCCTGCGCCAGGCTGACCAGCTTCAGCGCCATCATCAGGCGCACCACGCTGGCGGGCATCGGCTCGCCCACACCGGCAGCGTGCGAGAGCACGATGTTCCGCTGCAGGGTGGCCAGGTCCTCGCGCTCGATGCGCACGCTGGCCAGCTTGCCGAAGCCGGTGTTGATGCCATAGACCGGCGCGCCCTTGGCGACGATGGCAGCCACGGTCGCCGCACTGGCACGCACCACCGGCAGCGCGGCCGGGTCCAGTGCAAGCGGCGCACCGCGATAGGCCTGCCGCCACTGGGCGAGGGTGACATGGCCGGGGCGAAGAACCAGGGTGTTGCTCATGTGTTGCTCCAGGAGGCAGGCAGGTCGGGCTGTCCGCGCACCACGCGCGCGTGCAGCGGGTTGAATCCAATGCGATAGACCAGGTCGGCGGGGGCGTCGATGTCCCAGATCGCCAGGTCGCAGTCCATGCCGATGGCGAGGCGACCGACGCGATCGCCACGGCCCAATGCGCGCGCCGCCTCACGGGTGAAGCCGGCGATGCATTCGTCCACGGTCAGGCGGAACAGGGTGGCGCCCATGTTCATCGCCAGCAGCGGGCTGGTCAGCGGCGAGGTGCCCGGGTTGCTGTCGGTGGCCAGCGCCAGCGGCACGCCGGCCGCACGCAGCGCGGCGATCGGCGGCAGCGTGGTATCGCGAGTGAAATAGAAGGCGCCGGGCAGCAGCACCGCCACGGTACCGGCCGCGGCCATCGCGGCGATGCCGGCATCGTCCAAGTGTTCGATATGGTCGGCCGAGAGGGCACCGAAGCTGGCGGCCAGTTCGGCGCCATGCTGGTTGCTCAGCTGCTCGGCGTGGATCTTGATCGCCAGTCCGTGTGTGTGCGCGGCTTCGAAAACCTGCCGTGCCTGCGCCGGCGAGAAGGCGATGTTCTCGCAGAACACATCCACTGCTTCGGCCAGGCCTTCGGCGGCGATGGCCGGGATCATCACATTGCACACCTCGTCGGTGTACTCCTGTGCTTCACGGCCCGGCGGAATCGCGTGCGCACCGAGGAAGGTGGTCACCACATTGACCCGGCATTCCTCGCCCAGCGCACGCGCCACCTGCAGCTGCTTGCGTTCGTCGCGCAGGGTCAGGCCGTAGCCGGACTTGATCTCGAGGGTGGTCACGCCCTCGGCGCGCATCGCCAGCAACCGTGGGCGGCTTTCGCGGGCCAGCTGTTCCGGCGCGGCGGCGCGGGTGGCGCGCACGGTGGAGACGATGCCGCCGCCGGCACGGGCGATGTCGGCATAGCTGACGCCCTGCAGGCGCTGCTCGAACTCGTTGGCGCGGTTGCCGGCGTAGACCAGGTGGGTGTGGCAGTCGATCAGGCCCGGCGAGATCCAGCGGCCTTCGCCGTCGATGCGGGTGGTCGGTTGCAGGTGGGCATCGCTGCCGGCGGTGCCGACGTGGACGATGCGTCCGTCGGCGCAGGCCAGCACGCCATCGCGGATGACACCCAGCCCCTCGCCATCGAGGGTGATCAGGTGAACGTTGGACCAGAGGGTATCGACGTGCATGGCATCCACAACGCGGCTGTGCTTATATGTCTATACAATATAGGCGTCCATTTCGGGTTGTCCAGCCATGTCCGATTCGCGTTCCCCGCACAGTTTCCATGCCGCCCACGCCCTGCTGGCCGAGGGTTGGGCCCGCGATGTCCGCCTGCAGGTGCAGGACGGTCGCATCACGGCGATCAGTACGGGGCAGGGCGCGCAGGCGGGCGATACCCGCGTCGGCATCCTGGTGCCGGGCCTGCCCAACCTGCACAGCCATGCGTTCCAGCGCGGCATGGCCGGGCTGACCGAGATCGGCGGCGGCGACGGTGACAGCTTCTGGAGCTGGCGCGAGCTGATGTATCGCTTCCTGGCCCATCTGCGCCCGGACGCGGTGCAGGCCATCGCCGCCCAGGCCTACATGGAAATGCTGGAAAGCGGCTTCACCCGCGTCGGCGAATTCCATTACCTGCACCATGATGCTGACGGCCGGCCGTATGCCAACCGTGCCGAGATGAGCGCGCGGATTGCGGCGGCGGCCGACCAGACCGGCATCGGGCTGACCCTGCTGCCGGTGTTCTATGCGCATGCCGATTTCGGCGGAGCGGCACCGAACCCCGCACAGCGACGCCTGATCCACGACGTGGACGGCTTCGCGCAGCTGCTGGACGCCGCGAAGCCGTCTTTGGCCGCGCTGCCCGATGCGGTGCTCGGCATTGCCCCGCACAGCCTGCGTGCAGTCACCGGCGAGGAATTGAGTGCTTTGCTGCCGCTGACCGACGGCCCGGTGCACATCCATATCGCCGAGCAGGTGCGCGAAGTCGAGGCCTGCCTGGCCTGGAGCGGCCAGCGCCCGGTGCAGTGGCTGTACGACCATGCGCCGGTGGATGCGCGCTGGTGCCTGGTGCATGCCACCCACATCACCGACGATGAGCGCGCCGCCATCGTGGCCAGCCAGGCGGTGGCCGGCCTGTGCCCGATCACCGAAGCCAACCTTGGCGACGGCCTGTTCCCGATGCAGGCGTTCGCGCGCGAGGGTGGGCGCTTCGGTGTCGGCTCCGATTCCAATGTGCTGATCGACGCGGCCGAAGAACTGCGCCTGCTCGAGTACGGTCAGCGCCTGACCCTGCGCGGGCGCAATGTGCTGGCCCCGGATGCCACCCGCAGCACCGGCCGCTTCCTGTTCGAGGGTGCGCTGCACGGAGGTGCACAGGCGTTGGGCGTGGCCGCCGGGCTGCAGGTTGGCGCCAGTGCCGACCTGGTCGAGCTGGATGCCGCACACCCCGCGCTACAGGCGCGGCAGGATGACGCATGGCTTGACAGCTGGGTGTTCGCCGCACGTAATGGCGCGCTGCGATCGGTCTGGCGCCATGGCCGCCAGTGCGTGGCCGACGGCCGCCACCTGCAGCGCGAGGCGATCACCACCGCCTTCGCTGCCGCCCTGCGTGGCGTGCTGGGCTGATCGCCTCCCGCCACCGAGACCCCATCACGTGAAGGCCAGCAAGTCCGCCACGCTCAACCAGCGTATCCGCAGCGATCTGGAAAGCCGCATCCTCAGCGGAGAGTGGGCGCCGGGCTTCCGTATTCCGTACGAACACGAGCTGATGGAGCAGTACGGCTGCTCGCGGATGACCGTGAACAAGGTGCTGACCGCGCTGGCCGAGAGCGGCATGATCGAGCGTCGCCGCCGCGCTGGTTCGTTCGTGGCGCGGCAGCCCCCGCACCTGGAGCAGGTGGCGCTGGAGATTCCCGATATCGCGATGGAAGTGGGTTCGCGTGGCCATCAGTACGCGTATCGCCTGCTGCAGCGCGACCTGCGCCTTGCAGATGCCGGCAATGCCGGTGAAGTCGAGCTGGCCGGCAGCGAAATGCTGCTGGCGATGCGCTGCCTGCACCTGGCCGACGGCCGCCCGCTGGCGCTGGAGCATCGCCTGATCAGCCCGGTGGGCGTGCCCGAGGTGCTGGAGGTCGATTTCAGTACCACCGCGCCGGGCAGCTGGCTGCTGCAGAACGTCTCGTGGACCCGTGCCCAGCACCGCATCAGTGCCTGGGGCGCGGATACCGCCACCGCCAAGCTGCTGGAGGTGAAGCCCGGCACCGCGTGCTTGGTGATCGAGCGCCTCACCTGGCGCGGCGAACAGCCGATCACCCGTGTGCGTCAGGTGTTCCTCGGCGACGCCTGGGACCTGGTGGCGCGCTTTGCGCCTGGGGCAAGGTAGGGTCGACCCCGCTCGGGACACGCTGTAGCCTTGAACTCTGTCGGGGCGTGTGTACGATGTGTATCGTCCCCGCATGAAGAGCAGGGACCTCATCCGGGATCTGGAGGCGGCAGGTTGGACCTGTCGCCGGATTCGCGGATCCCATCATGTATTCGTGCACCCGCAGCACCCCCACATCATCACCGTGCCTCACCCTAGGAAGGATCTGGGGAAGGGCTGGTGCAGGCGTTGCGGAAGCTCGCAGGACTGACGTAGGAGGGCCCATGCGATATCCAGTCTTGATCGAGGCAGGCGATGAGCGCACCGCGTGGGGTGTGGTCGTTCCGGATCTGCCGGGGTGCTTCTCGGCGGCCGACACGCTTGAGGATGCGCTCAGCGCTGCCGAGGAGGCTGCGCTCGCCTGGATTGATGCGGCCCTGGATGACGGGCGCTCGATTCCGACACCTTCCGCGCCACAGAAAATCGCCGCCGAGGCATCCAAGGACATCCGTTGGATTCTTGCGTACATCTGCATTGATCCGGCCCTGCTGGACGACACCATCGAGCGGGTCAATATCAGCCTGCCACGCCGGATCCTGGCGAGGCTGGATGCGCAGGCCAGAGCGGCAGGTGAATCGCGCTCCAGTTACATCGCCCATCTCGCGGCATTGGGCTGAGCAGGCGCCATGTAGAGCCGAGCCATGCTCGGCTGCTGTTCGCGCGATGCGCGATGAGTCGAGCGTGGCTCGACGCTACAGAGGCATCCACGCATGGCGTGGATCTACAGACACCCCAATCAATACGTAGCGCACTGCCGCCAGCGTACGGGCTCATCCACGCCAGGGCGGGCGTTGAGCTGGATGCGCACGTTGCGCAGGGCGGGGTAGTGCAGGACTTCCTCGCAGACCCGCGGCCACACCGCGTCCAGCTCGCCGGTGCGGTTGATCGCCAGCGTCTGCCGGGTCAGCCAGACACCGCTGGCGATGCCGGGCTTGCCGGCCAAGGCACGGGACAGATCGGCCTGGAAGCGCTCCAGCGTGGCGGCATCCGGGTTGGAATTGCTGTGCGCATCGGTTGAGGGCGTGGCCGGCGCAGGCAGCGTGGTCGGCGGCGTGGTGGCGGGGGCCGGCGCCGGTTCGGGCGCCGCTTCAACCGCAGGCGCAACCGGCGCGGGGACGACCGCCACCTCGGCAACGGGCGGGGCGTCCTGCACATGCAGCCCTTGCAGGCTCAATCCCACCAGCAGGCCCAGCGTCACCGCGGCGAGCGCGGCTATGGCAATGCGGCGCAGGGCTTCATGGCGGGCGCTGGCGCGCACACGGGTTTCGATTTCCGCCGGTAGATAGGGCTGCAGCAACGGCCACAGGCGCGGGCCGTCCAGCACCTCGACGGCCTGCTTTTCGGCGGCGCTGCGGCCGTCGCGTTCCATCCGGCCTTCGGTCAGCAGCACGCCGCCGCGGGCGCCGGCCAGGCGCGCGGCCGCGCCCAGTTCGTTCACCGCGGCGGTGCCGATGCGATAGGCCAAGCCGTGCTTGCACGAGACCAGCCAGCTGTTGGGGCCGTCGCTGAGCAGGAAATCGCTGCTGGGCTCACGGGATTCCTCGCCCGGGTCATCCAGTTCGCGCAGGCCGCGCTGCTCGCGCAGCATGCGCTTGACCAGTACCGAGAACTCGCGCCAGTGCATGCCCGCCAGGGCCTGCAGGCCGAGTTGCATCTCCTTTTGCCGCCGCTTGATCCACCACAGATAGACAACAGCCAGGGAACAGGTAAGCAGGGCCGACAGCAGGGCCAGGATCCAAGGGAGCATGCAGGAGGTGCGCGGAAGGGGCGAATGCGAAGGCGACAGTGTAAAGGTCGCGCCGTGCCGCTGAGTCAGGAGGTTCCTGACAGGAAGCGTGATGGAGCACGCAATTCGGAATACCGCAGGCACGAAAAACCCGCCAATCCTGAAGCCGTGAGGGGAGGGAACAAACGGCAGCCGAAGCGATTGGCGGGTTGCTCGCGATTGTCAATCAAAATTTATTGCATTGCAACAATGGTCGGTCAGGGCACGCTGCCTGGCGACTGATGGCTGCCCGGTGCAGGTGCATCAGCGCCCGAGGCGTCGCGATTCTCCAGCTTGGCCAGGCGTGCCTGCAGTGCGTCGATGCGCGCCTCCAGCGCAGTCACCTCGTCGGCGGTGGGCACGTGCAGGCGCTTGAGTACGCCCTGCACCTGGTCGTCGAACGCTTTTTCGACCTTGTTCCAGGTACCGGAAGCCTTCTCGCGGGCCTCGTCCAGCGACGTTTCAACGTTGTCGCGCCAGCCCGGGCCCTGTTCGCTGTTGCGTTCACGGCGGCGGGCTTCCCAGGCTTCGCCTTCCTTCACCAGGCCGTCGAAGAATCGGCTGCCTTCGGCCTGTGCACGGCCAAGAGCGCCCAGGCCGGCCAACCAGACCTGCTGCGCCGAGTCACTCAGCTTGCGCGAGAAGCGCTCGGCCTGGTCACCGAAAGAGGCGTCGTCGTTGCGGCGGTCGTCGTTCTCGTAGTGGTTCATCGCACTTCCCGTGGGAGTTGGGCCTGCCCCGAGAGTAGCGCGCGTTGGCGTTGCACGGCCGTGATGGCCGCCGCCGGGGTTCAGCCCAGCTTTTCCTTCAGAACGCGCTGGATCTCGCCTTCGACCATGCCCTTCATCGCCGACAGCAGGAAGCCCAGCTTGGCCGTGACGCGCACGGCGCCCGGCTGCAGTTCGATCGCACCGTCCACGCCGCTGCCGGAGAAATTCAGTACGTCGGCAGTCCAGGACGACTTCAGGCCGAAGCGCTCGGACAGCTTGGCGGCGACCTGTTCGATCGCGGCGCGCGCCTGTGCATCGGGCAGGGCGTGGGCGTGGCGGACATCGATGGTGGACATGCAGGCTCCTGGCGCAAAGCGGGGATGATCAATGAGGGCGAGCATTGTGCGCATCGAGGGCCTTCGCGCCAAGCACTCATCGTGGGTTCTTCTTCGTGGGCGACCAACCTGCTAGGCTGCGCCGCGTGCAGAACCTGCTTGTTCACTTCAGCCAACAACAACAGCCCGACCAGCCGCTGCGGCCCGGGGTGCAACGCATCGTGCGCCAGGCCAATGGCAGTGTGAGGCTCGGCGACGCCGGCCACGGTGCCCTGCTGCTGGCGCAGTTCTGCGTGGATGATCGCGGCCTCTGGCTGCAGGTCGGCAACGGTATCCGCGGCATTCATGTGAACGGTCGCCCGGTGCGGCGCATGGCGCTGCTGCGTGCGGGCGATGCGGTGTATGTGGACGGCGTGGAAATGGTCCTGCAGGGCGAGGTGGAGAGCCTGCTGCAGGCCCCCGCACCGAACAGCGGTGACGGCACCAATGAGCAGCAGCGCCTGCTGCGCGGTGTCGGTGGCCTGCACCATGGCCGCAGCTTCACGCTGTCGCGGTCCCGCCTGATCGGCCGCGGTGGCGACGCTGACATCGAGATCAATGAGCCGGCCTTCGCCGAACAGCACGCCCGCGTGGAAGTGCATGGCGAACGCGTGCTGCTGCGTGACCTGGGCAGTGCCGATGGCACACGGGTCAACGGCGTGGCCGTGCGCCACTGCTGGCTGCAGGCAGGCGACCAGGTGGTGTTCGATGGCCAGCACCGGTTCGTGCTGGAAGTGCCGCATGACCCGCGCCGGCGCCCGCTGCCGGATGAAGACGAGTCCAGCCAGGACGCCGAGCAGGCGCCGGTGCTGCCGGCCGCGCCGCGCAAGGTCCGGCGCTGGCCGTGGCTGCTGGTGAGTGCGCTGCTGCTGGCCGCACTGCTCAGCCTGCTGCTCTGGTTCGGCGCGCGCTGACCTGAACCCATAGGGTCCGCTCTGGTAGGTGCCGGCCTTGGTCGGCACGCTCCTTCGGCGGGGATGACGCCTGACGGCGTACGCCGACCAAGGTCGGCGACTACCGGGGCATTGCTCTTGGTCTGAGTCCGCTGGATCCGCTCTGGTAGGTGCCGACCTTGGTCGGCACGCTCCTCGGCGGGGATGACGCCTGACGGCGTACGCCGACCAAGGTCGGCGACTACCGGGGCAATGCTGCTGGCCTGAGTCCGCTGGATCCGCTCTGGTAGGTGCCGACCTTGGTCGGCACGCTCCTTCGGTGGGCATGACGCCTGACGGCGTACGCCGACCAAGGTTGGCGACTACCGGCGCCTTGCTGGCGGCCAATGGATTCCAATGAAACCAAATTTCCCTTGCCGCACAAGGCCGCAAGGCTGGTGCACTGCGGCATACTAGGGGTCTTGCCCCACAGGTGTGACATGACGCGCGCGTTCAACTTCAGTGCCGGCCCTGCAACCTTGCCGGAATCGGTCCTGCGCCAGGCGCAGGCGGAAATGCTGGACTGGCACGGTACCGGTGCCTCGATCGTGGAAATGAGCCATCGCGGTGCGGAGTTCATGTCCGTGGCCGCCGAGGCCGAGGCCGACCTGCGTCGCCTGCTCGATATCCCCGAAGACTATGCGGTGCTGTTCCTGTCCGGTGGTGCCACCACCCAGCAGGCGCTGATCCCGCTCAACTTCGCCGCCCCGGGCCAGCGCGCCGATTACGTGGTCAGTGGCCACTGGGGCAAGACGGCGGTCAAGCAGGCCGGTGTCTACGTCGACGTCAACATTGCCGCCAGCAGCGAGGCCAACGGCTACCGCGAGTTGCCGGCGCGTGCCGGCTGGCAGCTGTCGCCCGATGCCGCCTACGTGCACATCACCGCCAACGAGACCATCCACGGTATCGAATTCCGTGATGTGCCCGATACCGGCAACGTCCCGCTGATCGCTGATTTCAGCTCGTCCATCGCCAGTGAGCCGCTGGACGTGCGCCGCTATGGCGTGATCTACGCCGGCGCGCAGAAGAACCTGGGCCCGGTCGGCATCGCGGTGATGATCATCCGCCGCGATCTGCTCGAGCGCAGCGGCCAGCCGCGTGCGGACATCTTTGATTACCGCTCGCACGTCGCTCGCGACTCGATGCTCAACACCCCGCCGACCTGGAACTGGTATCTGGCCGGCCTGGTGTTCAAGTGGATGCTGGCCGAGGGCGGCGTGGCCGAGTTCGCCAAGCGCAATGCCGCCAAGGCAGCGCTGGTGTACGGCGCCATCGACGGCTCCGGCGGCTTCTACCGCAACGAGGTCGCACACGCGGCCCGTTCGCGGATGAACATCCCGTTCTTCCTCCCCGATGCCGAGCTTGATGCTCGCTTCGTCGCCGAAGCCAAGGCCGCTGGCCTGCTGGCGCTGAAGGGCCACAAGGTGGTGGGTGGCATCCGCGCCTCGCTGTACAACGCCATGCCGCTGGCCGGGGCCGAGGCGCTGGTCGCCTTCATGGCCGATTTCCAGCAGCGTCACGGCTGAGCAATGAACGGCGCGCACCGTCGGGTGCGTGCCCCGCAACAAGGAACTCCGATGGCAAGCAGCAAATCCAGCAAGAAGGCGCCGAAGAAGGCTGAACCGGCCAAGGACAGCGCGCCCACCAAGGCGAAGGGCAAGGCCAAGGCCGCGTCGAACCCGGCACCCACCCTGGCGCCGCTGGCGCTGGCCGATGTGCGCTCGAAGATCGACCAGATCGACCGCGACATCCAGAACCTGATCGCCGAGCGCGCGCGCTTCGCCCACCAGGTCGGCAAGGCCAAGGGCAAGCTCGCCGCCGCAGTCGACTACTACCGCCCCGAGCGCGAAGCGCAGGTGCTGCGCATGGTGGTGGACCGCAACGAAGGCCCGCTCAGCGACGAGCTGCTGGTGCACGTCTACCGCGAAATCATGTCGGCCTGCCTGGCCCAGCAGGAGCCGCTGAAGATCGGCTACCTCGGCCCGGAAGGCACCTTCAGCCAGCAGGCCGTGCTCAAGCACTTCGGCCGCTCGGCGCTGGGCCTGCCGATGGCCAGCATCGAGGAAGTGTTCCAGGAAGTGGAAGCGGGCAACGCCGATTTCGGCGTGGTGCCGGTGGAAAATTCGGGGCAGGGCACCATCCAGATCACCCTGGACATGTTCCTGACCTCCAACCTGAAGATCTGTGGCGAAGTGGAACTGCGTGTGCAGCAGTACCTGATGTCGCGCAGCGGCCGCATCGAGGACATCGAGCGCATCTACGCGCATCCGCAGTCGTTCATGCAGACCTCGGCGTGGCTGCGCGCCAACCTGCCCAAGGCCGAGAAGATTCCGGTGTCGAGCAACGCCGAAGGCGCGCGCCGTGCGCGCAACGCCGACGACGCAGCGGCCATCGGTGGCGAGAGTGCCGGCCATGTGTACGGCCTGAAGAAGGTGGTCACCAAGCCGATCCAGAACGATGCCGACAACACCACGCGATTCCTGGTGGTGGGCCGCAACATCTTCCCGACCTCCGGCCATGACCGCACCTCGGTGCTGGTGTTCATCCATGACAAGCCCGGTGCGCTGTTCGACGTGCTCAGCCCGTTCGCCCGCCACGGCATCAGCATGAACCGCATCGAGTCGCGCCCGTCGCACCACGGCAAGTGGGAATACGGCTTCTTCATCGACCTGGCCGGCCATATCGACGACGCGCCGATGCAGGCCGCGCTGGCCGAACTGGAAGCGCACTCGGCACAGATCAAGGTGCTGGGTTCCTATCCGGTGGCCGTGCCCTGAGTGCTGCTGTGGCGGCTGCGGCCGCTGCCCCCTGATGCATCGCCGGTGCTGCCGGCGTTTACGGAATGATCGAACGATGAGCAACGCGCAACACTGGATTGCCCGCAAGGGCCAGCCGCTGCAGGGCAGCCTGACCATTCCCGGCGACAAGTCGGTCTCTCACCGCTCGGTGATGTTCGCCGCGCTGGCCGATGGCACCTCGCATATCGAGGGTTTCCTGGAAGGCGAGGACACCCGCGCCACTGCGCGCATCTTCGGCCAGCTGGGCGTGCGCATCGAAACCCCCAGCCCGTCGCAGCGCATCGTGCACGGCGTCGGTATCGACGGCCTGAAGGCGCCGGATGCGCCGCTGGACTGCGGCAACGCCGGTACCGGCATGCGCCTGTTGGCCGGTCTGCTGGCGGGCCAGGCATTCGACTGCACGCTGATCGGCGATGAGTCGCTGTCCGGCCGCCCGATGCGCCGCGTGACCGGCCCGCTGTCGCAGATGGGCGCGAAGATCGACACCCAGGAAGACGGGACGCCGCCGCTGCACGTGCATGGCGGCCAGACGCTGCACGGCATCGACTTCGCCTCGCCGGTGGCCAGCGCGCAGATCAAGTCGGCGGTGCTGTTGGCCGGCCTGTACGCGCAGGGCGAAACCCAGGTGACCGAACCGCACCCGACCCGTGACTACACCGAGCGCATGCTGTCCGCGTTCGGCGTGGACATCGAATTCTCGCCCGGCAAGGCACGCCTGCGTGGTGGTCAGCGCCTGCGCGCGACTGACATCGTGGTGCCGGCCGACTTCTCTTCGGCCGCGTTCTATCTGGTGGCGGCCAGTATCATTCCCGGCTCCGAGCTGCGCCTGAAGCAGGTCGGACTGAACCCGCGCCGCACCGGCCTGCTGCACGCGCTGCGCCTGATGGGAGCGGACATCACCGAAGAGAACCCGGCCGAGCAGGGCGGTGAGCCGGTGGCGGATCTGGTGGTGCGCTACGCTCAGTTGAAGGGCGCACGCATTCCGGAAGCACTGGTGCCGGACATGATCGACGAGTTCCCGGCGCTGTTCGTGGCCGCCGCCGCCGCGGAAGGCCAGACCGTGGTGAGCGGTGCCGCCGAACTGCGGGTGAAGGAATCCGACCGCCTTGCGGCGATGGCCACCGGCCTGCGCGCGCTGGGCATGCAGGTGGACGAAACCGAAGACGGCGCCACCCTGCACGGCGGCGTGCGCCTGGGCAGTGGCACCATCGAAAGCCACGGTGACCATCGCATCGCCATGGCCTTCGCCATCGCCGGCCAGATCAGTGACGGCGAAGTGCGCATCAACGATATCGCCAACGTCGCCACGTCCTTCCCTGACTTCGATGGTCTGGCGCGCAGCGCCGGGTTCAACCTGGCCTGAGCGGCCACGCCCGGCAGATGACGTAACCCGGTAGGTGCCAACCTTGGTCGGCACGCTCACATCACCCGGTAGGTGCCGACCTTGGTCGGCACGCTCATATCGCCCGGTAGGTGCCAACCTTGGTTGGCACGCTCACATCACCCGGTAGGTGCCGACCTTGGTCGGGACGCCTTTCCGCATAAAAAGACGGAGGCCGAAGCCTCCGTCGAAACATCACGAACCCCTCGTCCGCGATCAACGCTGCTCGGTACGGAAATCCACCGGGACCCGCACCACGCTTGCTACTGCGCGGCCGTCATGCACCGCAGGCTGGAACTTCCAGTTCTGCACGGTGTTCAGCACCGCACGGTCCAGGTCGCGGCTGCGCTCGCCGCTGCGCGAAACGATCGCAGCGTTGGCGACATTGCCACGGGTATCAACATTCAGGCTGGCGATCACGCTGCCCTGCACGCCACTACGCAGTGCAGCAGCGGGGTAGGTGGGCATGCGGTTGCTGGCCAGCGGGCGTGCTTCGCGATTACGCGCGACCGGCGCAGTCTTGTGCTGGCTGGAGGCCGGGGCAGCCTGGCGCGTTGCAGGTGCTGCTGCATCGGTCACCGCAGCCTGCTCAGGGGCGGGCAACATGCGCTCACCGACCGGTGCCGGCGCCACATCCTCCTGGTTGGAATGGCGCAGCCACAGCAGGGCGGCCGCAAACATCGCCACAATCAGCGCGATCCACATCCAGGGCGACGTGGGCTTGTGCTGCACGCTCGAATCCTGCTGCAGCTGCGGCGAATGAAGGTCTTCGTGGGTGGTGGCAGTCATCGCAAACTCCTTCCGTCAACTGACGACGTGGGAAGTGTTGCCCGAGCCATGGACGGGAAGTGTCAGCGCTGCGTCAACGCCACCGGCAGGGTTCAGTTTGCCTGCCGGTAAGCGTTCAGTTACTGCGTCTTGAAGTCGAACGGTACTTCAATGCTGCCGGGCACGGCCTGGCCATTGCTCTGCGCCGGGGTGAAACGCCAGCGGCGCACCGCGTCGGTGGCGGCACGGTCGAGGTCGCGTGAACCACTGCGCTGGATCACTGTGGCGTTGTTGGGATAGCCGGTGGCGTCCACGTCCACGCGTACCACCACGGTGCCGGTTTCGCCGGCGCGCAGGGCGGCGGCGGGGTACGACGGCGGCGGCGACTGGCCGGCAATCGGCATCGGCTGGCTGTTGCTGGTCGCAGCCGGCGCAGCGCCCGGGGCGGCCGGGGCCGGCTCGGCGATCGGGGCGGGTGGCGGCGGAGCGGTTTCGACCAGCTTCGGCGCTTCCTCCTCCACCGGTGCCGGCTTGGCGTCAGGCATGTCGCTGGAACCGGCTGCAGCGGCCAAGGGTTCCGGCAGGGGCTCGACCTGGGCGGTTTCCTGCGGGGTCTGTGCGGCCGGGTCGGCGCGGAAGAACTCCTTGTCACGGCCGGTCAGCCAGACCAGCACGAACAGCAGCACGCCCACGCCGAAGGCGATGCCGGCGATCTTCAGGGCGTTGCGCGGGATATGCACAGTGAACGACTTGGCGGACGACGAGCGGGGTGCAGACATGGACCGGACCAGTACGGAATAGCCCGATTCTGCCACGCCGGGAATGAACCGGGCGGCAGAAATCCGTATAACAAGCGATAATCCCATCCCTGATACCCACCACGACACCTGCCATGCTTGATCCAGCCCTGCTCCGCCACCAGCCCGCCGACCTCGCCGAACGCCTGCGCACCAGCCGCGGCTTCGAGCTCGACGTGTCTGCCCTGGAGTCCCTGGAGGCCGATCGCAAGCGCATCCAGGTGCGGACCCAGGAGCTGCAGAGCCTGCGTAACAGCCGTTCCAAGGCCATCGGCCAGGCCAAGGCCAAGGGCGAGGACGTCTCGGCCATCATGGCCGAGGTCGCCGCCTTCGCCGACGAGCTGAAGGCTTCGGAAGTGGCGCTGGACGAGCTGCGCGAGAAGATCGACGCCATCTCGATGGGCATTCCGAACCTGCCGGCCGATGACGTGCCGGCCGGTGCCGACGAGAACGACAACGTCGAACAGGCGCGCTGGGGAACCCCGCGTCAGTTCGACTTCAAGGTGCTCGATCACGTCGAACTGGGCGCCCGCAATGGCTGGCTGGACGGCGAAACCGCCGCCAAGCTGTCCGGTTCGCGCTTCACCGTGCTGCGCGGCCCGATCGCGCGCCTGCACCGTGCGCTGGCCCAGTTCATGGTCGACCTGCACACCGGTGAGCACGGCTACGAGGAAACCAACGTGCCGCTGCTGGTCAACGCCGACTCGCTGCGCGGTACCAGCCAGCTGCCGAAGTTCGAGGACGACCTGTTCAAGACCGCCGTGGGCGACTCCACGCGCTACCTGATCCCGACCTCGGAAGTACCGCTGACCAACATCGTGCGCGATGAGATCGTCGATGCCGAACGCCTGCCGCTGCGCATGACCGCCCACTCGATGTGCTTCCGTGCCGAGGCCGGCAGCGGTGGCCGCGACGTGCGCGGCATGATCCGCCAGCACCAGTTCGAGAAGGTCGAGCTGGTCTCGATCAGCCGCCCGGAAGACAGCGACGCCGAACACCAGCGCATGACCCGTTGCGCCGAAGTGGTGCTGGAAAAGCTGGGCCTGCCGTACCGCAAGGTGCTGCTGTGCACCGGCGACATGGGCTTCTCGGCGGTGAAGACCTACGACCTGGAAGTCTGGCTGCCGTCGCAGGAGACCTACCGCGAGATCTCCTCGTGCTCGAACTGTGGTGACTTCCAGGCCCGCCGCATGCAGGCCCGCTGGCGCAACCCGGCCACCGGCAAACCGGAACTGGCGCATACCCTGAACGGCTCGGGCGTGGCGGTGGGCCGCGCGATGATCGCAGTGATGGAGAACTACCAGAACGCCGACGGCAGCATCACCGTGCCGGAGGCCCTGCGCCCGTACATGGGTGGCCTGGAAACCATCGGCTGATAGCCTGATGGGGTGGGTGCCATGCTTGCATGGCACTGCTCTGGCTCTGGTGGGTGCCATGCTTGCATGGCACTGCTCTGGCTCTGCTGGGTGCCATGCTTGCATGGCACCGTATCCACGCATGGCGTGGATCTACAGTGCGGGCTACATCCACGCCATGCGTGGATGAACCACCGTGATCACTCCAGAACCCGCAGCTTCTCCAACGGCACCCATCCCGGTTCGCCGGTTTCCGGCACGCACCACGCCCAGCCATTGAGCGTGCGCTCGCCACGCAGCAGCTGCCCGGGATCCACATCCAGTTCGCGCGCACAGTAGTCTTCCGTGGCAAATGCGCCACCCTGCGCGTCGCGGCCGATCACCGGCGCGGGCACGAATCCCGGCTGCTGGCCCTCTGCCTCGCACAGGAACCAGTCTTCCCAGCCTTCAGGCCCTTCATAACGTTCGCCCACCACCAGCGCCTGGCCACGGCGCAGGGTGATCGGGTGCGGAAATTCGCTGCGGTGTGCAGTGGTCACGATGTAGTTCATGGCTCCAGCGTAGCGCGCCCACAAAAAAACGGCCCCGCAAAGCGGGGCCGCCAGGGTGGGCCGGGATGGGGGAGGGGATCCCGGCCCGCGTTCAGCGCCCAGACGAGGAGAGAGCGGCGCCGAACGCTGGAACGCTTATGCAGCAGCGGCCGCGGCCGCTTCGTGCGACGGCAGCGCAGCCAGTGCGCCAGCAATGGCGTCTTCGCGGTGCTGCGGCGAGTAGGCGATGCCTTCGGCGCGTACGAACTCGACATCGTTGATGCCCCAGAAGGCAAACGTCTGGCGCAGGAACGGCTCCTGGAAGTCCGCGGGCGAATCGGTGTAGATGCCGCCACGGCTGCTGGCGATGATCACCCGCTTGCCACCGGCCAGGCCGACCGGGCCGTTCTCGGTGTACTTGAAGGTGCGCCCGGCCACGGCCACGCGGTCGATCCAGGCCTTCAGGGTGGACGGAATGCTGAAGTTGTACATCGGCGCGCCGATCACCACGATATCGGCCGCCAGGAACTGCTCGAGTACCTGTTCAGCATCGGCGGCTTCGGCAGCGTCGGCCTTGGCAAGCGATCCGCTGCGCAGATGCGGTACCGGATTGGCGTCAAGATCGCGATAATCAACCTGCAGGCCGTCGATCTGCTGAGTGAACTGGGCCACCACGGCGGCGGTCAGGTGGCGGGAGACGGAGTTGTCGCCAAGCACGCTGGCGTCGATGTGCAGAAGCTTCATGGCAGTACCTATGTTCGGGAGAGGTGGCGGGCTTGCCGCCGACGGAGAGAACGATAGGTTGTTGCAAAGGCGGGATAAAGGTGGTTGAATGCCACGTATTGTTCTAGATATGGAACTCGGGCATGCATGACCTGAATGATCTGTACTACTTCGCGATGGTGGTCGACCATGGCGGATTCGCCGCCGCCGAGCGCGCACTGGGTATCCCCAAGTCGCGCCTGAGCCGCCGCATCAGCCAGCTGGAAACCGACCTGGGCGTTCGCCTGCTGCAGCGCTCCACGCGTCGTTTCGCCGTCACCGATGTCGGCACCAGCGTGCACCGCCACGCGCAGACGATGCTGGCCGAGGCACAGGCCGCACGCGAAGTGGTGGACCGCCTCAGCGCGGAACCGCGCGGCGTGGTGCGCGCCAGCGTGCCGGTATCGCTGGCGCAGATGCAGCTGCCCAAGCTGCTGCCCAAGTTCCTTGAGCAGTACCCGAAGGTGCGCCTGCAGTTGAACATCAGCAACCGCCGCGTGGACATCATCAATGAAGGCTACGACGTGGCCCTGCGCGTGCGCTCGCGCCTGGACGACGATGGCAGCCTGGTGATGCGCAGCTTCGGACAGGTGCAGGAACTGCTGGTGGCCAGCCCGAAGTACCTGGATCGCGCCGGCCGGCCGAAGGATCCTGAAGAGCTGACCCAGCACGTCACCCTAAGCATCAGCGAAGACGAAGCCCGCCAGCGCTGGGAGCTGCATGGCCCGGAAGGCGAAGTGCGCCGGGTCGACCTGCAGCCGCGCGTGGCCGGCTTCGACTTCCCGCTGCTGCAGAGCATGGTGAAGGACGGCTTCGGCATCACCATGCTGCCGGAAACCGTGTGCGCCGATGCGGTGCGCAACGGCGAACTTGAAGTGGTGCTGCCGGACTGGTCGCTGCCGCAGGGCGTGTGCCATGCCGTGTTCGCCTCGCGCCGCGGCTTGCTGCCGGCGGTGCGCGTGTTCATCGACTTCCTGGCCGAGCACCTGCCGCCGCAGCTGGAGGCCTCGCGCCTGGATTGCGGTGGCGCCTGTGAAAAGGCCAAGGAGCGGATCAAGGCCAGTGCGCTAGGCGCGTTGGCAGTGGATGCGGGCTGAGGCACCTGGCCGCAACTGCACCGCCGATCTGTGAAACGGTAGCGCCGGGCCATGCCCGGCGTTGCTGCTTTCCGGCCCCGGTCACTTCCGGCCGAACAGCCGGTCCCAGAAGCTGCGCCGCGGCGGTGCGGTCGGTGTGGGCTCGGCAACGACCGGCGCTTCCAGTACCGCCATCAGTTCCGCGCTGCGTGGCTTCTTCAGGAAGCGGGCGTAGTCCATGTAGCTGGTCACCTTGCTCATGTGCAGGCGCTCCGGCATTGCCGGCAACGCGCCGCCCTGCAGCAGCACCCGCAGTGCCTGTGGGCGGTCCAGGCGGATCGCCTCGAACAGCGCTGTGCCGCCACAGCCCGGCTCGATCTGGTTGGCGCGCTGTGGCGCATCCTTCAACAGCTCTCGCAGCGCATCCGGGTCGTCGCGGTCCACGGCGGCAACCAGTCGTGCCAGCGCTTCAGCTTCTTCGGGTGGCAGGCTGTCGCGATAGGCCTGGTCGGCGATCTCGCGCTCGTCGCGCCCGTCACCGCCCTGGATGCACAGGAAGTCGGTGACCAGGGCGACCGGAATGCCGGAGGTATCCAGCGCCCAGTAGCTCGGATAGACGCCGTCGCCCCAGCCGCTGGTGAATACGACCAGGCCGTGTGGAGAGTCCTCGCCCCAGGGGCGGTACTCGGCGCCTTCATCCAGGCCGTCATGGTCGATCAGCGCATCCGACCATTCGCTGTCTTCGTCGCCATCGGTCTGTTCGATCAGGGCCAGCAGTGCCTGCTGAGTGTTGGTATCCATGAAGCAGCCGATGCCGGCGTCGACCGGATAGCCAATGAAACTGTCCTCATCCAGGCCGGTCAGGTCCTGCGTGGTCCAGCGTGCCATCTGCCAGTGCAGGGCAGACGCAGTGAGGGCTTCGCGGGGCTTGAACCAGACCACGGCCAGCGCCGGGCGGCCGCTGTGCACGATGATCTCGACCGGATGCCGGCCCAGCGGGGCGGTGTAGTCGGCCAGCGCGGGCGCCTCGGCCTGGACCAGCGGATCGCAGACCACCAGATGCCCACTGCTGACCGGCAGGTGCCCGGCGAACGTGCGGTGCAGGGCCACTGCGGCCAGCTGGGTGTCGTCCAGCAGGGTGGTGCGCAGGTTGGCCAGATCGAGGTGGGCCATGGGGGCTCCGATTGCAGTGAAGGCCCCACCGTGCCGGATGCGAAGGGCGGGGGCAAGGGTGGTCTTGGGCAAATGCCCTTCACGTGCGAGAATACGCCGCTGCCCGGGCGACCGGGACCCGATTGGAGAGATGGCCGAGCGGTTTAAGGCACCGGTCTTGAAAACCGGCGAAGGGTTAAACCTTCCGTGGGTTCGAATCCCACTCTCTCCGCCAGTCTTTGCAAAAAGCTCCTAGAAATAGGGGCTTTTTCGTTTCTACAGCCTTCGCTACCCGCCCGCTTACCCATCCACCTGCAAAGGTCGGTTCTGCGCGATCTGCTGCCGAACCCAGCCTTGCACCTCGGATTGTATCCAGAGTGCGCGACGGCCGATGCGGATAGAGCGCGGGAAGCGGCCAGCTTTGATCTCGCCGTAGATGAAGGTGGTGCCCATACCGGTCATCTGGCGCACGCGATCAAGCGATAGCAGCTCTTCCAGTCTTTCAGCCGCGCCCATGATGGCCTCCGATGCGGTGAGCCTTGGATGTGCGTTCGGCAAGGCTGAGCTGGAACTGCAGGACGTTGCCGGCAGGTGCCTCGACTGGAATGGGGCGCGCGCTGCGGGCGGGGCGGTTGAGCCGACGCCACGCCGCAATGGCGGCGTCGGGATCGGCATGCTTGCTGGTCGACCTGCATGCGCACTCGACCAGGTGGCCACCGCCGGCAGACGCACAGCGCTTGTCGTGGATGTGGCGCGCGCGGTGGCCGGCGGCGCAGTTCGGCAACCCTTCCGGGTGGCTGATATGTTCCTGGGTCATGGCTTGTTGCACTCCTCGATGTGGGCTTCGAGCTTTTCGATCAGGAAGGTGGCTTCGTTGGCCCTGCGGCGGCGTTCGTGCGTGCTGACCGGCGCGGGTCCGGCGTCCCGGATCCACTTGAGGGGCTCAAGGAGCCAGCTCGCGTCGACCGGGAGCCGGGTGCGCGGGTCGACTTTCTGGATCAGCGGCTCGCAATCCGGACCGGCCCAATCCTCGCTGTCGCCGCAGCGGACGCACACGCGCCCCCGGAATTCGTGCAGCTTCTCCGGTTGGACTACGCGCGGGGTTTCGAACAGGGCGCGGACAACGAGCCCACGCTGGTGGGCGGCGTACACATGCCCTGCGTCGGCCTGGACCCAGCAGCCCGGGCCCACGTCCTTCCTGTTGCGATACTCCCAGCGCACAGGCTGCGCGGTGTAGAGCGCGGTCATCAGCGTGTCGGCCCACGCGCGGACCTGGTTGGCGGCGATGGCGCCGCCGGTGGAATCGACACGGCGCATGGCAGCGACGACCGCAGCGACAGGCGACGACGCTTTGGTGGCCTCGACAACGGCGGCCGGGGAAATGGGCAGTGGTGCGGTCATGCGAACAGGTCCAGTTGGGCCGGCAGCGCCGGTGCGCGCAGCGGTGCCGGAAGCGGTGCCGGGGTAGTGGCGCGCATGCGCGCGCGCTGTGCCGCGTTGAACGAGAACCAGTAGCCGAGGCCATTCCGTCGCGCTCGCGCCTCGCTGAGGAGGACGCGCGCTGTGTGCTTGGCCTGTGCAGCGGTGAGCAGCTGGTCAGCCATGGCAGTGCTCCGCGTGCCGCGACGGCATGGCAGAATGCCGGCGAATCCACAGGGGGATCAGGGAATGTCTAGTTGGGAGCAGTTGTGGAATGGAATCAGCCCATGCATGGAGCTTGGCGTAGGCGACTGCGTAGTGTGGTGGGATGCCTGGGCGGCAGTTGGCACTGTCCTGGCGGTTTTTACTGCAATCTTCGGTCCTGCCATCCAGCGGCGGTTCTTCTTGAAGACAAAAGCGAACGCCGTTTTTGCTGCGTCTTACATTCCTGACGTGCGTAAGGGCATGGTCTACCTTGATGCGATCAGGAAAAACTACCCAATCGGCACCGGCACGCCTACCGCCGCCGCTGTAGAGGGACACCTCAGGGACTCCTCCGAATGGAGGGAAAGCTTCGGGTTGATGTGTAGCAAGCTCGAGGCTCTTGCTGGCCGTGAATTCGATGGTTCGAAGTGGCCATCGGTGGATCTCGACCTTCTTCTTGTTGTTGTGCAAGCCATTCAGGGAGCGCGTGACGTTGTCCATAGTGGCAAAGTCATGAAAGGCCGTGATGCTGAAAATAGAGACTGGGGCGAGATGATCCCGGCGTTTCACGGGACGCTGTTGGATGCATCGAGGGACATTGCTCACGCGGAGGAAGCCTTGGATAAAGTGCACTACTACCCAGCGGACAGAAGATCGCTGTCCAAATGGCTCAATGCACTCCTCGGCAGAACACGATCGTCGTCTTACTAGCAGCTCAGCCATTGCCCACCGCCTGGCTGTCGATCAGGGCCCGCACGGCTGCATCCAACCGGGCCTTCGCCGCGACTTCGCGGTCATACGCTGCCCTGCAAGATGCCCGTCCGCCGGCCGCGCCCATCTTGGCGCTGACGGTGTGATACTTATTCTTCGCCTCTGTGTACTCACGATCAGCTTCCGCAAGCTCGGAGACGAGAGGAGCCAAGTCCACGGCCTTCGCGGGTGGTGCGGCATAGACCTCGCCCGATCCGTCTTCATCAGTTATCGCCCGGTTGGCGACAATCAGCACGTCACCTACCTGCAGCTCGCCGATGCCGTTTTCGAGAAGCCAGCTGATGCTCAGGCCATACTCTGGATCGTTGAAGATCTCGGCCACGGCCTCGACGGTGATCGGCTCCTGGCCGCGCGGCTTGGGCACGCTTGTGGCGACAGTTTGGATCGCGGCAACAACCCATTCGTGTGGCTGCCAGCTGTTCGTCTCTTCGCGCGTCTGCGGCAGGTAAGCGTGTTCGCTGCTGTGGGCAAACGCCGCCTCTCGGGCCAGCTTGATGGCCCACGCATCCCCCAGCCTCACCCTCCCACCGGGCTGCACGTCCGCCAGGGTCTTGTTGTCGTTGCTCATGCCTGCATGTCCTTGCTGTTCGTGGAACGCGCGCCGCGCGCCCTGGCTTCAAGTTGTTCGGCGACGCCGAGGTAGTAGGCGTGCCGTTCCAGACGGATCGATTCGGGAAACTGGAAGTGCTTCAGCGACTCTTCCGCCTGCACGCGCCAGGCGGCTGCCTCGCGCGCTGGGTCGTCATCGAAAATGTCCATCTGGACCGGCTTGGCCATGGATCAGTGCTTGTCGACGGCGCGGTGGCGGCTGTAGCCCATGCCTTCGATGGGGATCCCGCACCAGGTGAGCGTTGCGCCGGGGATCGGCTCGGGCCTCGCTTCGCGCCAGGGCTGTTTGGATCCGGCCTTGCGCGATCGCATCCATGCCGCCTTGGCTTCATCCCGATGCGGCTTCTGCATGCGCGCGAGGATGCGGCGCACGCAGTGCTTCAGGTCTGAAGCCTGCAGAACGATGCGCGGCGGCTGCTGGCCCTTGGCGGTGGCGTAGCCTTCGACGAACCCGGCTACCTGCTCGCGGATCTGCTCGATGCGCGGCAGTTCTCCGTTTTCCTTGTTGGCAAACTCGGGCTCGTGCTGGAAATCGACAACGACTGAATCGGTCATGGCGGGTCTCGATGTTGAATGGGTTACCGGCGAGTGGAAGTCCGGCCGGC
Source organism: Stenotrophomonas sp. SMYL20 (assembly GCF_036320045.1). Taxonomy (NCBI): domain Bacteria; kingdom Pseudomonadati; phylum Pseudomonadota; class Gammaproteobacteria; order Lysobacterales; family Lysobacteraceae; genus Stenotrophomonas; species Stenotrophomonas sp. SMYL20. The sequence goes on along the minus strand of NZ_JAWIRT010000011.1, from coordinate 364 downwards.
GCGGAGCCCGGTCACCCGGGCGGGCGGTTGCTCAGTGGGTGTCGTCAGCGGCCAGCGGCGCGCGCTGCCGTACCGCTGTGCGTTGCTGCATCTCGGCCTTGAAGGCTGGCCAGGTGGTCTGGAGGTCTTCCCAGCAGCGCCATGCGAAGAACACGGCGCCGATGGCGCAGGCGAGGGCGACGGCGTCGACCTTGTTGCGTAGCGCCCAAGGGAGCAGTGCGAGGAGCAGGCCGACGACGACGGCGCAGAAGAAGGGCAGGGCCAGGTGGCGCATTACTCGTTCTCCTGTTCGCTGGTGGTCTCGGCCGGCGCGGGCGCCGGGCCGGCGGGCGCGCTGATGGGCGGGATGCCGACGGCCATGGCG
>NZ_JAWIRT010000010.1:136115-165330 GCF_036320045.1 Stenotrophomonas sp. SMYL20 | reverse complement strand
CCTGGGTCGGCACAGACCGGGGACGGGCCGGCCGCTGGCCGGCAACCTCATAGACTCCGGGACGATCCTGCAGCTGCCGGCCAGCGGCCGGCACTACCAGGCATCGCTTTGGTGGGTGCCGACAGCACAGGAGCACGCCAAGCACGGTCGGCATCTGCCTGAGGCAGCTTTGCTATCCTTTCCCCCCACGCCAGGGAGCCGTTCCGATGCCATCGCTGTCGCCCCGCCGCCCTCTGGTGCTGCTGGCCCTGATCGTCGTGATGGCGGCGATCTTCCTGGTCGATACCGTCACCGATTACGCGGTCGCCGCCGCCTGCTTCTACGCAGCGGTCATCCTCGCCGCATCGCGCGTACTCGCCGCACGCGGGCTGATCAGCCTGGCCATCGCCTGCATCGCACTCACCGCCCTGAGCTTCTTCCTCACCCGCTTCGGCACCTACCGCATCGGCCTGGTCAACTCGGTGATCGGCATGCTGGTGATCGGCATCACCACCTACCTCGCGTTGAAGATGGAAGCGGCCAAGGCCGCGGTGCAGGAAGCACAGGGCCGCCTGCTGCGGGTGGCGCGCGCGTCGACCGTGGGCGAGCTGACCACTTCCATCGCACATGAAGTGAACCAGCCGCTGGCGGCGATCGCCAGCAGCGCCGAAGCCTGCCAGCGCTGGCTGGCACAGGACCCACCGAACGTGGACAAGGCACGGCAGACCGTGGCCCGCATCCTGGCCGATGCCCATCGCGCCGGTGACGTGATCGCCCGTATCCGTGGCCTGACCCAGGGCGCGGCACCGGAACGACGCGCCTTCGACCTGAACCAGGCGGTGGAGGAAATGCTGGCGCTGTCGCGCAGCGAGCTGGACCAGCACGGCGTGGCCGTGGCCCTGCTGCTCGATGCCGACCTGCCGCTGGTGCAGGCCGACCGCGTGCAGGTGCAGCAGGTGATCGGCAACCTGATCCTCAATGCGGTGGACGCGATGGAAGCAGTGCCGGCTGCCGATCGCCGCCTGTCCCTGTTGACCCAACGCGACGGACAGCGGATCAGCCTCAGCGTGCGTGACCGCGGTGTCGGCCTGCCCGCCGATCATCCCGAGCGTGTGTTCGATGCGTTCTGGACCACCAAATCACACGGGCTGGGGCTGGGATTGAGCCTGAGCAGGTCGATGATCGAGGCCAACGAAGGCAGGATCCGAGCCGAGCGCCCCAGCGGCGGAGGTGCCTGCTTTGTGTTTGACCTGCCCGTTGCCACGGAACGCCGTCATGCGTAAGCCCGCTGCACCCGCCGCCGATCCAGCGCCCATCGTCTACGTGATCGACGACGATCCGTCGGTGCGCGCCGCGCTGGAAGACCTGCTCGCCTCGATGGGCCTGCAGGTACGGGCCTTCGCTTCCACCCAGGCGTTCCTCGAACACGAACTGGAAGATGCACCGGCCTGCCTGGTGCTGGACGTGCGCATGCCCGGCCAGAGCGGGCTGGAGTTCCATCGCACGATGGGCAGCCACGGCCTGCAGCTGCCGGTGCTGTTCATCACCGGCCACGGCGATATCGCGATGGGCGTCAATGCGATCAAGGACGGTGCCATCGAGTTCCTGACCAAGCCGTTCCGTGACCAGGAACTGCTGGATGCGATCCACAAGGGCATTGAGATCGACCGCCAGCGCCGCCGTGACGGCGAGGCGCTGGACGCCCTGCAGCAGCGCTGGAACACCCTCAACGCCGGCGAGCGCGAGGTGGTCGACGGCGTGGTGCGCGGCCGCCTCAACAAGCAGATCGCCGGCGACCTCGGGGTCAGCGAGATCACGGTGAAGGTGCGCCGCGCGCAGGTGATGCGCAAGATGGGCGCGCGTACGCTGGTCGATCTGGTACGCATGTACGACCGCCTGCAGGCAGGTTCCCCATGAGCGTGCATGTCGCACTGCTGCGAGCAGTCAATGTCGGAGGTACCGGTAAGCTGCCGATGGTTGAACTGGTGGCGATGTGCGAGGACGCGGGCTTCACCGACGTCCGCACCTATATCGCCAGCGGCAACGTGGTGTTCCGCAGCGGACTTGACGAAGCCGGCGTGCGGAAAGCCCTTGGCCAACGGCTGCAGGCCTATGCAGGAAAACCGGTGGGTGTGCTGGTGCGCTCGGCAGCCGAGATCGCGGCGGTTGCCGCCGGCAATCCGTTCCCGCACGCCGCCGGCAATCGCGTGGTCGCGCTGTTCGTGGATGAGGCACTGCCCACTGATCCCTTGACCGGGGTGACCGGCCTGCGCGATGAGCAGCTGGCGCTGGGTACCCGCGAGCTCTTCGTCCACTATGGCGACGGCATGGCCGACTCACGCCTGCGGATTCCCTATGCCCAGCAAGGCACCGCCCGCAACCTCAACACGGTCGGCAAGCTTGCGGCAATGGCCGCCGCGCTCGGCCAGGCCACCTCAGGCGGTAGAGGGCGGCGGTAGAGTCGACTGTCAGTCGACTATCGCGCGCAGCGCGGGATTTTCCACAACCTTGTGGAAGAGCAGTCGACCAACATTCGGCTCTGCCCGGCAGAGGGCTGATCACGCCCGTTGCAGACGGTGCTTCAACCGCGTATCCATCAACCCCACCGCCAGCAGCACCGCACTGGTCAACCAGCCAGCGGCCAACAGATGGGTCTGCGGCAACACCACGCCCAGCACGCCCAGCGCCACCGCGCCGATCAGATGCGAGTACGGTGCGCGCCCGTATACCACCCGCTTGTATAGCGCGCTGCCCAGCAGGTAGATCAACGGGCCGGCCACCAGCACGGCCGCATACACCGGCGTCACCACAGCATGCGGGTGGTCCATGACCAGGTCATTGCCCACCGCCGTAGCGATGATCCCTGCGATCAGCAACGCGTGCACATAGTGGAAGTTGGCGCCCATCCGGCCCGGGTCTTCGGCATGGCTGATGGCCTCGGTGGCGTCGCGGCTGGAGATGCCGAAGTACAGCCACCACATGGCGATCGTGCCGGCGAAGGTGGCAAGCACTGCGGACACCACCGCCCCACTCCACTGTTCGACCTCGCTGAGCACGCCACCGGTGGCCAGCAACGTCTCGCCCAGTGCGACGATGACGAACAGCTGGCAGCGCTCGGCCAGGTGCCCGCCTTCGATGGTCCACTCACGGGTGTGCGAGCGGCCCAGCCCCGGGAACGCGAAGCCGAACATCGGTGAGACGTATTCGCACGCCACCGCCACCGCCCACAGCGCCAACCGCGTATTGCCCTCGGATGCCGCACCTGCCAGCCAGAAGCAGGCCGACACGCTCACCCAGGCCAGCATGCGACGGAAGTTCGGCGTCAGGGGATGCGTGCGACCGACCTCCAGCAGCACGAAGGCGGTACGCCCGACCTGCATGGTGGCGTAGGCCCCGGCAAACACCCAGGCGCGGTCAGCGAACGCCTCGGGAATGGACGAGGACATCAACAAGGCCAGCAGCATGGTGGCAAACAGCAGGCCGCGGATGCGCGGTGCCTCCGGATCGAACCAGTTGCTGACCCAGCAGGCGTACTGCCAGCCCAGCCACACCGCAAACCACAGCACCAGGGTCTGCAGCACGCCGGCCAGATCCAGGTGATGCAGCAGGTGGTGGCTGAGCTGGGTGACCGCGAACACGTAGACCAGGTCGAAGAACAGCTCTTCGTAGGTCACGCGCGCATGGTGGCCGTCGCGCTGGCGCAGGGCCGGCAATCGCAGTCGTGTACTCATGGCTTTCCTTCAGCGCGCCAGGCGCCAGTAGAGCAGACCGGCCAGCAGGGCCGGCACCGCGAACACCAGCAGCAGGATCGGCAGTTCTTCGCGCATCCCGTAGCCGGCCTTGCTGACGCCTACCCACAGGTTGGCCACCGTCACCAGCAGCCAGGTGGCAATGAACGCGATCAGGGCCGTGGGCAGCTGTGAGGTGCCCACGCTCCACAGCCGCCCGAACAGCAGGAACACCCCAAGCAGCACGACGCCACCCACCATCACCAGAAGCACATGCATGGTCCACCTCCTTGAGCCTGCAGGCAGGCTAGCCGTGGGCGATTCTGCGCTCCAGCCGATGATCGTGGATTCACTTTCCAGGCGCGGCGAACAATCGCCCTGATGATCGCGGCATGGCAAACGCGAACAGTTCCCATTAGTATTGCGTCATTGCGCAGGGATGACCTCCCGGCACCCGCCTTTCACCCTTGCTTCCCGTCCGGATGTCCCAGCCGACACTTCCCCGCCCACCTGCGCTGCCGCTGGTGACCTCGCTGGTGCGCCACTACGAGGAACTGGTGGACTACCTGCATCGCCGGTTCCGCTCGCCCGGGCTGGCCCGCGAAGTGGTGCACGATGTCTGTGTGCGCCTGCTGGAACGCCCGGCCGCGCATGACGCCCGCCAACCGATCGCGCTGCTGCGCAGGATCGCCCACGATGCGGCGGTCGACCGCTGCCGCGCCGAGGACCTGCGCCGGCACTGGGTAGAGCCCCGCGCCGAGCTTCCCGAAGGCGCCTGCGAGCGCCCCGGACCCGAGCGCCAGGCGCAGGGCCAGCAGGCGCTGCAGCGGCTGACCGCCAGCATCGAGCGCATGCCCTGCCGGCGGCAGCAGGTGTTCATCCTGCACAAGATCCACGAGCTGCCCCAGGCCGAGGTGGCGCAGCGGATGGGCATCGGCCTGAAGGCGGTGGAACGTCATCTGCGCCTGGCCATGGCCGACTGCCGGCTGCACGGTGCGCTGCGGTGAGCCCTGCATCACCCGATCCGGCACCGCCGTCGGCGCCCGCCGAACCGTCCGCCGAGGACATGCTCGACCAACACCGGGAGGCACTGAAGGAGCGTTTCCCGTTGCCAGGCCCGGAACAGCTGCAGCGGCGCCGCGGCGGATCTGGCGCGAAACGGGTACTGCCGGTGCTGTTGCTGGCGGCCGCCGCGCTGCTGCTGGCCGACCCGGCCTGGCAGGTGCGTGACTACCAGACCGCCGTCGGCGAGCGCCGCGACATCGAGCTGCCGGACGGCAGCCGTGTGCTGCTCGACGCAGGAACCCACCTGCAGGTCCGTCGCCATCTGCGTTCGCGGCAGGTGCTGCTGGCGCAGGGCCATGCGCGCTTCGAGGTGCAGCATTCAGCGTGGCGCCGCTTCCAGGTCGATGCTGGGCCGGTACAGGTACGCAACTACGGCACGGTGTTCGATGTTGACCGCCAGGGCGATCTCAGTGAGGTCACGCTGTGGCGCGGCGAGGTCGGTGTCAGCGTGGATGGCGGCGGCACCGAGCAGCGGCTGAAGCCGGGGCAGCGCCTGCTGGCCCAGCCGGGCTCGCTGTCTCCGCCGGAAGCCGTGGATCCGGACCGGGCCGACTGGACCACCGGTCGGCTGCAGTTCGACCGCATGCCACTGAGCGAGGTGCTGCGCATCCTGCAGCGCTATCACGACCGTCCGATCGTGCTGGACGACCCGGCACTGGGTCCGCTGCAGGTGTCGGGCGTGTTCGATGCCGATCGTGCCGAGACGGCGGTCGCGCTGTTGCCGGAGATCCTGCCGGTCCAGGTGCATACCGCCGCCGACGGCAGCCTGCATCTGCGCGCCCGCGATTGATTGCCACGCCGAGGGTGGGTTGCGCGCCGTCCCATCCGGCAAGTGCTTGAACCCTTCCGAAGGACCCCCGCATGACCCGCCCTGTTCCGCCCGCCGCGCTGCGCCGGCTGGCCCCCACCCTGCTCGCCGCCTGCCTGTGTGCGGCGCTGCCCGCCACCGCGCAGACCGCTGCGTCCGCACCTGTCGAACTGCACCTGCCGGCCGGCCCGCTGCAGGCTTCGCTCAACTCGCTGGCGCGGCAGAGTGGCATCCAGCTGCTGTTCGCGGCCGACAGCGTGAGCGGCCGCAACGCGCCCGCCCTCGACGGCCGCTACACCCCGCACGACGCCCTGCAGCGCCTGCTGGCCGGGCAAGGCCTGGCGATGCAGGAGCGCTCGCCGGGGGTGTTCGTGGTGAGTGCCGCGCCAGCATCGCCCAAGCCCCGCGCTCCGGCCCGGACCGCGTCATCGGCAGCGTCCCCTGCCACGACCACTTCGCTGGCCCGCGTCACGGTATCGGCCTCGACCGCGCGCATGCCGCAGGGCGAGACCGCGATGCCCAACACCATCACCGTGCTGACCCGCGAGGACATCGCGCAGCAGCTGGCGCTGGGCTCGGATGTCTCGCGCGTGCTGTCGGCGCAGATCCCGGCGTTTGCCCCGGCGCGCGAGAAGATGTCCAACTACGGCGAAACCATGCGCGGCCGCGGCATCCTGTACATGGTCGACGGCGTGCCGCAGTCGACGCCGCTGCGCGATGGCTCACGTGATTCGCACACCATCGATCCGGCGATGATCGAACGCATCGAGGTCATCCACGGTGCCAACGCACTGCAGGGCATCGGCGGTACCGGTGGCATCGTCAACATCATCACCCGCAGCGCGCCCAGCGAGCCCGGTGCCTTCCTGCTCGACACCAACGTCAGCTACAGCTCGGCGCTGCCCAGCCGCCGTGATGACAACGGCCAGCGCGGCTCGGCACTGGTCGGCGTGCGCGGCGAGCAGTTCGATCTGGTGGCCGGCCTGGCCTATGAGAAGCAGGGCCTGTACCACGACGGCGAGGGCCGTTCGATCGGTACCAACGCCCAGGGCGAACTGATGGATTCGACCTCGTCGAACGTGTTCGCCAAGCTGGGCTGGAACATTGCCGAGGGCCACCGCCTGCAGCTGATGGCCAACCGCTACGAGCTGCGCGGGCTGGACAACTACCTGGCGGTGAACGGTGATTACCGCACCGGTCGCCCGACCATTTCGGTGCCCGGCGATACCCCGTTGGAGCCGCCGATGAACCGCTCGCGTTCGTTGACGCTGGACTACAGCGCCGCCGATCTGCTCGGTGGCCGCTTCCAGGCGCAGGCCTTCGCGGTGGACTTCGAAGGCCGCTATGGCGCCAGCCAGTGGGACCCGTGGGGCAACACCGGCGCCAACGCCGCCTGGGACCAGACCCAGAACGAATCGGACAAGCGCGGCTTCAAGCTGACCCAGAGCTGGGCCCGCATCGCCGACACCACGCTGGACGTGACCCTGGGCCTGGACGGCCTGCGCGACCGCACCCACCAGGTGCTGCTGGCCAGCGGCATGAACTGGGTGCCGCAGACCACCTACCAGAGCCTGTCGCCGCTGCTGCAGCTGCACTGGTGGCCAACCGACCACCTGATGCTGTCCGGCGGCCTGCGCTACGAAAAGGGCGAGCTGGAAGTAGGCGACTACACCACCCTGCCCCGCTACGGCGCACGCAAGGTGGCCGGCGGCAAGCCGACCATGAGCGAGACCCTGCCCAACTTCGGCGCGGTCTGGTACATCAATGACCGCCTCAACGCCTACGCCTCGTATTCGGAAGGCTACACCGTGGCCGACGTTGGCCGCGTGCTGCGCGCGATCAACCGGGACGGCCAGCGCGTGGACAATCTGATTGACCTGTCACCGGTGGTGTCGGACAACCGCGAGATCGGCCTGGAGTACGACGATGGCCGTTTCAGCGGTGACATCGCCTACTACACCTCCGAATCCAAGCTGGGCTCGGTGCTGATCTACGATCCGGGCATCGATGCCTATGCGGTGCAGCGCCAGGCCACCCGCGTGGAGGGCTTCGAAAGCAACCTGCGCCTGCGCCTGGGCGACAGCCGGCTGGGCCTGGGTTATGCACGTGCCAACGGCCGCTACGATGCCGACGTCGATGGCCGCCTCGACAGCGACCTGGCCGGCGTCAACATCGCGCCGAACCGGCTGACCGCGTTCTGGGAGCAGAGCTGGACACCACAGCTGAGCACCCGCCTGCAGGCCAGCCACGCCTTCGACCGCGACTTCGACCTGCGTGGCGCGCGGGTGGCGGAGTTCAAGGGTTACACCACGGTGGACCTTGTGGCCCGCTACGTGCTGGACAAGCACGCCTTCACGCTGGGCGTGCAGAACCTGGCGAACAAGCAGTACATCAGCTACTACTCGCAGACCACGCCGTCGAACCCGAGCTATTTCTCGGGCCGTGGCCGGGTGCTGACGCTGGGGTGGCAGTACCGGTACTGATCCATGGCGCCCTTATGGGAGCCATGAAATCTATGCGCGACGCGATGAAGGAGGCCCATGCTAGTTTCTGGGCCTCCTTCAAACGGACGTGAACCATGCGTTTTTCCCTGCTCGCCGTCACACTGGCCGCTGTTCTTCCGGTCGCGCACGCCAGCGCCGCCGAGGCACCCCTGCCGCAGTTGCGGGCCTACACCGTGGATGCTTCCTGGCTGCAGCCGATGGCACCGCTGCAGATTGCTGACCACACCTGGCAGATCGGCACCGAGAACCTGACCGCACTGCTGGTGCAGACCGCCGAGGGCGCGGTGCTGCTCGACGGCGGCATGCCACAGATGGCCGGCCACCTGCTCGACAACATGAAGGCACGCGGCGTGGCACCGCAGGATCTGCGGTTGATCCTGCTCAGCCATGCGCATGCCGACCATGCCGGGCCGGTGGCGGAGCTGAAGCGCCGTAGTGGCGCGCACGTGGTCGCCAACGCGGAATCGGCGGTGCTGCTGGCGCGTGGCGGCAGCGATGACCTGCACTTCGGCGATGGCATCACCTACCCGCCTGCCAGTGCAGACCGCATCGTCATGGATGGCGAAGTGATCACGGTGGGCGGCATCGCGTTCACTGCGCACTTCATGCCGGGGCACACCCCGGGCAGCACCGCGTGGACCTGGACCGATACCCGCGAGGGCAAGCCGGTGCGCATCGCCTACGCCGACAGCCTGAGTGCACCGGGCTACCAGCTGCAGGGCAATGCGCGCTATCCGCGCCTGGTCGAGGACTACAAGCGCAGCTTCGCGACGGTGCGGGCGTTGCCCTGCGACGTGTTGCTGACCCCGCATCCGGGTGCCAGCAACTGGGACTACGCCTCCGGCAGCAAGGCCAGCGCCAAGGCACTGACCTGCAAGGCCTACGCGGATGCGGCCGAACAGAAGTTCGACGCACAGCTGGCCAAGGAAACAGCCGGGGCCCGCTGATTCTGTAGAGTCGAGCTTGCTCGACTGAAGCAGAGCAGTCGAGCATGGCTCGACTCTACAAAGAGCATGCCGAGGGTGGGCTCGGCTCTCCGAGGGGTGCCGGTCAGGACGACCGGCACCGCCGCCTGTCAGCCGCCCTGGCCGTGCTGCGCGAACGGCTCGGTGGTGCCATCGTTGCGCACCAGTTCAACGGTGTACGGCTGCACGTAGCCGTCCGGCATTTCCATGCCCGGCGAGCCGGCCGGCATGCCCGGCAACACCAGGCCGCGCGCTGCCGGCCGCTCCGCCAGCAGTCGCTTGATGTCCTCGGCCGGGATGTGGCCTTCAACCACGTAACCACCGATCTCGGCGGTGTGGCAGGACGCCTTGCCGACCGGCACACCCAGCCGGACCTTGATCGGGTTCATGTCATCGGTATTGCGTACATCCACCTGGAAGCCTTCGGCCTTCAGGTGGTCGACCCAGATGCCGCAGCAGCCGCAGCTTGCGGTCTTGTGCACGATGGCAATGGGCAGTGCCGGGTCCACCTGCGACGGGCTGGACTTGATCGGTGCCGCCGGGGCTTGGCTGGCAACCGGCGCGGCAGGCGATTCTTCTGCAGCGCGCGCGCAGGCGGTCGTGGCCAGTACGGTGCCCAGCAGCAGGCCGAGGGAGAGAGAACGGTTCATGGTGTTGATTCCTTTGCAGATGCGGGCAACGCGGCCCGCTGCCTGCGCATCGAAGGCACAGGCAGAGTCGAGAATGAGTCGAGCAGCTACGGCAGGCGCTTGAGGCCTGCAGGAAATCACACGATGGGCGGCCGTAACGGATCCGGCAACGGCGGCGGAGCGCGTTGCTGGGCGTTGGCTGGCAAAGGCGCCTCACGCCAGGGTGACGCTGGCGTTCCGCTCAGGGTGGCCAGCATGCCGAGGCTGGCCGGCGGGCATTCGCACTCATTGCTCTGGCAGACCGTTGATGCTGCCTCGTCGCAGCATCCGGCCATGGCAGCGGAATGCGGTGCGGCGCAATGCTCCGCGTTGGACTGCGCCGCGTACGAGGATGAGGCAACCGCAAGCGCCGGTGCATTCAGCACCAGGGCAAGGAGAAGCATCCATCGCAGCAGCAGGCCAGGCAGGTTCACCCGACAATGATAGCCGATGCGCCGGTCACGCAATCGCCGCCACCATTGCGCTCATCCGCACCGGGATCGACTTGGCCGCTGGGGTACCGCTGACCCGGTCGTAGTAGTCCAGCGGCAACAACGGGTTCAGTTCCGGGTAGTAACCGGCCAGCGCGCCGCGCGGCATCGGGTAGTCCAGCACGGTCAGGCCCTCGATGCGCCGCTGCACTCCGTCGCCACTGATCGTCTCCAGGCTGACCAGCGCTTCCTTTTCCAGCCCACGTGCCAGCCGGTCCTCGATGTTCATGAACAACACCATGCGGTCGTTGTACACGCCGCGGTAGCGGTCGTTGTAGCTGTAGATGGTGGTGTTGTACTGGTCGTGCGAGCGCACCGTGGCCAACCGCAGCATCCCGGGATCGTCCACCGGCGCGTCCACGTCCAGGCCTGGCATCACCAGGATGTTGGCCTTGCCGTTGGGCGTGGGCCACACCCGGCGGCGCGGCGGAATGTCCAGGTGGAAGCCGTGCGGCTGCTGGATGCGCTCGTTGAAGCCGGTGTAGATCTCCGGGTACACCGCCGCAATCAGCTCGCGGATGGGTGCGTAGTCATGCATGCACCCCGCCCAGTCGACCTTGCTGTGCGGCAATGTTGCCAGCGCCATGCGACAGACGATCTCGACCTCCGGGAGCACGTCCGTGCTGACCGGCTCGAGCACGCCGCGCGAAGCGGTCACGTTCGACATCGCGTCTTCGATAGTGACGAACTGCTCGCCGGCCGGCGTGACGATGCGCTCCGAACGTGCGACCACCGGCAGGATCAAGGCATCGCGGCCATGCACCAGGTGACCGCGATTGAGCTTGGTGGCGATGCCCACCGTCAGCTCCAGGCCGCGCATGGCCTCGTACGCGCGCGGCGTATCGGGCACGGCGTGGATGAAGTTGCCGCCCATGCCGATGAACACCTTGGCGCTGCCGTCCAGCATCGCCTCGATCGATTCGACCACGTGATGACCGTGCTCGCGCGGCGGATCGAAGCCGAACACCTGCTGCACGCGGTCCAGATAGGCCGGCTTGGGTTTCTCGTCGATGCCGACGGTACGGTCGCCCTGCACGTTGGAATGGCCACGGATCGGCCCGATGCCGGCACCGGGCTTGCCGAAGTTGCCACGCAGCAACAGCAGGTTGGCCACCTGCTGCAGCAGGGTCGAACCATACTGATGCTGGGTCAGGCCCATGCCATAGCAGATCACCGTGGCCTTGGAGCGGATGTAGATCTCGGCGCAGCGGCGGATCTGCGCCTGGGTGATGCCGGAGACCTGCACGATCTCGTTCCAGTCCTGTGCCAGCACGTCATCGCGCAGTGCGTCCAGGCCTACCGTATGTTCTGACAGGAACTCATGGTCGAGCACGCGCTCACCCTGCGCCTCGCGCTCGAACATCACCTTCATCATGCCCTTGATCAGGGCCAGGTCGCCGCCGATGCGGATGTGCACGAACTCACTGGTGATCTCGGTCGAACCGAACGTGGCCATCTGCACCATGTCCTGCGGTTCGGCGAAACGGATCAGCGCGCGCTCGGGCATCGGGTTGACCGCCACGATCGGGATGCCGCGTTTGCGCGCCTCGACCAGGTTGCTCATCATCCGCGGCGAATTGGTGCCGGTGTTCTGGCCGATCACGAAGATCGCCTCGGCGTGCTCGAAATCCTGCAGCACGATGGTGCCCTTGCCCACGCCGATGGCCGGCGGCAGGCCGCGACTGGTCGGCTCGTGGCACATGTTCGAGCAGTCCGGGAAATTGTTGGTGCCGAATTCGCGCACGAAGATCGAATACAGGAACGCGGCTTCGTTGGGTGTACGGCCGGAGGTGTAGAACTCGGCCTGGTGCGGGCTGTCCAGCGCCTGCAGGTGGCGGCCGATCAGCGCGAATGCCTCATCCCAGCTGCACGGAACGTAATGGTCGGTGGCTGCGTCGTAGCGCATCGGTTCGGTCAGCCGGCCCTGCATTTCCAGCCAGTAGTCGGTCTGCGCCATCAGTTCGGTGACGGTGTGCTGGGCAAACAGCTCGCGCCCGGCGCGGAACTGGGTGGCCTCCCAGGCCAGCGCCTTGGCGCCGTTCTCGCAGAATTCCAGCTTCTTGCGCTCATCCGCATCGGGAAACGCACAGCTGGGGCATTTGAAGCCGCCGGGCTGGTTCATCGCCAGCAGCGCCTTTGACCCCTTGCCGATCACACTCTGCTGCAGCAGCACTTTGGCGGTGGCACCGGCGGCACCCCAGCCACCGGCCGGCTGGTTGTAGGGCTTGTAACGCGGCGGCTTCTGCTCGGACATGTTCGGGAACCTGGCGGGAGGAACACAACAATCAACGGCGCGGGATGGGCCGGATGCGGCTTCTGCAGCGCGGCCAGCCACGCAGTCAAGCACGGACAAGGCCGCTTCGCCAGAGCCAGATGCTGTTTTCAGCGCAGCCTGCCATGACAACGGTTACACCCGCGTCAGCGCCCGGCCACTGCGCTATTCTCGAAGCCGTGGGTGGTCCACCACCTGCGTATTTCCCTTGCCCGGACGCGCTGCATGCCTGACTCGACCCCGCCGCACACCCCGCCTGCCGGTACGGCCCAGCGCCCGTTGCAGCGCTGGCGCAGCGAGGGGCACCAGCAGCAGGTCGACGTGGTGGCCGAGGAAGTACCGGTTGCACTGCGCTACAACGGCGCCGCCTTCGCGGTGATGATGGCCACGCCCTGCGACCTGGAAGACTTCGCGCTGGGTTTCTCGCTCAGCGAAGGGCTGATCACTGCGCCCTCGCAACTGCTGTCGATCGAGGTCCGCCCGCAGCTGGAGGGCATCGAGCTGCAGATGACCGTTTCCGAAGACGCACCCGGTGCCGATCTGGATCCGGCCAATGGCCGCCTGCTGCCCGGTCGCGGTGGCTGCGGCCTGTGTGGTACGCGCCAGCTGGAGGATGTGCTGCGCCCGCTGCCCGAGGTGCGTGAGCGACGGCCCTATTCACCGGCAGCCCTGCAACGGGCGCTGGCCACGCTGGCGCAGCATCAGCCGATGAATGCGGTGAGTGGATCGACGCACGCCGCGGCCTGGGCCGATGCCAGCGGGAGGATCGGCTGGGTGCGCGAGGATGTGGGCCGTCACAACGCGTTGGACAAGCTGATCGGCGCCCTGCATCACAACGAGCACGCCATCGACGGCGGGTTGCTGGTGATTTCCAGCCGCGCCAGCTATGAGATGGTCAGCAAGGCGATACGTGCGGGTGCCAGCGTGCTGGCAGCGGTGTCGGCGCCGACCGCGCTGGCGATCGACCTGGCCCGCAGTGCCGGACTGTGCCTGGTCGGATTCGCGCGGGAGAGCGGGTTCAATGTGTATACGCACCCCGAGCGGCTGCAGGCGGACGACAGGTAGCGCCGACCACCCCGTCTGCTCCATTTCGACCGGCCCGGGCGGCCCATTGCCACCCGGGCCAGACCGTACCTCAGCGCAGCGCCACCTTCGGGAAGTCCACCGGCACGTCGAACGCCACGTTGACGTAGTTGGTGAACAGGTTGAGCGCCACATGGGCGAGGATCTCGACGATCTGCTCGTCATCGAAGCCGGCTGCGCGCAGCGCCTGCACATCACCGTCGGTGATCTGTGCACGCTGCTCAACTACCTTCAGCGCGAAGTCGAGCGCCGCCGAAGTGGCCGGATCGCTGGACTGGCCGATCTGCGCAGCAGCCATCTGCTCGCTGCTGGCGCCGGCCTTGCGACCCAGCGCCGTGTGCGCGGCCAGGCAGTATTCGCAGGCATTGCGGTTGGCGATGGCGACGGCGATCTGCTCGCCCAGCAGCGGCGACAGGCGACCGCCGCCCAGTGCGCCGAACGAGCCCCACATGCTCTGCAGGGCGGCCGGCGAATTGGCCACAGCGCGGAACATGGCCGGGGTGGCGCCGAACGCGGCGTGGACCTGGCCCAGCAGGGCCTGGCGGTCGGCGGTGGTGTTGGCGGCATCGATCAGGGGGACACGGGACATGGTGGATCTCCTTGGGAAAGCGCCCGGGATTGGACGACCCGGCCATCCTAGGTAGACTCGATGGACGAAAAGGACCAGATCAGCCGCCATTGTTGTCCATTCATCCATGCGCACACTTCCCACTCCTGCAGACCGCTCCGCGCCCGACCGCCTCTCCTCCCTGCTGGAACGCTTCCGGGTGCAGGCCGCGCTGTTCCACAGCGGCCCGCTGTGTGGACGGCAGGTGTTCGAGCCGCAACCCGGGCGCGCGTTCCTGCACATCCTGCGCCAGGGTGAAATGGAGGTCCGTCATCCCGACGGCGATATCGCGCTGCCGCGGTTGAAGATCGACACCCCGAGCCTGCTGCTGTACCCGCAGCCGCTGCATCATGTGTTCTTCAATGCGCCGCTGGATGGGCCGGACTTCACCTGCGCCACGCTCGACTTCGATGGTGGCGCGCGCAACCCGATCGTGCAGTCGCTACCGCCGGTGATGGTGGTGCCGCTGGCCGCGATCAGCGAACTGGACGACACCCTGCATCTGCTGTTCACCGAGGCCGACCGCCAACGCTGCGGTTCGCGGCTGCTGACCAACCGGCTGTTCGAAGTGGCGCTGATCCAGATCCTGCGCTGGGTGGTGGATCATCCCGATGCGGCCGGGGTCAGCCACGGGCTGATGCGCGGGCTGTCCGACGCACGGCTCGCACGCACGCTGGTGGCAATGCACCAGGCGCCACAGGACGAGTGGACGCTGCCGCGCATGGCCGCCACCGCTGGCATGTCGCGCAGTGCGTTCGCAGCGGTCTTCAAGGAGGTGATGCAGGCGACGCCGGCCAGTTATCTGCTGGATTGGCGGCTGAGCCTGGCCTGCGCGCAGCTGCGTGCGGGCGTGGCGGTCAAGCAGGTGGCGATCGAGGTGGGGTTTGCCGATACCGCGTCGTTGTCGAAGGCGTTCCGCAAGCGGTTGGGGGCTTCGCCCAGGGCGTGGTTGGCGGCGACCGCAGCACAGGCTGGGTAAATGGAGAAGGGTAGAGTCCACCGCTGGTCGACTATCGCGCGCAGCGCGGGATTTTCGTGAGCAGCCGACCAGCGGTCGGCTCTACCAAGAGCAACGTCCCCGCGTCGGTGGACGGCTCAGCTGGACGTTCCATCGTTCTTTGCCAGCAGCCCGGCGATCCGCTCCGCTACCTGGGCGCGCACGCTTTCATCCAGCTGCCCTTCGTACATCGCTTCGTAGATCCACAGGCCATCGGCCGCCAGCCGCGCTACGAAATTGTCGAGCGCGGCCGGGTCATTCTGCCCGGCCGACGGCGGCAACGGCGCCCAGCGCCGTACCGCCGGGCCCCACGGGCGCTCGTCGGCGTCCGGGTCGGCCGATTCAAGCATGAACATCAGTTCGGCGCGGGTGGCGCTCTGCGCCGACACGCGCACGAAGGTCTGGTAGCGCTCCAGCGCCGATGCTTCCTCCGCACGCTTGCCCAGCAGCGTTTCCATCGACGTCTCCCAGGCCTGCACCAGATGCTCGTCGATGCCGCGCAGCAGCGCCTCGCGCGACGGGAAGTGGTACAGCAGGCCGCCGCGGGTCAGCTTGGCCTCGGCGGCCACCGACTCGAAGGTCACCGCGCGCACGCCGTCACGATTGATCACGTTGACGGCGGCGTCGAGGATGCGGTCGCGCTTGCTGGTTCTCATCGCGTCATTTTACGCGATCGGCCGCGCCCTCGCGGCTGCCGACGCGGCCACGCAGCAGGCGCGCGATGATCGTCGCACCGAGCGCCAGCATCACCGTGATCACCAGCAGCACGATCTGGTAGCCGCGGTCATACGCGGCCGTGGCCAGCGCGAACCACTCGCCCTGCCCGCTTTCGCGTGCCACGTGCAGCGCCTGGGTGAAGCCTTCGCGGGCAAGCTCGGGCATGTCGGCCGAGACCGGCAGGAAAGCACCGTACATCGCCGCGCTCAAGCTGCCCAGCATCGCCACCGCCAGCAGGCCACCGAATTCGTAGGATACCTCTTCAACCGACGAGGCCATGCCTGCGCGGTGTGCCGGCACATTGTTGAGGATGGCGGTGGACGCCACCGAGATGGCCGAGCCCATGCCAAAGCCGGTAATGGCCATGCCAGCCACCACCCAGCCAAGGCCGTGCGGGAAACCGAACGCCACCACACCGACACCCACGGCGCCAGCCGCCAGGCCACCACAGATCAGCGGACGCAGGCCCACCCGGTGCAGGATGCTGCCGCCCAGCAGTGCACTCGGCAGGCTGCCCAGCGCCGCCACCGACACCAGCAGGCCCGCCTGCAGCGGAGTGAAGCCCGCCACCAGCTGGAAGCGCTGGGTGGTGACCAGCTGCAGGCCGGCCATCGCGAACAGGGTGAACACCGCCGACAGCGTGCCGGCCAGGAACGCCGGATTGCGGAAGATCGCGAAGTCCAGCAACGGGTACGGCAACTGCTGCTGGCGACGTGCGAACGCCGCGCCGCTGATGACGGCCAGCAACAGCGCACCGGCACCCAGCGCATACGACGGCGGCGTAGCGATCAGTGACTTGATCGCCAGCACCAGGCCGGACAGCGCCGCCAATGCCAGCAACGAAGACACCAGATCCCACGGCCGCGAGGTATCGCGCTGGCCTTCCGGTGCCAGCAGCAGCGTGGCCACGAATGCGACCACCACCACCGGCACGTTGATCAGGAACACCGAGCCCCACCAGAAGTGCTGCAGCAGCCAGCCGCCGATGATCGGACCCAGCGCTGCACCGACGATGGCCACCGAGCCCCAGATCGCGATGGCGATGTTGCGCTCTCTCTCTTCGTGGAAGCTCAGGCCGATCAACGCCAACGTGGCCGGCATCATCGCGGCCGCGCCGATCGCCAGGAACGCGCGCGCGGCAATCAGCTGCGCCGCTGTACCAGCGAACGCCGCTGCCAGCGAGGCGATGCCGAACACCACCAGGCCGATCAGGAACATGCGGCGGTGGCCGATGCGGTCGCCCAGCGTGCCCGCGCCCAGCAGCAGGCCGGCCATCACCAGCGGATAGGCGTTGATGATCCACAGTGCCTGGCCGGCACTGGCCGAGAGTTCCTCGGTCAGGGTGGGTAGTGCGGTGTAGAGCACGGAGTTGTCGAGCGTAACCAGCAGCAGGCCGGCGGCGACGGTGAACAACAGCGCCCAGCGACGGGCACGCGACAGGGCCGGAGCACCGGCCAGGGGCTGGGACAAAGCCATGGGAGAACCTGGTGGGGGTGGAATACGGTCATAACTATACCGGATGTCCTGTATAGTTATGACCTTCGGAATCCACCAGTTCAGGGTCTGTAGGGGCAAGTCTGCTTGGCTGAACCGCCAGCCAGGCCTGGCCTGGCTCTACTGGTAAACGCTTATCGGCAGTCTTCCGGCAGCGCGGCAATCGCCGACACCACCGCACCCTGCATGCCCTGCCCCACGGCCATGTCCAGTTCCCCGCCCGTTCCCCCATGCTGGCGCCGCAGTTCGTCCTCGCACAGGCCGCGCACCCGCGCACGGGCATTCGCGCGCAGGCTGCTGCATCGCCAATCGGTGCCACCCAGCGGCAGCACCGAATACACCACGCTGTTGCAGGCGTTGCCTGCCCGCTGCTGCAGCGACAGTCCGCCGAAATCCCGCGGCTCGCTGCTGCGCTGCGGGTCGAAATAGCTGTCCGGGAAGGTGCGCGCGTACTGCTCGATGTCCACGGCCATGCTGCGTCCACCGGCCAGCGGCATCTGCAGCGGCTGGCCACACGGCGTCGCGTCCGCCCGATGCTGGATGTACTGGTAGATCGGCCGGTCCAGTGATGGATCCTGCTGGGTCACCGCACTGACCGCCGCCAGCACCGGCAGCGATGCACGATTGGCCATGCGCGCCAGCAGTCCCGCCTGCGCCGGCTGGCAGCGGTCGCGCAACGTTGCCGCAAGCAGGAACAGCACGTCGTTGCGAAAAGCGTGGTCTTCGCCGAGGCGTTGTTCGATGCGCTGGCTGGCATCGGTCGCGGGTGCCGGGAAGGCGATCGCCGGTGGCTCGGTCACGTCGACGCGCAGGTGCCACCACACCAGCAACACCACGCTGGTGACCAACACGCCCGCAACGATGATCCAACGCGTGCGCATCAATTGTGGATCGCCGTCAGTGTCGCCGCCGCCGCGTCGTAGGACGCGCTGGCGATATCCGCATCGAAGCGCTTGACCTGCAGGCGGCCGGCCAACCGGTACGGATCCCACAGGTCGCCCAGTGCGATCGGCGTGGCCAGGGTCACATGGATGATCTGGTTCGGTGGCGGTGGCGGCACATGGATGCAGGCCCCGTAGAACGGCACGAACAACAGTTCGTCGACCAGTCCTGCGTCGTTGGTGCCCAGCGGCACCACGTAGCCATCGAGGTCAACGGCGCGGCCATCGGCAGTTTCGACCACCTGCGATGAACCGAACTGCTTGGCGCGGTCCGGGCTGGAATGGTCGATCTCCTGCCCCGGTGGCGTGCCCGAGCCGGTGTCGTCGATCAGCCCGCCCACCCCGTCCATGCCATTGCGTGACAGGCCGATCTGCGGCGGCGGACGTTGGTAGGTCACTTCGTCGGGCCGCAGTGCATCCCAGCGGTCGATGGGCGCTTCGGTCGTGGCCGGCTGCGCCGCTGCCGGTGCTGCCGGTGCTTCGGCGACGGTGGTGGCGCCCCCACCCGCCTGCGTACACCCCAGCAAGCCCAGGCAACACGCCAGTCCGATCATGACACTACGGTTCATACGGCCTCAGCTGAGCGTCACGCATGGTGTAGGCCGAACCGGCCAGATCATCGTCCAGCCGTTCGGCGCGCAGGGTACCGGCCAGGAAGAACGGCGAATACATGTCCGGCATATCGATCGGGCGCGGCAGCACCACGTGCACGATCTGGTTCGGCGGTGGCGGCGGCACATGGATGCAGGCGCCGTAGTACGGCACGAACAGGAATTCGGTCAGCCGCCCGTCCTGCGCGTTGGCCAGCGGCACCACGTAACCCGGCAAGCGCACCGGCCGCTGCAATACGGTGTCCACGGTGCGGAACGTACCGAACTGCGGCATGCGCCGGTTGCCGTTGTGCTCCACCTCCGGGCCCTCGCCGCGCTCCAGCGCCGCCAGTTCTTCCTTCGGCATCATCTGCAACCAGTCCAGTTCCTGTTCCTCGGCAGCTGCCGGGGCATCGCGATCGACCACCGGTGACGGTGGCAGCGCCTGCACGCCGGTATCGACCGGGCGTTCGCAGGCGGTCAGCACCAGCAACATTGGCAACAGCGGCAACCAGCGCATGCTCAGCCCCCGGGTGACAGGCCATCGGCCAGCGTGCGCCGATAGGCCAGCAGCGCCGGTACCAGGCCGGCCACCGCGCTGATCGCCAGCACACCCGCCACCCACGCCAGTTCGCGGCCATCCGGCCAGATGTGGGTGATCGACAGGCCGAAGCTGGCCAGCGCCCAGCCACGCCCGGCCAGGCTGGCCACCACCAGTGCGGCCAGTGCGAGCACGCAGGCAAACGCGCTGGTCGCTACCGCCTCCACCACCAGCAGGCTGGCGATATAGCCTGGGCGTGCACCGATGGCATGCAGCACGGCCATCTCGCGTCGGCGCTCCTGCAGGGTCGAGACCAGCAGCGCCACCAGCGAGACCATGCCCAGCAGCACCACCATCGCGCTGATCAGCTGCAGTGCCCGCTCGGCCGTGCCCAGTGATTGCCACAGCTGCTGCAGGGTTACGCCGGGCAGGATCGCCAGCATCGCCTCGTCCGGATACTCGTTGATCCTGCGCTGTACCGAGAACGTGGCGATGCGCGAGTTCAGGCCGAGCATGAAGGCGGTGATGCTGGTCGGGGTCAGGTCCAGATGGCGCGCCTGCTCGGCGCTGACACTCTGGCTGCGCAGCTGCACGCCGGAGCGCCAGTCGACATGGATCGCCTCGATGGCCGGCAGCGAGACCAGCACCGACGAATCGACCGGCGTGCCGGTGCGCTGCAGGATGCCGGCCACGCGGAACGGTTTGTCGGCGTGCGTGGCCAGCGTGACTGCGCCGGTGCCGTGCGCCAGCACGATCTCATCGCCGATGCCGACCTTCTGTGCGTGCGCCACCTCTGCGCCGATCACGGCGTCGTACAGATCGTCGAACGGCCGCCCCTGCGCAAACGCCAGCGCATGCCCCGCGCCGTAGCGGTAGTGCTCGAAATAGCCACCACTGGTGCCGACCACCCGGTAGCCGCGCCAGGAATCGCCCAGCGACAGTGGCACCGCCCACTTCACCTGCGGCAGAGAGGACAGCTCCTGGTAGGACTGCCAGGACACGTTGTTGGTCGGGTCGCCGATGTGGAACACCGAATACAGCAGCAGGTTCACCGGCCCGGAGCGGGCACCGACGATCAGGTCAGTGCCTGAGACGGTGCTGGCGAAACCTTCATGCGCCTGCGCGCGCACGCGCTCGACACCGAGCAGCAGCACCACGCTGAGGGTGATCACCAGCACGGTGAGGCTGACGCTCAATGCGCGGCTGCGCAGGCTGGCCCAGGCAAGCTCAAGCATGGGTGCCACCTGCGTGGTTGATCTCGGACAGTGAAATCGTGCGGTCGAACAACGGCTGCAGGCTGTCGTCATGGCTGACCACCAGCACCGTGGTACCGGCGGCCCGGCACTGTGCGGACATCAGCTGCAGGAAGGCGGTCGCGGCCAGGCGATCCAGCGCCGAAGTCGGCTCGTCAGCCAGCAGTACTGTGGGGCGGCCGATCAGGGCGCGTGCGGCGGCCACGCGTTGCTGCTGCCCGACACTCAGGGTACCGGCCGCACGCTTGGACAGCGCCGGGTCCAGCTGCAGCGCTTCCAGCAGGCGCAGGATCTCGTCGTCCAGCGGCCCGCTGATGCGCTCACTGCGCACCGGAGAAAAGCGCAGGCCAAGCGCGATGTTGTCGCGCACGCTGAGGAACGGCAGCAGGTTGAACTGCTGGAAGATCACGCCCAGGTGATCGGCGCGGAAGCGATCACGCGCAGCACCCCGCATCATCTGCAGCGCGTGACCTGCTACTTCGACGCGCCCCCTGCCGGGCAGCAGGACGCCGGCCAGCAGGCCGAGCAAGGTGCTCTTGCCGCCACCGCTCACTCCACGCAACAGCACGCTGCTGCCCTGCTCTATCAGCAGCTGCGGGATATCCAGCACCAGACGTGTTGCGTAGCCGAACTGCACATCCTCCAGGGCGATCACCGCTGGCGTGCTCACGGCGCCAGCACCACGCGCAGGTTGTCGGCACTCAGCACGCTGCGGTCCTGGCCGTTGGCGGTTGCACTGTTGACGATGACTTCGTGCAACCCGGGGAACAGCACCGGCAGGCGCACGACCAGGGCGCGCAATGCACTCGGATTCGTGCAGCGATACTGCAGGTTGGCACTGAAACCGGCGTGGCGATGCTGCCCGGCCGCTGGCACAGCGGCGGTCGCAGCGAAGCCTTCGGCACTGGCGTCACTGCTGGCCAGGCGGCAGTTGGCGGCGGTGGGCAGGGTCACCCAGCTGCCGCCCTTCAGCAATGCCGTGGCGCGTGACAGTGCCGCCTGCTCGGTCGCGTTGGCGGGCGGTCGCTCGAAATCAAGAATGCCGATACCCGGCGCCTGCAGGG
Organism: Stenotrophomonas sp. SMYL20; assembly: GCF_036320045.1. Taxonomy (NCBI): domain Bacteria; kingdom Pseudomonadati; phylum Pseudomonadota; class Gammaproteobacteria; order Lysobacterales; family Lysobacteraceae; genus Stenotrophomonas; species Stenotrophomonas sp. SMYL20. The sequence continues at coordinate 143,563 of NZ_JAWIRT010000010.1, read as the reverse complement.
CGAACTCCAGCGTTCCCTGGTCGAGTGCGAGATCAACGGTGGCCTGGCCGTGCACGTGTGGCGCGTGCTGGCGGACATCGTGTGCCTGGGCCGCGTTGGCGGCCAGCAGCAGGAAAAGAGCAGCAGGAAGCTTCATGGGGGAGACTCCAATTGTTACTATGTAACATAATGGACCACATCCCCCCGACCCCCGCAAGGGCTCTGGCCCAGCCGCCAACTTCGGCACGCTGGCATCCCCGTTTCGATCTGGCCGGCGCCTGGCTGTCACTGGCCTGCGCCGCCCATTGCATCGCCCTGCCCCTGCTGCTGGCCTTCGTACCGGCGGCAATGATGGCGCTGCGCTCGTTCCAGCACCCCGGCCACGGCGTGATGACGCTGCTGTTGATGATGTCGCGCTGGGAATGGTTGTTTGCATTGATGGCCTCGACGCTGGCGCTGGCCAGTACCACGGCCGGGCTGTACCGGCATGGGCGCTGGCTGCCGATGCGGCTGGCCGTGGTTGGCGCGATCCTGCTGGTGTCAGCGTCGCTGTACCTGCCGTTGAAGGAATCGCTGCTCTGGCATGGCGTGGCCACCGCCTGCGGTGGCGTGCTGCTGGCATGCGCGCACATCGGCAACCGGCGGGCATTGCACGGCCCACGGTAGCGCCGGGCCATGCCCGGCGGGGTGCCGCCATCCACGCTTGGCGTGGATCTACCGTGGATTCGTCAGAAGCGGTAACCCACTTCCGCGCCGAAGATGCGCGGGCTGTCGACCGGGCCGTAGTAGTTTCCGTCGCGCCCGAAGGCCAGGTTGTCGAAGATCAGGCCATTGATGCGGCGCTTGTTGGTCAGGTTCTGCACGAACACCCGCGCGCTCCACGGCCCGGTCTCATAGCCCAGCTGCGCACCGAGCACGGCCACTGCGGGCTGGAACGCGCGGTTGCGTTCATCCAGTGCACTGGAGCCGGTGAACTGCGATTCCAGCCGTGCATGGATGCCGGAGTCGAACTGATAGCGCGCCGCCAGATAGCCAGTGTAATGAGGGGTCAGCTTGACCCGCTTGCCATCCAGGTTCTGGTCCACGCTGACCCACAGCTTGGTGTACTTCGCATCGACGTAGCCCACATTCGCCATCAGGGTGAAGCCCGGCAGCACTTCGAACACGCCCTCCAGCTCGGCACCACGCGAACGGATCGAGGCATCCGATCCTACGTAGTCCGACGAGATCGGGCGGCCGTTGGCATCGGTGGCCACCTGGATCTCCTGCCAGTTGTCCGAGGTGATGTGGAACAGCGCGCCGCCGATGTGGCCACGACCGCCGGCCAGGTTCATTTTGAAGCCCAGCTCATGGCTCCACATGCGTTCGGACTCGTAGCGCAGCACCTTGTCGTTGACCACATCGCTCTGCGCCGCAGCCAGATTGAAGCCACCCGGAATGTAGCCCTTGGCCGAGGCCGCGTAGAAGGACAGGTCGTCAGTGGCGTCGTAGCGCAGCGACACCCGCGGCAGCGTGGCCGAGAAGGTATGCGCCAGCGCGGCATCGCGGTACAGCACGCGGCCACCGGCGCCCAGATCCAGCGCACCGGCACGCTGTTCGGTGGAGCGCCGTGCCTGCTCATGGCGCAGGCCGGCGCTGGCCGTCAGCTTCGGCACCGCCGGGAAGGTATAGCTGGCGGTGGCGAAGACGCTGTAGTCCTCGCCCTTGGAGGTCTGCCGCGGTGCCAGGTTGTAGCTGTCCAGCCCGTGCAGCGCCGGGCCGACGAAGGTGCCGAGGATCGAATCCTTGCTGTTGCGGTAGGTCGACACACCGGCCATCCAGGTCAACGCCTGGTCGCTGGGCGAGCTGAAGCGCGCCTCGGCCGTCCATTCCTTCTTCCTGTCGTAGATGCGGCCGGCCAATGCCGGGCTGTTGGTCATGTCGAAGTCGTAGCCCGCCGAGGTCACCTCCTCGTCCCGCCAGGAAGCGGCCACGTCCAGCGTACCGGCCTGCAGCTGCCACTGGGCACTGAGGCCGGCCACCGTTTCATCCTTTTCGGTGCGTTTGGGCGCGTCGTTGATGTAGGTGAAATCGCCTGCACGCCGGCCACCATTGAGCGAGGCGCCGTAGGTACGGTTGTAGAGGCCGGTATCCAGCGGCAGGTACTCGTACTCGAACATGCCCGGCGCACGGGTGCGCAGATGGTAGGCCAGCGCATTCACCGAAACGTAGTCGCTGGGCCGCCAGCGCAGCTTGCCCTGCAGGTAGTCTTCACCCACCCTGCCGCGCGCACCGGAGGGCGTGAGGTTCTTCAGGTAGGCATCTTCGTCCGAGCCCATGAACGCCACCGAGCCGGACAGGCTGCCCGTCTTGCTCAGCGGCCCTGCCAGGAAGCCATCGAGAGCGGTGCCATTGCCGTTGCCGAACCAGGTGCTGCGCACGTTGATCTCGCCCTCGCGTGCATCAGCCGGGCCGCGTGTGCGCACCAGTACCAGGCCGGATTCGCTGTTGGCGCCGTACAGCGTGCCCTGCGGGCCGCGCAGCACCTCCACCGACTCCACCTGGTTGAGCACCGCATTGCTCAGTTCGCGGAACGGGATGCCGTCGATGTAGACCGAGGCGCGGTTGACCAGGAACGGATTGGACTCGATGCCGCGGATCGAGATGAACATGTTGCTGAGCTGGCCCATCGCATTGAACTTCACGTTCGGCGCGAGCTTGTCGAGGTCACGCAACTCGGTGACGCCCGCTTCTTTCAGCGCCTGCCTGTCGAGCACCGTCACCGACAGATCGCTCTTCAGGTAAGGGGTATCGCGCTTGGAACCGGTGACGCGGACACCGTCGAGCGTGGCCGGGTCAGCCTGCTGGGCAAGGGCGGGCAAGGCAGGAACGAGCAGGGATGCTGCGATGAGCGCGGCAGCAGGCGTGGACGACTTCAAAGCGGGAACCTCGACGGATGGAGTGGCGGACGCGCGGGCGGCGGCAGCGCGGGACAAGAGTGTTATCCTGTAACATTCGCGTCCTGCCGCCACTCCATTTCCGGCAGCGCCGCTCCATTCCCGGATCCGTGATGCCCGCCCTCGCCGACCAGCTGCTGCAGGAAACCCGGTCGCAGGCCCCTGCGGCCTACGCCAGCCACGATGGTGCGGTGGTGCTGCTGCGCCATCGCTTCGATGCCAGCGAAGGTGAGATGGGACATCCGCAGCAACTGCGCCTGGGCCTGGCCGTGGGCGGCGGCGGTCGGCTGCAGCAGCACACCCTCAGCGGTCTTCTGCAGGCGCCGTGGCGGCCCGGACAGTTCAACCTGGTACTGCCGGGAGAGTCTGGCACCTATGCCAGCCCCGCGGTCGATCTGCTCGGCGTCGCCATCGATACCCACCTGCATCCGCAGGATCCGCAGCAGTTGCAACAGCTGCAGCCGCTGGCGGCGCGGCTGCACCACGACCCGGTGATTACTTCGGTGCTGCAGGCGCTGTGGTCCAGCGCACAGGCCGACGCCTGCCTGCCCGGCTTCCTCGAACATGGCGCGCAGGTGCTGCTGCACCGCCTGGGTCAGCTTGCCGGTCAGCCGTGCCAGGCGCGTGGCACGGTGTCCCCGCTGTCGGCACGACGGTTGCGGCAACTGGAGGCCTACATCGATGCGCAACACGGCCAAGCGCTGACCGTTCCACAGCTGGCCGCTGCAGTGCAGATGGAGGCCGCGACGTTCAGCCGCGCGCTGCGTGCGGCCACTGGCCTGCCGCCCTATGCGTTCCTGACCCAGCACCGCATGCAGCGGGCGCGCGCCGAGCTTGCGCAGGGCCGGCGTGTCACCGACGTTGCGCTCGCCAGCGGGTATGCCAATCCCAGCAAGTTCAGCGCGGCGTTCCGGCGTGTGGTCGGTTGTTCGCCGTCGGCATGGATCGCGCAGTCACGCGCACGGTAGTGCCGCCCGCAGGCCGGCGGCCAACATTACAAACCGGTAATGTGCAGGTCAGGGCCTCGAAAGGCGGTGGACGCCACCCTGCAGGCCACTTCCCCATCGGTGATCCGCATATGACCCGCTCCCTGTTCCGCGTCGCCCCGCTCGCCCTGCTGCTGTCCGGCCTTTCGGCCGCGCCGCTGGCGCTGGCCCATCCCAGTCTGGTGCGTTCGACGCCAGCGGCCGATGCCACCGTGGCCCCGGCCAGCCAGATCGAGCTGCAGTTCAGTGAGAAGGTGATGCCGCGTGCCACCCGCATCGAACTGAGCATGGACCACGGCCGCATGAAGATGGCGATGCCGACCGCCGCGCAGGAGATCTCCGAGGACGGCCACACCCTGCGCGCGCGCTTTGCCAAGCCGCTGCCCGCCGGCAGTTACGCGCTGCAGTGGCGCGCGGTCGGCCAGGACAGCCATCCGATCACCGGCACCTACCGCTTCACCGTGAAGTAAGGCCGCTGCTGTGGCCGAGCTTTCGCCGTATGCGCTGCGGCTGGCGCTGTATGCCGTGTTGATGCTGCTGTTCGGGCGGATGCTTTTCGTCCGGCCCGGGCTGCCGCGCGGCGTCTCGCTGACGCTCACCGTGATCGCGTTGGTACTGGTCATCACCGACGCGGTGACCCGGTTGTCCGGCGTGCTTGGCATATCACCGGCCGACATCGACGGCGAGACCGCGAGCTGGTTTCTTGCCGGTACGCCGGTGGGTGAAGCGGGTCTGCTGCGCATCCTGGGCGTACTGGCAATGTTGCCGCTGCTGGCCATCAACCGCCCCGTACAGGGCCTGCGCCGCCTCGCACTGCTGGCACTTTCTGCCAGCGCATTGGCCAGCCTTTCCTGGAATGGCCATGCCGCCGCCGGCGACGGGTTCGGCGGCACGCTTCGGCTCGGCGCCGGCATGCTGCATCTGCTGGCCGCCGGCGCCTGGGTCGGGGCAATCGCCGCCATCCTGCAGCTGGCGCTGCGACCGCAGGGCCCGCGTCTGCGCGAACGCACCCGCGAGCTGTGGCAGGCCGCGCACAGCTTCGCTGTGCCCGGCACGATCATCGTCGCCACCTTGGCGATGACCGGGACCTACACCTATGTCGATCTTGGCGGTTCCGTGCAGAACCTCACCGGCACCGCACATGGGCGCTGGCTGATGATCAAGCTGGGGCTTGTGGGTGGCATGCTGGGGCTGGCCGCGCTGCATCGCTGGCGGCTGGTGCCGGCGCTGGCGGTTTCCATCCGCGGCGGCTGGCAACCCAGGCCACTGCGTTCGCTGCGCCACAGCCTGGCCTGCGAAGCGGTGCTGGCGCTGCTGGTGCTGGCCTGCGTAGCGGTACTCGGAACCCTGGACCCGGTGGCATGAGCCGTCGCTGCCGACCCACCCGCAAGCTGCGATGATGGCCGCACCATGAAACTGCTGATCGTCGAAGACGAACCCAAGACCGGCAACTACCTGCGCCAGGGCCTGATCGAGGCCGGCTATGTGGTCGACCTCGCCAGCAACGGCATCGACGGCCTGCACCTGGCCGAGAGCGGCGAGTACCAGCTGGTCATCCTCGATGTGATGCTGCCCGGCCTGGATGGCTGGACCGTGCTGTCGCGGCTGCGTGGAGCCGGCTGGCCGCTGCCGGTGCTGTTCCTGACCGCACGCAGCAGCATCGCCGACCGCGTGCAGGGCCTGGAGCTGGGCGCCGACGACTACCTGGCCAAGCCCTTCGCTTTCGCCGAGCTGCTGGCGCGCGTGCGCACGCTGCTGCGCCGTGGCCAGGCCGTTCCGCAGGTTGAACGCATCGTCATTGCCGACCTGGTGGTGGACACCCAGCGCCGCCGGGTGGAGCGCGGCGGCCAGCGCATCGCGCTCAGCCAAAAGGAGTACACCCTGCTGGAACTTCTGGCGCGGCGGCGCGGTGAAGTACTGCCGCGCTCGTTGATCGCCTCGCAGGTGTGGGACATGAACTTCGACAGCGACACCAATGTGATCGACGTGGCGATCCGCCGCCTGCGCGCCAAGATCGACGATGATTTCGACGCCAAGCTGATCGTCACCGTGCGCGGCATGGGCTACGTGCTCGAAGCTCCAGACGACGGCGCTGTAAGCAACGGATGAGCCTGCGCCGTTCCATCGCGGTGCGGCTGACGCTGCTGTTCGCCATCGTGGCCACGCTGGTGCTGGCGGCACTGGGCGTGGCGATCTATGTCAGTGCCCGCCACGACCTGGTCGCCCAGGATTTCACCGAACTGGAAAACAAGGTTGCGCTGATCCGTGACCTGGCCGGCAATGGGCCCGCGCCGGCTCGCGGGCGGCGCCTGGCAGAGGCGCTGGGCCACCATCCGGACATCGCCTTCCATATTGTCGACGGGCGCGGCACCGTGCTGTTTTCCACCGCACCGGCACTGCTGCGCGAACACGCTCGCAGCCAGCCCATCGACACCACCCCGCGTCGGCACGACTGGATCCTTGCCGATGGCCGCTGCATGCATGCCCTGCACCTGCGCCAGACCCTTGCCGACGGCAGCCAGCTGGTCATCCTGCTGGCCATCGACGATGCCCGCCACGCCGACTTCCTGCAGCGCTTCCGCCACCTGCTGGCGATCGCGATCATCGGTGCCGCCGTGGCCAGCAGCCTGCTGGGTGGCTACGTCGTGCGACGCACGCTGCGACCGCTGCGCACGTTGGCCGATGAAGCCCGGCAGATCACCGCCGGCCGACTGCAGCGGCGCCTGAGCGCACGCAGCGCCCCGGCCGAGCTGGAACAGCTGGCGCAGACCCTGAACTGCATGCTGGCACGGCTGCAGCAGGATTTCGCGCGGTTGACCGAGTTCTCTGGTGATCTGGCCCACGAGTTGCGCACGCCGATCACCAACATGCTGACCCAGGTACAGGTGGTGCTGGCCCACCCGCGCAGCAACGAGGCCTACCGCGAGACGCTGGCGTCGTGTGCCGAGGAGCTGCAGCAGTTGGCGCAGACCGTGGGTGACCTGCTGTATCTGGCGCAGGCCGAGGCACCGGGCGCGCTGCCCTCGCGCGAGCCGGTGGCGCTGGATGCGGTGGTGGATTCGCTGCTGGAGTTCTATGACCTGCTGGCCGAGGACCGGCAATTGACCCTGCGCCGCGACGGCGTGGCGAGCGTGGAAGGCAACCGTCTGATGCTGCACCGGGCGATCGCCAATCTGCTGTCGAATGCGTTGAAGCACGCAGCCGTGGGCAGCGAGGTGCGGGTGCAGCTGGTCGAGGGCGATGGCGTGTGCAGGGTCAGCGTGCACAATCTCGGCCCGCCGATTGCCGAAGCAGCACTGCCGCGCCTGTTCGATCGCTTCTATCGCGGCGAGCGTGGCCGCCACGAAGGTGCCGGACTGGGCCTGGCGATCACCCGTGCGATTGCACAGGCGCATGGCGGAACGGTAAGCGTGACCTCCGATGAAACCGGCACCGTGTTCGAGCTGGTGCTGCCAAGCGCATCAGCCCGGTAGTGGCGGGGGGGGGGGGGGCCCCCCCCCCCCCCCCCCCCGCGGGGGGGGGGGGGGGGCCGGCCGGGCGCCCGCCA